>CAYROM010000087.1:0-1676 GCA_964425905.1 uncultured Lachnobacterium sp. | reverse complement strand
AAGATCACAAGTACAACAAAGACTGGATGGCAGAGCAGGCTGCAAATAATAAATAGTTATAAAAAAGCGGGTTATTAGGATTTATATAGTTAACAAGAATCAGAGGATGCTCATTTATGAGCGTCCTTTGATTTTTTTTGCAAGAAAGTATGGATTTTTTGAGAAAAATATATTAATATAATACTATTCGTGAAAAAGAGGTATTATTATATGAAAAAAGAAGAATTATACAGGTATGTGGACCATACTGCCTTGAAAGCATTTACAACATGGGGAGATGTTGAGCAGTTGTGCCAACAGGCACGTATTTTTCGGATGGCGTCGGTGTGTATTCCAAGCAGTTATGTAAAGCGGGCGCATATGCATTTTCCGGAACTGAATATTTGTACAGTTGTGGGATTTCCTCTGGGTAATGCGAACACAGAGGCAAAGCTGGCGGAGACACGTCAGGCTATTTTGGATGGCGCGAATGAGATTGATATGGTAATCAATATCGGCATGGTAAAAAATCAGCAGTTTGATGAAGTGACTGAGGAGATCAGGCTGTTGAAGAAAGAAACAGGGCGTCATATCCTGAAAGTTATTATTGAGACCTGCTATCTGACCGAGGAAGAGAAGATACGGATGTGTGAGGCGGTGACAAGAGCAGGCGCTGATTATATTAAGACCTCTACCGGATTTGGAACCGGAGGCGCCACGCTGGAAGATGTGAAATTGATGAAAGAACATATCGGACCGGACATCAAGATTAAAGCTGCCGGGGGGATTCGTTCCAGGGAAGATATGGAAAGTTTTATCAAAGCCGGATGCAGCAGGATCGGGACAAGCAGTGCGATCCAGATGCTGCAGGATGGAGAGTAAAAAATGGATATTCCAAAGTTGATCCGGGCGGCGGATGCTGCCAGGGAGTTTGCTTATGTACCATATTCCGGTTTTCGCGTGGGAGCAGCGCTTTTGTGTAAGGATGGAACAGTCTATACAGGCTGCAATATTGAGAATGCAGCATACGGACCGACCAATTGTGCGGAGCGTACTGCAATATTTAAAGCTGTATCCGAAGGGCAGAGATCCTTTGAGGCGATAGCCATCATCAGTGACAGTGAGACATTCACGGCTCCCTGTGGGGTATGCCGTCAGGTTATGGCGGAATTCTGTCAGCCGGATTTTACGGTTTTGATGTGTAACCATAAAGGGGATTATCAGAAAATTTTATTGGGGGAACTGCTTCCCCATGCGTTTGCATTGACATGATATAAAACTATTGAACGGCAATGGTCGCGTATACACCTAATGTCGTGAAATGTAATAGGAAAAGAAAAAACAGAACGGCATAGCCTTTTGGCTATGCCGTTCTGTATATTGGAATTGTTTCCTCATCGGGACCGCCTTTTGCGGCATTCCTTAATATTTGTGATATTATAATTCAGGACCGGCGGAAACGAGAGCTTTTCCGGCTTCGTTGCCTTCGTATTTTGCAAAGTTCTTAACGAATCTTGCTGCCAGGTCTTTTGCTTTTGTCTCCCATTCGGAAGCGTCTGCATAAGTGTTGCGCGGATCAAGAATGTTTGTGTCCACACCCGGAAGCTCTGTCGGAACTTCAAAGTTGAAGTACGGAATCTTCTTTGTAGGTGCATTCAGAATATCACCGCTTAAGATCGCGTCGATGATACCGCGGG
>CAYROM010000086.1:0-1816 GCA_964425905.1 uncultured Lachnobacterium sp. | reverse complement strand
ATCGTGCTGAATCCGCTGGGCGTACCTTCCCGTATGAATATCGGGCAGGTCCTGGAGATTCATTTAAGCCTTGCGGCAAAAGCGCTTGGATTTAACATTGCAACTCCGGTATTTGATGGTGCAAATGAGCGTGATATCATGGATACGCTGGATCTTGCAAATGACTATGTAAACCTCTCCTGGGAAGAGTTCGAGGCAAAACACGGCGAAGAGCTGCTCCCGGAAGTGTTGGAATATCTGTCTGAGAACAGAGACCACAGAGAATTGTGGAAAGGTGTTCCGATTTCCCGTGACGGTAAAGTAAGACTCCGCGACGGACGTACCGGTGAATTCTTTGACAGCCCGGTAACGATCGGCCACATGCATTACCTGAAACTGCATCACCTGGTAGACGACAAGATCCATGCGCGTTCTACCGGTCCTTACTCACTTGTTACACAGCAGCCGTTGGGTGGTAAAGCCCAGTTCGGCGGACAGCGTTTCGGTGAGATGGAGGTTTGGGCTCTGGAGGCCTACGGTGCATCTTATACATTGCAGGAAATCCTGACTGTAAAATCCGATGATGTGATCGGACGTGTAAAAACATATGAGGCGATCATTAAAGGTGACAATATTCCGGAACCGGGTATTCCGGAGTCCTTTAAGGTACTGTTGAAAGAGCTTCAGTCCCTGGGTCTGGATGTGACGCTGGAAGATGAAAACGGTGAGGAAGTAAAACTGTTAGAGACCAGTGAATACGGTAACACAGACCTGAATGCGATCATCGCAGGAGACCGGAACTTCAATTATGAAGAGAAAGAATCTTTCGGTTCTATGGGCTTCTCGAAACAGGAGTTTAATGAGGACGAGGAACTCGTGGATATTGAGGAAGAGGAAGAACCGGATGATTTCCCGGATGATTTAATGGGAGATCTTCAGGACGATATCCTTGACGAGGAATAAGAGGAAGGGAGTGAAAGCAAATGCCAGAAACAAACAATAAAGAGGCTAACCAGGGAGTTGCTTTCGATGCGATCCGTATTGGTCTGGCTTCACCGGAAAAAATATTGGAATGGTCCCGGGGAGAGGTAAAGAAACCGGAAACCATTAACTATAGAACATTAAAACCTGAAAAAGACGGTTTGTTCTGCGAACGTATTTTTGGACCAAGCAAAGACTGGGAATGCCACTGCGGAAAGTATAAAAAGATCCGTTATAAAGGCGTTGTCTGCGATCGCTGCGGCGTTGAAATTACGAAATCAAATGTGCGTAGAGAGCGTATGGGACATATTGAGCTGGCAGCTCCTGTATCTCATATCTGGTACTTCAAAGGCATTCCGAGCCGTATGGGACTGATTCTTGATCTTTCTCCGCGTACACTGGAGAAAGTATTATACTTTGCTTCCTATATTGTGCTGGACAAAGGAACCTCTGATCTACAGTATAAACAGGTGCTTTCTGAGGCCGAGTATCAGGAGGCGAGAGAAAAATTCGGAAGCAGCTTCCGTGTGGGAATGGGCGCGGAATCTATCAAGGAGCTGCTTGAGGCAATTGATCTGGAAAAAGATTCCGCAGAGTTAAAGGCCGGATTGAAAGGCTCAACCGGTCAGAAACGTGCCAGAATCATCAAGAGACTGGAAGTAGTAGAAGCTTTCCGGGAGTCCGGAAACAGGCCGGAATGGATGATCATGGATGTGATCCCTGTCATTCCGCCGGATCTTCGTCCGATGGTTCAGTTGGATGGCGGCCGTTTCGCCACCTCTGACCTGAACGATTTATATAGAAGAATCATCAACCGCAATAACCGTCTGAGAAGGCTGTTGGAGCTGGGAGCGCC
>CAYROM010000085.1:0-2114 GCA_964425905.1 uncultured Lachnobacterium sp. | reverse complement strand
CCGCTGGATTCCGGTCCGTAAATCTCTATGACCCTTCCCTTTGGAAGTCCACCAAGTCCAAGAGCGATATCAAGACTTAAGGAACCTGTCGGTACGGTCTCCACATTCATATTGGCGCTGTTATCTCCCAGCTTCATAACAGAGCCCTTGCCATACTGCTTCTCGATCTGCGCGATCGCCGCATCCAGCGCCCGCAATTTATCTTCTTTTGCCATGCTTTTTCTCCTTTTAATGCGAACTTATGTTCGTTTTTCTAGTTAATATAGTAGTATACTTTATCCGCTTTGTCAACATGAAAATAAAAAATGTAAACACATCGGGGAAAGCGCGCGTTTTGCGCCGGAACAGAACCTAAAGGAAAAAAGACAGCCGCACCCTGCGGCTGTCTTTATTATACCATGTGCATCCTGCACATGGCAAATGGTATTGATGCGCACTTCGACACGGTATAATGTCTGCCGACATTATAAACACCAGATCAATCGCCAATAAGCGTATCCAGATAATCCGCGATCGTCTGCTTGTCCTGCAATCCGATCATCCGCTCCTGAAATTCGCCCTTTTTCATAAACACAAGCGTCGGGATGCTGACCACGCGGTAATCAAGGGCAAGGGATGGCTGCTCGTCCACATTCACCTTGCACACCTTGACCTTCCCTGCCATCTCCTCCGCGATCTCGTCCACGATCGGGGACTGCATCATACACGGCCCGCACCGGCTGGCCCAGAAATCGATCAACACCGGTTCCTTCGCCTCAAGAACTTCATTCTCAAAAGTTTCCTTTGTCAATTCAACAACACTCATCTCTTTTCGTCCTTTCCAATTCTCATTTATCTAAGGAACGGCCATATGGGCGGCCTTCCTTAAAAGCCTAATTTTTGCTGAATTCTTCAAGCACAAGACCATCGTTGCGGTCTAGCACCATGCCAACGCTCCATGCATTGACAAACAAAAGCAGCGGGTTTCCCTTCATATCAACAACCTTTTTCATATCGGAGGTGCCGACCAATGTATCTACATTGACCTGTTCCCTGTTTGCGATCCAGCGGATATGCTCATACGGAAGGTTCTCCAGACGGATTTCCACATTGTACTCATTCTCAAGCCGGAATTTCAGCACGTCAAACTGCAGAACGCCAACCACGCCGACAATGATCTCCTCCATTCCGCCCTTGTACTCCTGGAATATCTGAATAGCGCCCTCCTGGGCGATCTGGGTCACGCCTTTTACGAACTGCTTCCGCTTCATGGAATCGATCAGGCGCACGCGGGCGAAATGCTCCGGCGCGAAGGTGGGAATCCCCTCAAAGACAAATTTATCCTTGGAATTGGTGAGCGTATCCCCGATGGAAAATATGCCCGGATCAAAGATTCCGATGATATCCCCCGCATAGGCCTCCTCCACGATCTTACGCTCGTCCGCCATCATCTGCTGCGGCTGGGACAGCTTGATCTGCTTTTGCCCCTGCACATGGTAGACCTCCATACCAGCGTCAAATCTGCCGGAAACGATCCGCATAAACGCGATCCTGTCCCGATGGTTCTTGTTCATATTTGCCTGAATCTTAAATACGAACGCGGAAAAATCCTCCCTAAAGGGATCGATCATTCCCTGATCTGAAGATCTTGCAAGAGGCGCATAAGTCATCTGAAGAAAATGCTGTAAAAAAGTCTCAACGCCAAAATTCGTCAGCGCCGATCCAAAAAATACCGGGGACAGCTCTCCCTTCGTGACAAGCTCCTGGTCAAACTCCGGGCTTGCACCGTCAAGAAGCTCGATCTCCTCCAGAAGCCGTTCCTTAAAATCAGCTCCGATCTCACCTTCAAGCGCGGGATCGTCTATGGAAATTATTTTTTCTGAACCTTCCTTTGTCCCCTTTAAAGTGTCGGAAAAGGTCATTACCGACCTTGTGCTGCGGTCATATACTCCCTTAAATTCCTTTCCCGATCCGATGGGCCAATTGATCGGACAGGTCGCGATCCCAAGCTCATTTTCGATATCGTCAAGCAGTTCAAAGGTATCGTTTGCATCCCTGTCCATCTTATTGATGAACGTAAAGATCGGAATATGGCGCATGACACACACTTTAAAAAGCTTTCTGGTCTGTGCCTC
>CAYROM010000084.1:0-2199 GCA_964425905.1 uncultured Lachnobacterium sp. | reverse complement strand
ATGTGACGGAAAAGCGCGGCGTGCGTTTTTATAACGATTCGAAGGGCACAAATCCTGATGCCGCGATCAAGGGTATTCAGGCGATGGACCGCCCGACCTTCCTGATTGGGGGAGGGTATGATAAGCAGTCAGAATATACCGGGTGGATTCAAAGCTTTCAGGGAAAAGTAAAGAAGCTGGTGCTGATTGGACAGACGAGAGAGAAAATTGCCGAGGAAGCCGAAAAATGCGGATTTCATGACTATGTATTTGCCGAAAGCCTGCAGGAAGCGGTGGATATCTGTTATGAAAACGCCCGGAACGGAGATGCGGTTCTGCTGTCTCCGGCATGTGCAAGCTGGGGAATGTTCCCGAATTATGAGGTGCGCGGCAAGATGTTTAAAGAAATGGTTCATGCATTAAAGGAGTAATTTTTCATGAGTAGTCGCCGGCAAAATGCGGATACGGGGAAAATAAAATATTTTGATTACAGCCTTTTGTTTATCATCATATTTCTGCTTGGGTTTGGATTGGTAATGCTGTACAGTGTCAGTGCCTATGAAGGGCAGGATGTGTTTGGGGATGCGGCGTATTATTTGAAAAAGCAGGCGTTCTCCATAGGGCTGGGGTTAATCGGCATGTTTGTTGTAACGAAAATTCCGTATCGGGTCTGGAAGAAACTCAGTCTGCTGGCATATATTGTATCCTTTCTTCTCTGTGCAGGACTGATACTGGTTGGATCGGCGTCAAACGGTTCTGCCCGCTGGTACCGGATTGGGCCGCTTTCCATACAGCCTTCCGAGATTGCCAAGGTTGCCGTTATTATTTATATGGCGGCGATTTTAAGCAGGATGCCAAAGCAGGTGAAGGATTTTAAGACGATTATCAAGATTCTGATCCGGGTGACTCCGCTTATCGTTGTGATTGCATACAGCAATTTAAGTACCGCGATTATAGTGGCAGGTATCTGTGTGCTGATGCTTTTTGTGGTCAGTCCGAAATACTCCCATTTTATCGCGCTTGCCGGACTTGGAGTTGCGGCGGTTGCGGTGGGAACGCTGGTAGCTTCCTACAGGGCGGACCGTATCAAGGCATGGCTTCATCCGGAGCTGTATCCGGCTGACGCTTATCAGACGCTCCAGGGGTTATATGCCATCGGCTCCGGCGGATTGTTCGGAAAAGGGCTGGGCGGAAGTATGCAGAAGCTCGGCTATGTGCCGGAGGCGCAGAATGATTTTATATTTACGATTATCTGCGAGGAGCTGGGATTGTTCGGCGCCGTCTGCGTCATCCTGTTGTTTGTGCTGCTGATCTGGCGTTTTATGGTTATTGCAAATAATGCCCCCGATCTTTTCGGGGCCCTGCTCGTGGCAGGGGTCATGTCCCATATTGCGCTCCAGGTCGTATTGAATATTGCAGTGGTAACGAACTCCATGCCAAATACGGGAATTACCCTGCCATTTATCAGTTATGGAGGTACTTCAATAGCAATTTTACTGTCGGAGATGGGGCTGGTGCTGAGTGTTTCAAGAGAAATACGGTTTGACTCCCAACATCCGATTGAATAGGCGGGAGAAAAAGATATGCAGAAAAAAAGAAGAAATGCGCAGCACAGGCGCGTCGGGCTTACAATTTTCCTTGTTATTTTGCTGCTTGCCGCCCTCGGAACCGTGATGGTCTGGAAGGTATTTGTGGTAAAAAACGTGGAGGTTGTCGGCAATGAGATTTATGCTGACGAACAGATAGAAAACTGGGTATTGAATGATGAGTATTCCTGGAATTCACTGTATGTATATTTCAAAAATAAATTTCATAAGACAGAGGAGATTCCCTTTGTGGATTCTATGGAAATCACGCTGAAATCGCCTCAGACACTTCAGATAAAAGTGGTTGAGAAGGGCGTGTTGGGATATATTTATATTCCGTCTCTGGGACAAAATGCATATTTTGATAAAGACGGATTTGTAGTGGAGCTGTCCTCGGAAGTGATCGAAGGGGTGACGAAAATCAGCGGTTTGTCCGTACAGGAAGCGGTTCTCTATGAGAAACTGCCATTGGAAAGCAGCAGCATCCTGCGCACGCTTTTAACCGTAACGCAGCTCTTAAAGAAGTATGACAGAGTACCGGATATTATTTTGGTTCAAAATAATGATGTCCTGTTAAGCTACGGAGAGATTCAGGTTAATATCGGAGGCGGGACTTCGCTCAATGAAAAAATTC
>CAYROM010000083.1:0-2346 GCA_964425905.1 uncultured Lachnobacterium sp. | reverse complement strand
CGAGCCCGGAAAACCGGAGGTTTTTCGGGGCTTTTGCCGAAGCGCCGAAGTGCGCATCAGTACCATCTGCCGTGTGCGGAACGCACATAATGAAAATAATGAATTATACCGCGCGAGGAGGAATTATGGATCATATTCTTAAGGAAAAGATAATAAAAAGATGTTATCGGATCGAGAGCAGCCGTTTATTATCCATTGTGAGAAGGGGACTTACGATGCTTATTCCGTATATAGTTGTGGGTGCGGTATCGTATGCTGTTTTATATTTTCCAAATGAAGCGTTCCGGCATCTGATTACAGAGCGCTATTCCGGGATAGGGGAGCTCCTTGATCTGATCTATCAAATGACCTTTGGAATATTTTCCCTGGTTCTTGTTGTGGCATTAAGCATCAGCTATGCTCTGGAGGAGAAAGAGGAACTGGACAAGGTGCCGCTTTATGTCATTACGGCGGTTGCATGTTTTGGCAGTCAGTTTATTGCGGTGGATGATGAAATAAGACGGGAGGTCCTTGGAAACAAGGGGTGTTTTATCGCGATAGTGGTGGGGCTGTTGTCCTGTTTTCTTTTTTCCAAGCTAAAAAAATCAGAGCTTTTTTCTCTGCGGCGATATACCGTGGGGATGGAGATCGTTCCGGCAAATGCAATTCAAAGCATTTTTCCATCTGCCGTTACGATTGGCTGTTTTGCGCTGGCGTCCTATGCCCTTCTAACGGCAACGGGAGGAGAAAGCGTTTATTCTCTGTGGTCGGAGGGAATCCGACAGGTATTTGATGGAATGGGAAACGGGCTTTTGCCGGCTTTTTTGTATACCCTTCTTCTGCATGTCCTGTGGGCGCTGGGCTTTCACGGGAGCCATATGATGGAGACGGTGGCAGCAGACTGTTTTTCGGAGGTCGGCGAGAAAGTGATTTTCAGCAAAAGCTTTTTCGACACCTTTGTGGTAATGGGAGGATGCGGGACGACCATATGCGTGCTGATCGCAATTTTTCTGTTTGCCAGAAAAAAGAGGATGCGCAATATCGGAAAAATAGCATTTCCAATCGTTATTTTCAACACAAACGAGATATTGAATTTTGGAATTCCCATTGTGCTTAATCCGGTGCTGGCGATTCCTTTTATATGCGTGCCGGTTATGGCGCTTGTCGTAGCATACGGAGCGATCGCCTCCGGCCTGGTTCCTCATGTAACGAGGGAAATCACATGGACAATGCCGATTATTTTCAGCGGATATATCGCAACCGGTTCCGTAGCAGGGAGCGTTTTGCAGATAGTGATCGTTGCTCTGGGAGTCGTAATCTATGCGCCGTTTCTTAAATTCTACGAAAAAATTTATGAGCTGCAAATACAGGAAAAAATAAATAAGCTGGTAAAGGAATTGCAGGATTGCGAGGAAAAAGGGGAAAATCCTGCTATGCTCCATCATTCGGATGATTCGGGCATGGTAGCCCGGATGCTGCTGCAGGAAATGCAGCAGGCGATCAAGCAGGGGCAGTTGTATCTGTTATATCAGCCACAGGTAGACGGAGATGGAAGGTATATAGGCGCGGAGGCGCTTTTGCGCTGGCAGCATTCGGAATATGGATTCATTTATCCCCCGCTTATTATTTATCTTGCAACGGAAGGAAACCTGCTTCCCGAGTTGGAGCGCATGATTCTGGATACTGCAATAGGCGCGATTCAGAAAGTGTCCGCAGAGTGCGGAAATGAATTTAAAATATCCGTAAACATAACGGCACATTCCCTAAACTGGGAAATCGAGAATTACATTAAGGAAAAGCTGGAGGAATATCAGGTTCCGGCCGAGCGGCTTTGGCTGGAGATCACAGAACAGGATGTACTGGTCAATTCAGAAATGGTAGAGGGTAAAATGAACCGGCTGAAAAAAGCAGGGCATACGCTCTTGATCGATGATTTCGGGATGGGGCACACGTCGTTAAACTATTTGCAGTCAGGGTATTTTGGAGTGGTAAAGCTGGACGGCTCGCTGGTGCGTCACATTATTGAAAAGGAGACGGATCAGAAGCTTGTGGCATCTATCATCGGGCTGGGACAAAAGCTGAATATAAAGGTAATTGCGGAATTCGTGGAAACCGAGAGCCAAAGAGATTTGTTGAGGGAATTAGGCTGTTACGGTTATCAGGGATACTTATTTGGAAAGCCGGTCCCGCTGGAGCAGTTTATCGAGGATATGCGCCAAAATCTGGAAGATTTCAAGCAGAAAATATAAGTGAAGAAATGTAATATGATGTTTGCAAAATGGAAGATTTAATAGTATAATAAAGTGGTAATTCGGGATGTGGCTCAGTTTGGCTAGAGCGTTCGGCTGGGGGCCGAGAGGTCGCAGG
>CAYROM010000082.1:0-2432 GCA_964425905.1 uncultured Lachnobacterium sp. | reverse complement strand
TGGAGGTGTACAGATTGGCTAACATTAAATCTGCTAAGAAAAGAATTTTAGTTACCGAGACAAAAGCTGCGAGAAATAAAGCGATCAGATCTGAGGTTAAAACATCCATCAAAAAGGTCGAAGCTGCTGTTACTGCCGGCGATAAGGCCGTTGCCCAGACCGAACTTAAGAATGCTATTTCCGTTATCGAGAGCGCAAGTTCCAAGGGTGTTTACCACAAAAATAATGCAGCTAGAAAAGTTTCCCGTTTAACCAAGCTTGTTAACGGCGTAGCTTAATTTTTAAAGCACAATAATTAACCCTCAATTATGAAATAAAAACCACCAGTACCCGTCATGCTGGCGGTTTTTTATTTCATAATTGAGGGCGGCAAAAAGCGCCCTTAAACGCGGTCTTTTTCCAATTGCAAAGATGGGAACAATCAGTTTCCCTGATTTTTTGCAGAATATTGGATAATAAAAAGCTCTACTGCCATCTGGTCGTTCATGCGGCCCGTCTTTACGGCTTCTTCGAATTCCGTCCCATCTTTTACCGCCTGTTTCAGCTGATCCAGCGAGTATTCCCTGCATTGCGACTGATATTTCCGGACAGCCCACTCCGGACATCCGGCTTTACCGGCAATATCCTTATTTCCAAATCCCTGGTTTGTCATTGCTTTTACCGACATCAAAATATGGAACTGTCTGGTGATCAGGTACATAATGCGCATTGCCGGCTCCTTTAGCGCCAAAAGATCATAATACAGATCAAGAGCTTTCTTCTGCTGATGGGAGGCAATTGCGTCCACCATGTCGAACACCTTATTCTGCGTCTGCTCCGCAGTAACAGCCTCCACATCCTCCGGCACAATGGTCTCCTTATCCATGCAGTAGCAAATTAATTTTTCCAGTTCCCGGTCAATATTTTCCATATCAGTCCCGGTCTTGCTGATAAAAAGCCGGTACGCGTTCTGGGTAATATTTTTCCCTTCCCTGCGCAGCCGCCCGATCACCCAGCGCGACAAGGTTTCATCCTTCTGTTCTCCGAACTCGACGGCACTCCCGATTTTGACAAGAGCTTTATAGAGCTTCGAGCGCTTGTCAATTTCCTCCTCTACAAATAAAAAAAAGGTTGTATCCGGCGCTCCCCCTAAATATTCCGCAAGCTCCTCCCCGGATTTTTTTAACAAGCCGCTGTCCTCGATCAGTATCAATCTGCGCTCCGCAAAAAACGGTAAGGTCTCCGCCAGATCAATGATCTCCTTCTGGTTGATATCCTCCCCCTCGTAGCTGGAGAAGTTCATGGTATCCCCCTCCGGTATGATGGCTTTGACCAATTTATCCCGGTACTGCCGGATCAGATACCGCTCCTTCCCATACAGAAGATATGCTCTTTTTAGCTGTCCCGCCTTAATATCATTGTCGATCGTCTTCATAGTCCTATTTTAGCACATCTTAAAGCAAATCGGCAACACCTGCATTTTGTATGTTCTTTCACGTCTGCGCTGCCGCCCAAAAGCACAGCGGCTTATCGCAACCACACTTTATCCTCCGGCCGATTCTTATAGCAATTCGCGCGGTATAATACCTGTCTATAAAAGAAACCGGTTTATTCGTGAATATACATTCTGGTCATCTCCGGTTCATCATCCCCTTGCACCATGCATAAAAATTTCCAACCATATCTTTCATAAAAACCTATATGGTCCGTCACCAAATAGATGGGTGCTATTCCTTTGCCCTTCATATCTTCCACCACCATATTTAACAAATTCCCGGCAATTCCCCTGCCGCGATATGCTTCCTCTGTGTAAACAGCACATACATTTGGCGTAAGATCCTTTCTATCATGAAAATCATTTTCAATTACTCCCATTCCGGCTATGATTTTCTCCCCATCCAGGCATAAGTACCAGCCATACTCTGTTTCTTCGTTCAAATATGCATTCATGTATGCCAAGTATGCGTCCTTTGGAACCCCCCATTTGCTATGAAACCACTCTGCTGCCATATCTTTTATCATTGGTTCTTCCTTCAGCATAATATATCTGTATTCTTTCATCATATCCTCCGCAGCGTTGATACACTTTTGTCATGTCTGACTTTGTTGAACGATGCACCATTTTTGGCGGGTCATTCAACTGTAAGCGCCTTTTTTATCCAGAAATGTTCCATCCCATTCCATCAGTTCATCTGCCATCTCCGTCAACTGATGATAATATCGGAACAACTGATAGATACTGTGCTTCATTGTATACATCTTCTGGAGAAAAAAACGGGCATTGTCCTTTGGAATCTCTCCCTCCAAAGACGCAAGTTGTTTATAAATCACATCCAGAGCCTGCACATCATCTTGTCCTGTCGCGTCGCCACACATCCGTGAATTGATTCTGTATTTGGATGTGGTGTTATTCTATACTATTTCATTCTCTTCCGATTCCGAATCCGGTGCCG
>CAYROM010000081.1:0-3531 GCA_964425905.1 uncultured Lachnobacterium sp. | reverse complement strand
TCGCACTTGAATTTCAGTACGACAAGTGGTGACTGTACACTTCTCCGTGTGTGTCCTAAAAACTTTCACACGTTGTTTCTACTTATTGTAGACCATTATTTGTACAGTGACTTGCCGTCAGTTTCCTAACTTGACATTCGCTCCACGGAAAACCTGCAACGATGTGCAGCAACCTCGCGCTTCACAGCTATCATGTCACAGCAAAAGCTATTATACATGCTATATCCGGAAAAAGCAAGCACTTTTTACAAAAATCTCAAAAAAATTCCCCTTCAAATCTTCCGCTTGCGCCGCAGGGCAAAACCAATCCGTTTCCGGAAACCGGAAGGCCAATCTCTGCGGACTCAACCGTCCCCTCATATCCTTTTAATACCGTTCCAAGCATATAGGTAAGCACCGCCGGCTGAAGCCCCGTTGTGTAGGAATTGATCAGGAAAAACATAGGCTTGTCCGACAATAATTGTTCACACAGCTTCACTAAGGGAAAGACTGCATCCTCTATTTTCCAGATCTCTCCCTTGGGTCCCCGCCCATAGGACGGCGGGTCCATAATAATTGCATCATAACGATTGCCTCTGCGAATTTCACGTTCGACAAATTTTACGCAGTCATCCACCAGCCAGCGGATCGGAGCATCCGCCAGTCCTGAGGCGGCGGCATTTTCCTTCGCCCAACTAACCATTCCCTTTGATGCGTCAACATGAGTAACGCTTGCGCCGGCCGCCGCTGCTGCAAGGGTCGCACCCCCCGTATAAGCAAAAAGGTTTAACACCTTTACCTTTCTTCCTGCCGCAACCGCGCCGTGAATCTTCTCGGAAAACCAGTCCCAGTTTACCGCCTGTTCCGGAAACAGTCCGGTATGTTTAAAACTAAATGGCTTTAAATGAAAAATAAGCTTCTTTCCAATCGGCAGATCGTAGTGAACCGTCCACTCCTTCGGCAGATCAAAGAACTCCCACTCACCGCCGCCCTTGGCGCTGCGGTGATAATGCCCGTTCATTTTTTTCCATCCCTTTTCCTTTTTTGGCGTATCCCAGATTACCTGGGGGTCCGGCCGAACCAGAATATATTCCGCCCAGCGCTCCAGCTTTTCCCCTGCGGAGCAGTCAATAACTTCATAGTCCTTCCATCTATCTGCAATCCACATGCCCTAATCCCCTTAAATCATCTTTTTCCGCCGCAATATCAGCATGGTGATTATACAGACAAGCAGCGTGATCAGACACACCACTCCAAACCCCCAGACAGAATTTGCAAACGGCATTCCCTCCCCCATAACATTCATTCCATATAAGCCGGAAATAACCGTCGGAATAGCAAGTACGATGGTGATAGAGGTCAGATACTTCATAACGTTATTCAGACGGTTGTCAATGACAGAAGACATCAGCTCCCGCGTACCATTGATAATGTCACGGTAGATCCCCGTCATTTCGATCGCCTGCTTATTCTCTATAATCACATCATCTAAAAGCTCCTTGTCCTCCGGGTATTGTTCCAGTCTCTTATATCGTGTCAGCCGGTCCAGGACAACGCTGTTCGCTCTCAGGGATGTTGCAAAATAGACAAGGGTTGATTCTAACTCATGTAGCGCTATCAAATCGACCTCTTCCGTGTCGCCGCCAACCCGCTCTTCAATATCCGTGCGCATTTTGTCGATCACACGCAGATCACTTTGATACAAAACGGAAATCCTATACAGAATCTGGTATACAAAGCGAATCTTCTTTTTGGTGGAAAACTCCTTTACCCGATTATTTAGAAAGGCCTGAAGCACCGGCGTATCCTCCGTACAGACTGTAACAATCTCGTCCGATGTCAAAATGATCCCAAGCGGAATGGTCGTATAGGATTCCTTATCATGCCTTACCTCCACAGCCGGGATGTCCACCAGAATCAGCGTATATCCATCCTGCAATTCAATACGTGAGCTTTCTTCCTCGTCGAGTGCGGCAAGTACATCCTCAATATCTATGCCCATGATATCTGCTACCATCTGCCCCTCTGCAACACTCGGATTGACCATCTGGATCCATACTCCATTTTGAATGCTCTGTTCTTCGTGAATCAAACGGTCGTCCGTCCTATAATACTTTACCATCGGATCTCCTCCCTGTCTAAAAGAAAATATTATATAGGTGAATTTTCCATTTAGAGGTTCACTCCGGACTGCGCAATGCGCAACCTTTTCATTTTCACCGATTTCTTTTATTTATCGCCATTTCCGGCATATTTCTCACTCTGTGCGCGAATCAGCTCATCATCGTCAAAATAATTGATTTTCATGGCACGCTTTACTTCCGATAAGGTCTGTGCCGCCGCCGTTCTAGCATTTTCGCTTCCTTTTTTGAGGATATCATATACTGCCGGAATGTCTTTCTCGAATTCTGCCCGTCTGGCGCGGATCGGAGCCAGTTCTTCCTGGATAACATTGTTTAAGAACTTCTTGATCTTAACGTCACCTAATCCGCCTCTTTTATAATGTTCCTTCAACTCTTCCAGCCCCTGATATTCCGGAAGATACTCGGCAAAATGCTCCGGCCTGCTGAAGGCATCAAGATAAGTAAACACACAATTTCCCTCAATGTGTCCCGGATCGGAAATCTGGATATGGGTTGGATCTGTGTACATACTCATGATCTTTTTCTTAACATCTTCCTCGGTATCCGCCAGATAAATACAATTCCCAAGAGACTTGCTCATCTTTTGCTTCCCATCCGTTCCCGGAAGTCTCATACACGCTTCATTCTCCGGAAGCAGCACCTCGGGCTCCACCAGCACTTCTTCATAAATGGAGTTAAATTTCCGGACGATTTCTCTTGTCTGCTCGATCATGGGAAGCTGGTCTTCCCCAACGGGAACCGTGGTTGCCTTAAATGCAGTAATATCCGCCGCCTGGCTGATCGGATATGTAAAAAAGCCAACCGGAATGCTTGCTTCAAAATTACGCATCTGGATCTCGGATTTTACGGTTGGATTTCTCTGCAGCCGGGAAACCGTAACCAAATCGGAATAGAAGAAGGTAAGCTCTGTCAGCTCCGAAATCTGCGACTGGATAAACAGATTGGATTTAGCAGGATCCAATCCGCAGGACAGATAGTCCAATGCAACCTCGATAATATTCTGGCGCACCTTCTCCGGATTATCAAAATTGTCTGTCAGCGCCTGCGCATCGGCAATCATTATATATATCTTGTCATACTGCCCGGAATTCTGTAATTCTACACGTCTTCTAAGAGAACCTACATAATGACCGACATGCAGTCTTCCCGTCGGTCGGTCTCCTGTTAAAATAATTTTTTCCATGATGCGCCTCCTAAACAATCCATATATTTACACTTTAACAAATGGCAGAACTAATCGCAACCTATTTTATGGTACAAAAAATGCCCAGTTCCGGAATCGAACCAGAGACACGAGGATTTTCAGTCCTCTGCTCTACCAACTGAGCTAACTGGGCAAGATGTTTACACATCGAGTTGCGGGAATAGGATTTGAACCTATGACCTCCGGGTTATGAGCCCGGCGAGC
>CAYROM010000080.1:0-3728 GCA_964425905.1 uncultured Lachnobacterium sp. | reverse complement strand
GATGAAATCTATGTAATAGAGGTAAATCCGCGTTCTTCACGAACAGTACCATACATCAGTAAGGTAACCGGGATCCCGATCGTAGACCTTGCGGCAAAGGTTATTATGGGCCAGACAATCCGCGGCATGGGATATGAGCCGGGATTGGCTCCCACGGCAGATTACATTGCGATCAAGATGCCGGTATTCTCCTTTGAGAAGCTGCGCGGGGCAGAGATTTCCCTTGGACCGGAAATGAAGTCCACCGGAGAGTGTCTTGGAATTGCAAAGACCTTCAATGAGGCGCTTTACAAGGCGTTTTTGGGAGCGGGAGTACAGCTTCCGAAGCATAAGCAGATGATCATGACCGTAAAGGATGCGGATAAGCCGGAGGCGGTGGATGTGGCAAAGCGTTTTGAAGCGCTCGGCTATAAGATCTACGCAACCCGCAGCACCGCAAAATATTTAAAGGAGCATGGTGTGAATGCGCTCCGCGTAAACAAGATTTCTCAGGAATCGCCAAATGTTATGGATCTGATCTTAGGGCATAAGATCGATCTGGTCATTGACACGCCGACCCAGGGAAATGGAGACAAGAGCCGAGACGGATTTTTGATCCGTCGAAACGCAATCGAGACAGGCGTGTATTGTATTACCGCGATGGATACGGCAAACGCCCTCGCCCGTTCCCTTGAGACGGCGGACGGCAGGCTGACTCCGGTAGATATCGCGACGGTAAAGAATATCTAATAAAATGGCGGGGGTTAACCTGCGTTGGTAAGGTGCGGAACCATTTGTGTTCTGCATCTTACCAGCCTTCGGATTTTATCCTTGATTTTTTTTATAAAACTGTTACAATAGATATAGTGCAGATGTAGTTCATCGGTAGAATACCAGCTTCCCAAGCTGGGGAGGCGGGTTCGATTCCCGTCATCTGCTTTTCCGGAGAGAATACACGGCATAGTACAAACAGGACTGCTGCACTAATTTATAATTAGTGCAGCAGTCCTGTTTCATGCGAAAGGTGTATTTAGGAATTGCTTCTAATGCTTGCGGCAAGAAGGCGCCTGCGGCATTTTGCGGTAAGCTCCTTTAACCGGTCGTCCGGAACGAACTGTTTTATGGTATCCTGATCAACGAGAATGCGGTTGTCCATCGTTTTCATAATGTCGATAATCTGAATTTTTTTTGCAGCCGCCGGGCGGCTTAAGTCGTAAATCTGATTATCGGACAGGCATAGGATTACCGGATGCATGAAGTCCTCCGGATTTTCCATGAGGACGATGCCCTTATCCCCGGTTGACAGATCGACACTTGCCGCATGTGGCACGATATGGATGCACTCTGCGAGGACTGCAACCATGTCGGGATGAAATTCCTGAGGATGACCCTTTAGGTACTGCATTGCCATAATCTCTGATTTTGGTTCATGGCCGAGGTTCATGGCGGTCATCCGGTCGAAGTGATCGGCTATTTTTAAGATCATCATCATGCTTAAGAGGTCGTTGTCCAGCTTTAATGCTTTTGCCGGATTTGTGGAGTATATGTAAGCCAGGCAGAGTGAAAGGGCCTGTGGCATGAATTCATAATCATTTTGGTACATGGACAGATAATTCAATCCCTGCTCAAGGGAATGCTGGATAATGTCCTTATCGCCCTGCTCCAGATTGAGCCCTTTTTCCAAAATGGTTTTTGGAACATGGCGGTAACCGATATCGTACAGCAGAGCTGCCGTAACCATAGAAAGCTGTTTGGTGTGGGGAAAACCGAGATGGCTTGTCATCATTGCAACAAGGATCGCGGTGCTGATCGCGTGCTTATATATAAAATCCTCGGCGCTTCGCAGATTCTGATTAAAATTGACGCGGTGATCCAAGGAGCCGTAATGCTTCAGCAGATCCTCCAGAAACGGCAGCAGATTATCCATTTTTTTCCGCTTCTGTATAAGATCTATGCATTCCCGCAGACGGAACATATAAACCGTTTGGCATTGTTCGAATTCCAGATCCTCCTCGGAGAGGGGCGGAACCGGTTCTGCCGGCTCTAAAATATAGATGCCGATCAGGCCAAAGTTCTTAATGCTTTTGATTCCCGGCGATGTAAGCTGGGAGTTCCGCTCGTATAGAAGAACGCCGCTCCTGTTATAGATTGGTTTTGCCAGACGCATGCCTGCTTTTAAGTCTTCTGTCTTTACAAATCTCATATTATATCCCTCACTAGTAAACGCGTTACCCCTCGCAGCCCCCTGTAAACGGTAACGAAAACACTTTCCACCTAAGTAAAATATATCATATTGAAAGGTGAAAAACAATCTGATAATATGAGAATATAAGAGGTTTTGTGCGAATGATGCGAATATTTAAGCAGCAAAAGAGAAACTTAATAAGGAATTTTGCAGAAGGAATTCGGGCTGCGCTTTGGAGCGCCCGATATTATCTTAGCAGGCGTCTTATGGCGGCTGCACTTTTGGTATGCCTCGTTGCAGCGGCTGTCTGGTATACGCCGCTTATGGATGCGGGCGCCGCTTCTCTGGACGATCTCAGGGAGCAGAAGGAGGAGAACGACAGCCAGATAGATGATCTGTCGGAGGCGAAGGAGGAACTTGAGACTGCTTTGGGTGAGTTGAATTCAGAGCTTTATAATATCTCGGGCTCGATCAATGATCTCGAGGCTCAAATCGATGAGAAGGAAGAGGCGATTGCGGAGGCAGAACTTCTTCTTGAACAGACGAAAGCTCTTTCCGATGAACAATATGAGAGTATGAAGCTTCGTATTCAATATATTTATGAGAACGGCGGAACCTTTTCGTGGACTGCGCTTCTGGCGTCGGGATCCTTTACGGATTTTCTCATTAAGGCTCAGTACATGATGGATATCAGCGAGGCGGATCGTAAGCTGCTGGAGGAATATGCGGATACCCTTGCCTTGATAGAGGAATATCAAGGAACATTAAATAGTGAAAGGGAAGAACTCCTTGCGGCCCAGGAAGAGCTTGCAGCCCAGCAGAGCAGTCTGCTTTCCTTCATATCGGGCACAAAGAGCGAACTAAACTCCACGAACAGCGAACTGGCGGATCGGCAGGAAATGTCCGCGGAACTGGCGGAGAAGATCGAGGCTATGGAAGAATATGAGCGCCAGCTGGAAGCGCAGAAGGCGGCGGAAGCCCAGCAGGAGATGCTGAGTGAATCCAGAGTGGAACAGATCCGGCAGCAGGAGGAAGAACTGGCGTCGAACCGGACTGCGGTTAGTGCGGCAGAGGGCGAGGCGGAACTTCTTGCAGCGCTCATTTACTGTGAGGCGGGGGGAGAAGGATATGAGGCACAGGTGGCGGTCGGAAGCGTTGTGATCAACCGGATCAGCAGTTCCTATTTCCCAAACAGTATTACGGAAGTGATTTACCAGAGCAGGCAATTTTCTCCGGCTGCCAGCGGTAAGCTGGCTCTCGTTCTTGAAAATGGGCTGATCACGGAAAGTTGTAGAAATGCAGCAAATTCTGTGCTTTCGGGAACTATTTCGGGCAATTGGCTGTATTTCTGCGTTGATAATGGCGGAATAGAGGGAACGGTCATTGGCAAACAGGTTTTTTATTAAGAATTTTCCTTAAAAAATTCTTATTTTTCAAGAAAAATACATTGACAAATATAATGGATAAAAGTATACTTAGGAAAACTACTTATGTAAAGGAGAATATATGACCTATCTTTCGGAGTTGAAGTAAAAATATAGTGCTAAGCCATGGGTCAGAACCT
>CAYROM010000079.1:0-3989 GCA_964425905.1 uncultured Lachnobacterium sp. | reverse complement strand
AAGCAGAGGTGATTTAATGCTTGAGACTCTCCGTAATGCATTTAAAGTAAAGGATATCCGTAAAAGGATCTTCTTCACTTTTATAATGCTGATCGTCATCCGAATCGGAAGCGAGCTTCCGGTTCCGGGTGTGGATGGATCAGTATTTAAGAATTGGTTTGAAAGTCAGACAACGGACGGATTGGGGTTTGTGGATGCAATCACAGGCGGTTCCTTTTTAAACATGTCAGTTTTTGCATTGAATATCACACCATATATTACATCTTCCATCATTATGCAGCTCCTCACAATCGCGATTCCTAAATTGGAGGAATTGCAGAGGGACGGCGAAGAGGGAAGAAAAAAGATCGTTGAGATCACACGTTATCTGACGATTGCGCTTGGTCTGATCGAGGCAATTGCAATGACGATCGGATTTTATCGGGGCGGATATCTGACGGATAAGAGCATTCTGACCGTCATCATGGTAATTGTTTCTCTGACCGCAGGATCTGCTGTGCTTATGTGGATCGGCGAGCAGATTACGGAAAAAGGCGTAGGAAACGGTATTTCGATTGTATTGACGATCAATATTATTTCCCGTATGCCGCAGGATATCTCAACGCTCTGGTCTCAGTTTATTGCAGGGAAAAGCATCCCGAAGGGAATTGTTGCAGGACTGATCATTGCTGTGATCATAATTGCAATGGTACTATTTGTAGTGCTGCTTCAGGGTGCGGAGAGAAGGATTCCTGTGCAGTATTCCAAAAAGATTCAGGGAAGAAAACAGGTTGGCGGACAACAGACGCATATTCCGCTCAAAGTAAATACCAGCGGTGTTATTCCCGTAATTTTTGCACAGTCTCTGATGCAGACTCCGGTTATTATCGCAAGCCTTATCGGAAAGGGCAACGGAACCGGGATCGGCAGTAAAATATTAGAGGGATTGTCCCAGTCGAAGTGGTGCGATCCGGAGAATCCGGTGTACACGATCGGACTTTTAGTGTATATTGTGCTGATCATTGCATTTGCATATTTCTACACGCAGATTACCTTTAATCCGCTTGAGATTGCAAATAACATGAAGCGTGCAGGCGGTTTTATACCGGGAATCCGTCCGGGAAAGCCGACGAGTGATTATTTAAATCAGATATTGAATTACATTGTACTGATCGGAGCGGTTGGACTTGCCATTGTTGCATTTATTCCGATATTCTTCAATGGTGTATTCGATGCTGATGTCTCGTTTGGAGGAACCTCAATCATCATTATCGTAGGCGTTGTTATCGAGACCTTGAAACAGATTGAGTCCCAGATGAGAGTGCGATACTATAAAGGATTTTTGAATGATTAATAACTTGGAGATACGGACGAGAGCCTGTATCTCCATTCGTAGTCTAAAAAAGGAGAGATCATATGAAAATTATTATGTTAGGGGCTCCAGGAGCCGGAAAAGGAACTCAGGCAAAGCAGATCGCAGCAAAATATCAGATTCCGCATATCTCAACCGGAGATATTTTCCGGGCGAACATTAAGAACGGAACCGAGCTTGGCAAAAAGGCAAAGACATATATGGATCAGGGCGCTCTGGTACCGGATGAACTGACCTGTGATCTTGTCATGGACAGAATTCAGCAGGATGACTGCAAAAACGGATTTGTACTGGATGGATTTCCAAGAACGATTCCGCAGGCGGAGGCTCTTGATGCGGCGCTTAAAAACATCGGACAGAGCATGGATTATGCAATTGATGTAGATGTGCCGGATGAGAACATTGTCAATCGTATGGGCGGCAGACGCGCATGTTTAAACTGCGGCGCTACCTATCACATCGTATTTAATCCTACCAAAGAGGAAGGAAAGTGCGATGCATGCGGCAGCGAAACAGTGCTTCGGGATGACGATAAGCCGGAGACAGTCCAGAAGAGACTGACCGTATACCACGATCAGACACAGCCGTTGATCGATTATTATAAAAAGCAGAATATTCTGAAGTCGGTGGACGGTACATTGCCGATGGATGATGTATTTTCTGCAATCGTTGCCATCTTAGGTGAGTAATCATGCCGGTCACAATAAAATCCGAGCATGAAATTGAACTGATGTGGGAGGCCGGAAGGATTCTGGCCCTCGTACATCAGGAACTTGGCAAAGAGATCAGACCGGGAATGTCTACTTTGGATATCGACCGTCTGGGAGAAGAAATGATCAGGAGCTACGGCTGTGAACCATCCTTTTTGAACTACTGCGGATATCCGGCATCTATCTGCGTTTCCGTGAATGAAGAGGTTGTTCACGGGATACCGGATGCAAAGCATATCATTAAGGACGGCGATATTGTAAGCCTTGACGCGGGCGTCATATATAAGGGTTATCATTCGGATGCCGCGAGAACGGTCGGAGTTGGAGAAATCAGCAGGGAAGCACAGGAGCTGATCGACCGGACGAGGATGAGTTTTCTCACCGGAATCAAAAATGCGCTGGCAGGAAACCATCTGTTTGATATTTCCAACGCAATCGGAGATTATGCGGAAAGCTTTGGCTATGGTGTGGTCAGGGATCTGGTGGGACACGGGATTGGCTCCTGTCTCCATGAAGAACCGGAGATTCCGAATTTCCGGCAGCGCTGGCCCCGCAGAGGAATTAAGCTGTGTCCGGGAATGACGCTGGCGATTGAGCCGATGATCAACATGGGAACCCCGGAAGTGCTGTGGACGGATGACGGATGGACGGTTGTTACAGAGGACGGATCGCTGTCGGCCCACTATGAGAACACAATTCTGATCACGGAGGGGAAACCGGAGGTCTTATCCATGACGGATGAAGAAAAGGAAACATTAGGTGTATAGAGTAGATATTTAGGAGGGAAAAAGTTATGTCAAAGGCAGACGTTATTGAAGTAGAGGGCGTTGTAGTGGAGAAGCTTCCGAATGCTTTTTTCAAGGTGGAACTTGAAAACGGACATCAGATACTTGCAACGATCAGCGGTAAATTGAGAATGAATTTTATCCGGATACTGCCGGGAGATAAGGTGACCATCGAGATGTCGCCCTATGATCTGACAAAGGGCAGGATCATCTGGAGAGATAAATAAAAAACTTATAAAAATAATTGTTGACTTCTTGAAAGTGCGCGATTATAATATTACTCGGACACTTTTGGAAAAGTACCCGTTTTGGGACTTTCATAGAGAAAGGAGGATTTGCTGTGAAGGTAAGATCATCAGTCAAACCTATTTGCGAAAAGTGCAAAGTTATTAAGAGAAAAGGAAGCATCAGGATTATCTGCGAGAATCCGAAGCACAAACAGAGACAGGGTTAATTGTTCCAGAGGATGGGACGGACCCTGTTATTTGTGCGCGTAGGAATCAATTTGTTTCCAAACGAATTATGTGCGGCTGCAGTATGATGTATCATACTGTTCATAATAAACAGAGCATAGCTGTCTGGGATACTTCATAATACCGAGTGAATATCCGAAATATGCAAATATGGGAAAACAAGTGCATACACACATTTCAGGGCGAGCAACCGCAGCTGTATGGGAATGTTTTCCGGAAGAGATGTATTGTTGCAATATATCAGAACCGCTATTACCAATTAATCAGGAAAAAAATATGGAGGTGTAAACACACATGGCTCGTATTGCAGGTGTAGATTTACCAAGAGAAAAACGTGTAGAGATCGGTTTAACTTACATCTATGGAATTGGAAGAGTAAGCTCTAACCGTATCCTTAAAGAAGCAAATGTAAATCCTGACACTCGTGTCAGAGATTTAACCGACGAAGAAGTTAAGAGAATCAGCGCAGTCATTGATGAGACACAGACTGTTGAAGGTGATTTGAGAAGAGAGACAGCTCTTAATATCAAGAGACTTCAGGAAATCGGATGCTATCGTGGAATCCGTCACAGAAAGGGACTTCCGGTTCGCGGTCAGAAGACAAAGACCAATGCAAGAACAAGAAAAGGTCCTAAGAGAACTGTTGCAAACAAGAAAAAGTAATCATTAG
>CAYROM010000078.1:0-4058 GCA_964425905.1 uncultured Lachnobacterium sp. | reverse complement strand
CCTTCCGGTTTTAGTAGCTTCATGATACGCCCACATACGCAAAGCTTTGCATGTGTCGTTTCTCACATAGTCGAAGCCTGGATCCTAAGGTGTGAGTGCCCTAGGTCAGACTGCTGCCATTAGGCAGCGTATGCTAAATTATCTTCAGCGTTTAATTTTAATTGTGGAATTTGACGCATCCCCTGCGGCTCGCTTCTCCAGCTTCATGATCCCTGTCGAAACCATTACTGGCCCATAATATATTATTCTTTAGAGAACTTTGATCATGCCATGATAGCACCATCCGGCGTTACCCTAAATTTCTTACTTTGAAGTCCCTCTCGGCCTCCCTCTTCTGATCCTTTTTGGCGATATCCTGCCGCTTGTCATACAGTTTCTTGCCCTTGGCAAGGGCGACCTGAACCTTTACGAGACTTCCCTTAAAGTATACCTCAACCGGCACGATCGTGTAACCCTTTTGCGCAATTTTTCCCACCAATTTCTGAATTTCCTTTTTATGCATCAAAAGCTTCTTCGGCCGGAGCGGATCTTTATTGAAAATATTCCCCTTTTCGTACGGACTGATATGCATACCGTACAGAATCACTTCCCCGTTTTCAATGTGGATGAAGGATTCTTTTATACTGCACTTTCCCATGCGCAGGGATTTCACTTCCGTCCCTGCAAGAGCTATGCCGGCCTCAAAGGTCTCTTCCAGAAAATAGTCGTGGAAAACTTTTTTATTGTTGGCAATCAGTTTTTTTGTCTCCTTCGCCATACCGGCTGCCCCCTTTCTTAGTGCTTATTATAGCTTACCACAGTCTCACGCAAATGTCATCAAGCCTATGGTTTAATTTATTCCTTTTCTTTGTTTTTTGCAAGTGTAAAATCAATCGTCCGCATGAGGCGGTCGGCTGCAAGCACCTGCACGGTGACCTTCTGTCCGAGCTTGTATCTTTTTCCCGTTGCTTCCCCTACAAGCTCATAGGAATCCTCATTAAACTGATAGAAATCGTCCGAAAGCTCCGTCACGCGGACAAGCCCCTCCACGGTATTGGGAAGTTCCACAAAAAAACCCCATTCCATTACACCGGAGATCACTCCCTCGAACTCCTCCCCCAGATACTGTTCCATGTATTCCACTTTCTTCTGCTTAATGGTCTCGCGCTCCGCTTCCTCCGCCCGCCGCTCCATCTCGCTGGAATGCTTTGCCACCTCATTAAGGATTCCCTCATAATGGGTTCTTCTGTTTTCGTTCATCCTGCCCCGCAGATTTTCCTTGATAATCCGATGAATCTGCAGATCCGGATACCGCCGGATCGGAGAGGTAAAATGACAATAGAAATCAGCAGCCAGACCAAAATGTCCGGTACAAAAGGTTGTATAGCGGGCCTGCTTCATGGAGCGCAGCACAAGACGGCTGATCAAAGTCTCCTCGCCGCTGCCCTCGATTTTTTCCAAAAGCTTTTGCAGTTCCTTCGGATGCACTTCATCCTGTCCGATGTGGATCGTATATCCGAAATTATTGATAAAAGTGGAAAGCTTATGGATTTTCTCACTATCCGGCTTATCATGGGTTCGGTACACAAAGGGGATCTCCTGCCAGTAATAGTCCTGTGCGACCGTCTCATTGGCGATCAGCATAAAATCCTCGATGATCCTTGTCGCAGCATTCCGGTCGTATGGCGCAATCTCCAAAGGCTTTCCGTTTTCATCGAGGAGTACCTTCGTCTCCGGAAAGTCAAAATCAACAGATCCTCTTTTCATTCTTCTCTTGCGCAGAAGCCCCGCCAGCTCTTCCATGCGCCGGAACATGGGCACCAGCTCTTCATATTCCGCAATTACGGACGCATCCTCATCCACCAGAATCTTTTTCACATTTGTGTAGCTCATGCGGCGGTCCACCCGGATCACCGTTTCCGCAATCCGATGGTCGATGACCTCTCCCTTTGGATTTATCGTCATGATGCAGCTTAAAGCCAGACGGTTCTCCCCCTGATTCAGAGAGCAGATTCCGTTGGATAACGCGTGGGGGAGCATCGGGATCACCCGGTCCACCAGATAGACCGACGTTCCTCTTTTTAACGCCTCCACATCCAGCGCACTATGCTCCTGTACATAATTTGCCACATCCGCAATATGCACGCCAAGGATGAAATTTTCCCCCTCCATCGTCAGGGATACGGCATCATCCAAGTCCTTTGCGTCCTCCCCGTCAATCGTCACCATCTGCCATTCTCGCAGATCCATGCGCCCCGCCATATCCGCTTCGCTCACCTCTTTGGATACGTTCTCAACCTGATGCATGATCTTTTCGGAAAATTCTACCGGAAGCTCATACGCGCGGACAATGGAAAGAATGTCCACTCCGGGATCGTTGATATGCCCCAATATCTCTACAACCCTGCCCTCCGGGTTCTTTTCGCCTTTACCGTAATCCGTGATCTCCACAACGACCTTATGTCCGGTTACGGCGCCCTTAGAGCGCTCCTTCTGGATAAAAATATCCCTGCCGAATTTCACATTGTCCGGGATGGCAAAACCAAAGTTTCCGCTCTCCTCATAGGTACAGACAAGCTGCTTCATCCCCCGCTCAAGAATCTTTAAAACGGCGCCCTCCCTTCTTTTTCCGGTTTCCACGGGAGAAATTACAATCGCAACCATATCCTGATGCATTGCGCCGTTCACCTTCGCCGCAGGAATAAAAATATCCTCCGTTTCCCCCTCCGCCGTCACAAATCCGAATCCCTTCGGATTCGCCGCAAATATCCCGGTGACATACTGCTCCACGGCCTTTGCATATTTCCCCCTTTTCGAAAGAAGGATCTTGCCCTCCTGCTGCAATTCAAGAAGTATCCGCTCCAGCTGCGGGCGTTCCTCCTTCTTCACCTCAAGCATGATCGCAAGCTCCTTGATCTTCATCGGAACATAGCGGTCATCGCAGATAAACTTATATACTGTTTTCTTTCTTTTCTCGTACAAATCAATTTCGTTATTCATATCTTCCTTCTCACATATAACCTTTCCCGGTCTGCCCCTCAGTCTTAAGGGGACTTGCTTTGCGCGCCGAGCATGGTCATCACAAGCTGACTTTTTCCCGTCATGCGAGTGCGCCTCCTGCCGGAAGCTTTTAGCTCATAGGAACAAAGTTCCTATGAACTAAAAAAGACTGCCGATCTATTATCGACAGTCTTTTGTGAATTCTACCATATCCCCAGGTTCAGCACAACCGCCAGAACCAAAAACAGGATCACACATACCCGGGTAATCTTTACCAGCATTCCCTCCATGGAACGGCCCTTATTCTTACCCCAATAAGTATCTGCCGCACCGCTGATCGCCCCGAGCCCCGCGGATTTTCCCTCCTGCATTAGAATGATTATCGTAATTACAAGACTGATGATAATAAATACAACTGTTAAAATCGTTTTTAAAACGGTCACGATTCGCACCTCCTAGTATTCTAACTCATAACAAATGATAATATAACATAATCCGGGGGGTTTTTCAACTATTTTTTATTATCCGCCGATTTCCGGTACTGTTATTTCGGCGCTATTTTTCCTCCAGCACGGAAGTGCAATTCGGGCAGCGCGTCGCCTTGATCGAGATTTTGCTGATGCAGTAGGGGCATTCCTTTGTATCTGGAGCCTTTTCTTCCTTGTGGGAAAATCTTTTGGCTGCGGAATTCATGGCCTTCACGATCAGAAAGACCACAAGCGCCATAATAATAAAATTGATCACGTTCGTCAGAAACCGCCCGTAATACAGCGTCACTTCCCCAGCCAGATTCACATACAGCTGATCAAAATTCATTCCACCGAATAATCCGATCACCGGGTTGATAATATCGTCCACCAGAGAGGAAACAATGGTAGTGAAGGCTCCGCCGATAATGATACCAACCGCCATATCCATGACGTTGCCCCTGTTGATAAATTCCCTGAATTCTTTTAAAAATTTTTTCATTTTCACACCTCTTTTGTACTTTTTTTGATTATACCAAGAACTCCTCCTTTTTTCAAATATGATATATTTATGCATATGGAAACGGTCAAGGACAAAATGCGCCTTTGCAT
>CAYROM010000077.1:0-4288 GCA_964425905.1 uncultured Lachnobacterium sp. | reverse complement strand
TTCCGTCTCATCAAAGTTCGGTATAAAATCCACCACATCCTTATCCAGATCCGCCAGATAAGCCTCCTGCGTGATCTTTTGAAGCCTCGCCTCCGTATAGCGCATGGCAGCCGCGCCGTCCCCCTCGATGGAGCCAAAATTTCCGTGACCGTCTACAAGGGGAAGCCCCTTCTTAAAATCCTGCGCCATCACAACCAGAGCTTCGTAGATGGAAGAATCCCCGTGGGGATGATATTTACCCATGGTATCGCCGACAATACGCGCGCTTTTGCGGTAGGGCTTATCATAGCGGATTCCCAGCTCATACATGTCATAGAGCGTCCGCCTTTGCACCGGCTTTAATCCATCCCGCACATCCGGCAGCGCACGGGCAATGATTACGCTCATGGCGTAATCGATATATGATTTTTGCATCAATTCCGAATATTCGGTCTGAATGATCGTTTGATCCATAATTGTTCCTCTTTTTCTATTTTGTAGCTTTTTTCGTCATGGTCTATCCGCTTAATCCCTCTTTAGACATCAAGCTCCGCATCCCGGGCGTGTTCGTAGATAAAAGCCCTCCGCGGCGGGACGTCCGTTCCCATCAGCATTGCCGTCACATCCGAGGCGAGCCGTCCGTCCTCGATCTCGATCCGTTTCATCATGCGGGTCTGCGGATTTAAGGTTGTCTCCCAAAGCTGCTCTGCATCCATCTCCCCAAGACCCTTATATCTTTGAAGCGTAAAGCTGCCCTTATGGGTTCTGCGGTAGCGCTCCAGCGCCGCATCATCATATAAGTACTCCTCCTCCCCCTTTGCCGGGATCGCCTTATATAACGGCGGCATTGCTACATACACATGCCCCTCGAAGATAAGCTCCGGCATAAAACGGTAGAACAGCGTCAAAAGCAGGGTGGAGATGTGCGCCCCATCCACGTCGGCATCCGCCATAATGATGATCTTGTCATAGCGCAGCTTTGTAATGTCAAAGTCATTGCCGTAGCCCTCGGAAAAGCCGCAGCCAAAGGCATTGATCATCGTCTTGATCTCCGCATTCGCCAAAACCTTATCAATGCTCGCCTTCTCCACATTTAAGATCTTTCCCCGGATCGGCATGATCGCCTGATACATACGGTTTCTCGCCATCTTTGCGGAACCGCCTGCGGAATCTCCCTCCACGATAAAAATTTCACATTTGGAGGAGTCCCTGCTTTCGCAGTTTGCAAGCTTGCCGTTGGAATCAAAGGAAAATTTCTGCTTTGTCAGAAGGTTTGTCTTCGCCTTCTCCTCCGTCTTGCGGATCTTCGCCGCCTTCTCCGCACAGGAAATAACGGCTTTTAATGTATCTAAATTCTTGTCAAAAAACAATTGGATCTCATCCCCGGTAACCTTTGACGTTACGCGGGCAGCATCCTGATTATCCAGTTTTGTCTTGGTCTGTCCTTCGAAACGCGGGTCCGGATGCTTGATGGAGATGACCGCGGTCATACCGTTTCTTACGTCCGCCCCGGTAAAATTCATGTCCTTTTCCTTTAGTATCCCAAGCTCCCTCGCATAGGAATTGATAACGGTGGTAAAAATCGTCTTAAATCCGGTAATATGGGTTCCGCCCTCGGAATTGTAGATATTATTGCAAAAGCCTAAAATATTCTCATGAAACTCATTTGTATATTGAACGGCGGCCTCCACCGTGATTCCTTCGCTCTCACCCTTAAAGTAGATCACATCGTGAAGCACCTCCAGATTCTTGTTCAGATCCTTGACAAATCCCACAATGCCGTCCGGCTCATGGAACGTTATATGCTCCGCTTCCTCCCCCCGCTTGTCCTCATAGACAATGGTCAGATTCGGGTTCAGATAGGAGGTTTCATGCAGTCGGCTCTTGACTTCATCCTCCTTAAAACGGGTTTTCTCAAAAATCTCCGGATCCGGCAGAAAATTGATCTTGGTTCCGGTCTTTTTCGTTTTTCCAAGCTTTGGAAGAAGCCCGCCTTCAAGCTCTACCACGGGGTTTCCCTGCTCGTAACGGTCATGATGCACATATCCGTCCCGGCTGATCTCTACGTCGAGATAAGTAGAAAGTGCATTGACCACGGAGGAACCTACGCCATGCAGACCGCCGCTGGTCTTATATACGGAATCATCAAACTTACCGCCTGCGTGCAGGGTGGAAAAGACCACGCGCGCGGCGGAGACGCCCTTTGCATGCATTCCGACGGGAATTCCCCTTCCGTTATCCTCCACCGTACAGGAGCCATCCTTTTCCAAGGTAACCCAGATCGTATCACACTCTCCCGCAAGATGTTCATCCACGGAATTATCCACGATCTCATATATCAAATGATTCAAGCCCTTTCTGGAAACGCTTCCGATGTACATTCCGGGACGCTTCCGGACTGCTTCAAGCCCCTCCAGAATTGATATGCTGCTCTCATCATACGTCGCTTTCTTAGCCATCTCTTATACTCCTTTTTCATTCTGCGCCCGGACGTGGGCGATAACCATTACCGCAATGCGGAAGGTCATGGCGTCGTCAAAAGTCCGAATATCAAGACCGATCGCCTTCTCTATTCTTTCCAGACGGTACACAAGTGTATTCCTATGTACGTATAATTGTCTTGCCGTCTCAGAAATATTCAAATTATTCTCAAAAAATTTATTGATCGTGGACATCGCCTCATCATCATCCAAAATATCCGGAATGTCATCGCCAAAGATTTCCTTGATATACATATCGCATAAACTCATCGGAAGCTGATAGATCAATCTTCCGATTCCCAGATTTCCATAGGAGATCGTATCGTATTCCGCATAGAACACCCGTCCGACCTCAAGGGCCATCCGGGCCTCCTGATAGGACTGGGCGATTTCAGGTATCTGCTTTATCACATTCCCATAGCCTACCCGGACTTTGATCATCGCCTCCATGTGCAGATTATCAACCAGGCGGTTTGCAATGCTCTTAAGCTCATTCTGAATCGCATCCTCTTTATACATGGATACATCCTTGATCAAAACAATACTGTGCTCGTCCACGCTCGTGACAAAATCCCTCGATCTCATATCCGACAGATTCTTCACAAGTTCCACCGCCATATCGTTGTTTTTCTTCCCCGTATCGATCACAAAAACCACACGATTTGCCGGTTCAATATGCAGCTTCTTGGATTTCGCATAGATATCCACAGTCAGCATATTTCCCAGAAGGATGTTCTGCATAAAATTATTGCGGTCAAACTGTTCCGCAAAGTTCTCCGCAAGATTACGGATCTGGCACACCGCCATCTGACCTATGACAGTATCTTCTTTTCTTCCGGAGTACAGTCCGAAAATATACTCCAATTCGCCCTCCACCCGGATCTTATACCACAGAAATCCGTATGCCTCCATCTGCTCCGCGCCATTCTCCATGAACTCCGGCACAAACTGATTTAAGCGCTTTTTCGGTTCGATAGTGTATGCAACCGCGCTCCCCCCAGCGGAGTACAGGACAGAATCCAGTCCTGTGATTCCCTTCATTTCTTCCAATGCCCTCTGCAATCTCTGATTTGATCTCATCGTTCTTCCTTCTCTTACCACGCTTAAAACCGGGTGTAAATACTTATACACCCGGTTTAACCATTTACAACTATTTAATTTTATCGGACTAGTTAGTAATTGTCAATTCAGTTTCTTTATCGAATACATGAATCTTGTTCGGATCAAATGCAAGCTTGACGTGATCGCCATAACGTGCTGTCGTATCGGAATCAACTCTTGCTGTCATGTTAGCACCTGCAACCGTATAGTATAATAATACTTCCGCGCCAAGCAGCTCGTAACCGGTTACATCAGACTCGATCATGCTGTCAGCATACTTAGCCAGAATATCAGCATCGTCGGAGATATCTTCCGGTCTGATACCGAATACAACTGTCTTTCCTGCATATCCGCCATCGATCAGCTTCTTAGCCTTAGCTTCCGGAAGTGCGATATTATAATTGTCAAACTTTAAGGAAACCTTGCTGCCCTCTACAACGCACTCTGCGTCAACGAAGTTCATCTGCGGAGATCCGATGAAGCCTGCTACAAACAGATTGTTCGGCTCATTATATAACTTCTGCGGAGAATCTACCTGCATGATAACACCGTCTTTTAATACAACGATTCTTGTTCCAAGCGTCATAGCCTCGGTCTGATCGTGTGTTACGTAGATGATGGTTGCACCTAAACGGTTATGTAAAGAAGCGATCTCAGATCTCATCTGTACACGAAGCTTTGCATCCAGGTTGGATAACGGCTCATCCATAAGGAATACCTTTGGATTA
>CAYROM010000076.1:0-4429 GCA_964425905.1 uncultured Lachnobacterium sp. | reverse complement strand
TCGCAGAATGCTTGATGGAGGTTTCCGCGCAGAACTTTTTAAAGTTTTCCGGAAGCTGTACCGACCAAAGTACGGTCATGTTTGGCTCCGGGGCTGCTCCGATGTTATTTAACGTATTCAGATAGCGGTATGACATCTTTGTTACCATATGTCTTCCGTCTACACCGATACCAGCAATAGATTCGGTTACCCATGTCGGATCGCCCGCAAAAATATTGTTGTATTCCGGTGTCCTTGCAAATTTGATGAGACGCAGCTTCATAACGAACTGATCGATGATCTCCTGAATCTCTTTTTCGGTAAATGTGCCCTCTTTTAAATCGCGTTCCGCATAAATATCCAAAAACGTAGAAGTACGGCCTAAACTCATTGCCGCGCCGTTCTGCTCCTTTACTGCTGCCAGATAGGAGAAATAAACTGCCTGCGCAGCTTCCAGCACATTGTTTGCCGGTTGGCTGATATCACGGCCGTAGATCTCAGCCAGCTTCTTTAACATTTCCAGCGCACGAATCTGCTCGGACAGCTCTTCCCTCTCACGGATAACATCCGAATACATGATGGTACGAGTGGTATTCAGCTGTTCCTTTTTGTCCTCGATCAAGCGGTCTACTCCGTAAAGCGCCGGTCTTCTGTAATCACCTATGATACGTCCGCGTCCGTAAGCATCCGGAAGTCCTGTAATGATATGGGAGCTTCTGCACGCGCGCATCTCCGGTGTGTATGCATCAAATACGCCTGCATTATGTGTTTTACGGTGTGTGGTAAAATATTCTACAACCTCAGGATCCACCTGATACCCGTTATCCTCGCATGCCTTCATTGCCATACGGATTCCGCCGTAGGGCTGCAATGCACGCTTAAAAGGCTTATCCGTCTGAAATCCGACGATCTTCTCCTTATCTTTATTCAAATATCCGGGTCCGTGGGACGTAATGGTCGAAATAATCTTCGTGTCCATATCCAGCACTCCGCCGGCCTCACGCTCCTGCTTTGAAAGCTCCAGCACCTGATCCCACAGATCCGTGGTATCCTGAGTCGGCCCCTCAAGAAAAGAACCGTCTCCATCATAAGGATGATAGTTCTTCTGGATAAAATCTCTTACATTAACTTCTGTTTCCCAGGCACCACCCCGGAAATCTCTCCATTCATTCTTCATTGTTCTTCCTCCTGGTGATAAGCTTTTAGTTAGTTTTCCCTAATTAACGATAGGATATTCTAACTTTAGTTTTTTGTCAAGAGTTCCTATTGCGGTTTTTTTCATAAGAAAATGGCGCCTCCCAAAAGAACAAAGCGGACTTTTTCCATCATGCGAGTGCGCTTCCCGCCGGAGGCTTTTATCTCATTAGGAAATCCGCACACTTTAGCGTAACAGAGTATTTCCTATGAAATAAAAAAAGCCAAACCGCTGGACTCTTAAGCCCAGACGGTCGGCTATCATTCATTGTTATACTTCATGTGGTATGCTCCACGGTTCCGTCAGTCATATAACAAAATCATCATACCTTACACAGTTCTATTTTGCAAGCAAAACTTTTCACTTCAGCCGTATGAAAGAATTGTTCATTTTATAATAAACTATAATCTCAATACAGAGATTATTCTCTTAAGCAGCGCCTATAGGGCATTGAATAAGACAGATTTTTATGCAACCCCTTCACTTCGATGGAGGGGTTTTGCGTTGCCGACAAAAGCAGGAGTCTGAAACTTCTGCTTATCTGCCTGCTTTGCAGCTTCTACCATAAGGTAATTTCATAGCATTTTCCTTTACATCTTAAACCGGTATCCAACTCCCCATATAGTCTCAATGTACTGGGGCTTTGCGGTATTCATTTCAATTTTTTCCCGCAGTTTTTTTATATGGACCGTCACGGTTGCAATATCACCGATAGACTCCATGTCCCAGACCCTCTGGAACAGCTCTTCCTTCGTAAATACATGGTTCGGATTTTCCGCAAGGAAGGTCAAAAGATCAAACTCCTTCGTGGTAAACTGTTTTTCCTCTCCGTTGACCCAGACACGGCGCGCCGTCTTGTCAATGCGGATTCCCCTGATTTCTACCGTATCGTTCTCCGCTACGTTGCTTCCAATCAAGCGCTCATAGCGTGCAAGGTGAGCCTTGACGCGGGCAACCAGCTCACTCGGCGAAAACGGTTTCGTCACATAGTCGTCCGCCCCTAATCCCAACCCGCGGATCTTATCGATATCATCCTTTTTTGCAGATACCATAAGAATCGGTGTATTTTTCTTCTCCCGGATCTCCTTGCAGATATCAAAACCATCCATTCCCGGCAGCATCAGATCCAAAATAAACAGATCGAATTCCTCCGTCAGCGCACGCTGAAGCCCCTTTGCGCCGTCCGTGGCAATCTCCACCTCAAATCCGCTCAGTTCCAGATAGTCCTTCTCCAAATCCGCAATATCTACTTCGTCCTCTACGATCAGTATTCTACTCATTATATACCTCCTCATATTTGCGTATCACAAAATACATCGTCGTCCCGGTATCCTCCTTGCTGGTCGCCCAGATCTTTCCGCCATGATCCTCCACGATCTTCTTTACGATGGAAAGTCCTATGCCGCTTCCGCCGGTAGCGGAATTCCGGGAGGCATCCGTTCTGTAAAAACGATCAAAGATATACGGAAGATCCCGCTGGGCAATCCCGCGCCCATTGTCCTCCAGCTCTACCTGAATAAAATCACCAACATCCTTGATACGGATATTGATAAAGCCCTTCGTCTTGTTCATATATTTTACAGAATTGCTGATAATGTTGTTGATCACCCTCCGAAGCTGTTCAGGGTCTGCAATGATAATGACGTCCTGATCCACATAATTGTAATATGCCAAGCCAATTCCTTTTGATTCCAGATCCAATCCGATTTCTTCGATACAATCCTGAAAATAATCCGAGACATTGATCTTTGCAAAATTGTATGGAATACGGTTTGTGTCAATCTTCGAATACAGCGTCAGTTCATTTATCAGGGTATCCATCTCATTCGCCTTGTTGTAAATCGTGCGGACATACTTGTCCACCTTCTCCGGCGTGTTTGCAACGCCGTCGATGATCCCCTCCGCGTAACCCTTTACCGCTGTGATCGGAGTTTTCAGATCATGGGCAATATTGCTGATGAGGGCGCGGTTCTCCTTTTCATCGCTCAGCTTCTCCTCCGCATTATCCTTTAACCGCACGCGCATCGCCTCAAAGCTTGCGCCCAGCTCCCCTATCTCATCCTCCCCGTCTATATCAATAGAAAAATCCAGATTTCCTTCCTTGATATTCTCCGCCGCAATCTGAAGCTGCTTGATCGGCGTAAGCATGCTCCGGTATATCCAGATGATCAGCGTTGCCGCCGTAAATATAAGAATAACAATCACCGCTCCTATCAGCTCAAGGATCAGTTTTTTCACTTCCGGAACCATCTCCTCCGTGGAAGTAATGATAAACGCGCTCCCTTCCCCGCCGTCGGAAAATAAAAAGTCCAATTGTTTGATCAATACCTGTTTGCGGCTGTCCACAAAGGTTCCGATGCCCGCATCGGAATCCGGCATCCCGTAATCGGGCAGTTCATCCACCAGCGCCATGTTTTCCGTATTTCCGGTAAAAAGGATAACGCCGTCTTTTCTGACAACAAGATAGGACGCCTTCTCATTCAACAGCTTATTGATCTCACTTAAGTAGGTTATGTCTGAAAAAACATCCGGATTCGTCTCTGCCATCCCGCAAAGTTCCTCAAACTCCATCATCGTATACCTGTCAAGAAGCTGGACAGAGTTCGTCAGATTAAGCGTATCCGCGTCCGAAATCCCGTAATTCTGGGCGATCGCCTTTAATTCGATCCGCCCAAAGCTCCATAGGGCAATGGAAGATAAAAGGATCGGAACAAACATGATGATACAAAAGGATATAATTAATTTTGTCTTGATCTTCATAATTTCCGCTCCCGCTTTTTACAAAAAGCGTTCCTAAAGCTGTAAGTGAATAAAAATGACAGACTATCCGCGGATAATCTGTCATCCATTATATCATGTGCATTCCTCACACGACACAATTGTTTTCTAAATTTTTCATAAAAATTTTAAATTACAGATACTTTTTTAATGCTTCCGCCTTGTCAGTCGCTTCCCACGGGAGATCAAGATCGGTACGTCCAAAATGGCCATACGCCGCAGTTCCGCGATATATCGGTCTGCGCAGATCAAGCATTCTGATAATTCCCGCCGGACGAAGATCAAAATTATCCCTGACGATCTCAACTAGCTTCTCATCGGAAATCTTTCCGGTTCCAAAAGTATCTATCATAATAGAGGTCGGCTGCGCCACGCCGATGGCATAAGAAATTTGGATCTCACATTTATCCGCAAGTCCCGCTGCAACAATATTCTTTGCCACATAGCGGGCTGCATAAGCTGAGGAACGGTCAACCT
>CAYROM010000075.1:0-4556 GCA_964425905.1 uncultured Lachnobacterium sp. | reverse complement strand
AGAATATCGGGATTGCCGAAAAGCGCCTGGGCAAGAAGCACCTTTACCTTTTGTGCGCCCGGCATGTCTGCCATGAGGGTGTAATGCTCCTCCGTGGGGATTCCGAGCCCGTTCAAAAGGGTGGCGGCGTCGGATTCCGCATTCCAGCCGTCCATATCGGCAAATTCCGCCTCCAGCTCGCTGGCGCGGATTCCGTCCTCATCGGTAAAATCCTCCTTCATGTAGATGGCGTCCTTTTCCTTCATGATATCATACAGTTTCTTATTGCCCATGATCACGGTGTCAAGCACCGTAAATTCGTCGTATTTAAAGTGATCCTGCTGAAGGAAGGATAAACGCTGGCCCGGTGTGATGGAGACATCACCGTTCGTAGGCTCGATCTGTCCGGATAAAATCTTTAAGAAGGTGGATTTTCCGGCGCCGTTTGCCCCGATCAGTCCATAGCAGCTTCCCTCGGTAAATTTGATGTTCACATCCTCAAAGAGGGCTTTCTTTCCGATCCGTAATGTTACATTGTTGGCCTGTATCATTGTAATACCTCTGTTTTCCTATATTTTTTCTGTTTATACACATCATTTCCATTATACATAAAAACATTTGATTTTCAAGTCGTTTGCAGTTGTAAAGAAGAGATGGTATAATGTTCGCGAAGGCAAAAGTGAGCATACGGATATATCAACAGGCGATGCATGCATCCGCCGGATGGTAATATCGAATGCGAACGCGCCCGCGAGCCCGGAAAACCGGAGGTTTTTCGGGGCTTTTGCCGAAGCACCGAAGTGCGCATCAGTACCATCTGCCGTGTGCGGAACGCGCATGGTAAAATACCGACAGGTATTATACCGCGCGAATGCGCATCAGTACCATCTGCCATGTGCGGAACGCGCATGGTAAAATGTATGCAAAATAACGATTAATGGGGCAAGTATGAAAAACGAAGAAGTGATCACAAATTTGAAGCTGCCGATGGCAATCATAAAATGCGCCGGGGAGTGGACGGTGGAGGAAGCAAATGATGCGTTTTGCCGGCTGACGGAATGTAAACGGGAGGAGCTTGTGCAGCCGGGCAACTGGGATCGGATTATCTATGAACGGGATCGGGCTGTGTTTGAAGCGGCGGTGGAGCAGGCAATCCGGAATAAGGAGAAGCCGGGCTATGAGCTTAGGCTATGCTTACAGGGAAGAAAACCGCATTGGGTACAGATGAAGTGTGCGCTGTATGAACGAAAAAATGCGGTTCCGTATGTCAGTATGGTTTTCTGGGATATCCATAAGCAGAAGACTACGGAGATGGAGCTTAAGCTTTTGAACGAGCAGTATCAGCTTCTGGATGAGGTTACCAGGGAAATTCCCTTTGATATGGATGTGGAGCGCGAAAGGGTGCTGTGTTCTGCCCGGCTGTTTGAATTGAAGGGCGAGCAGGGAAAGCAGGATGAATACATTGCGTTCTCGGAGGCGGTAAAGCAGATACATCCGATGGATCAGGACGGGATGGTGAAGGCGATAAGAGGAGCGATGGCGGAGGTTTCCTCAGGAAAGGTGGATTACCGCATGAATGTCGGCATGAAGCATTCCCGGCAGAAATATGTCTGGTTTCGAACCTTTTACCGGAGCATTGCGGATGAAGATGACAGGGTGATCCGCATTATCGGAAGGACCTATAACATCGACAAGGATAAGATCCTGCAGGATGAGGTGAGGAAGGATCCGCTGACAAAGCTGCTCAACAAGGCGGAAACGCAAAAGGAGGTACAGAGGATCATTGACGAGTATCCGGATATGACTCACGTCATGTTCATCATAGATGTGGATAACTTTAAGGGAATCAACGATACCTTTGGCCATACCTATGGGGACACGGTGATTATGGACATTGCAGCCATCATCAGAGAACACTTCCAGCCGGATGACGTGGTCGCCCGGGTGGGGGGAGATGAATTTCTTGTATTTATGAAAAACGCCACGCAGGAGAGGGCGGTCAAAAGGGCACAATCCCTGTGCGCCGTATTGGAGAAGGAGTACACGGGGAATGAGGTAAAAAGGCGGATTTCGATCAGCGTGGGACTGGCGGTATACGGTAAGGACGGAGACAGCTATGAAACGCTCTTCGAGAAGGCGGATCATGCCATGTACCGTGCAAAGAATGGCGGAAAGGCCGGCGTAAGGCTTGCCGAGAGCGGTGATGTGGGCCCGATAAGGGTCAAGGACCGGCGCGTGGAAAAAAGGATGGATTTAAGCCAGTCGGACCGGGAATTTCTAACCTATGCCTTCGAGCTGATGACGCATGCCAGAAGTATTGACGGATCCCTCAACATGCTGCTGAAGCGGATTGCGATCCGTTTTGATCTGGAGCTGGTGGCTCTGGTGGAAAACGAGTCGGAGCAGAGGGACGTGCTGACAAATTATTATAGCGATCGCTACACATTTTATGATAAAATGCCTCTGCCTAAAATGAACCTGAAAATTAAAGCAAATGAAACGGGGGATATCGCTATCCTGAATAAGGTTCCGGCATATGATCTGGACATGCTTAAGCGGGGAGCGGAAAAGCCGGAGATATCAAAGGAACTGCCATGTACAGTAGTGGTCGGCACTTATGAGTATATCGGAGGAAGGACGGGGGCGGTTTACTATTTCTCCCTCGACCGGAAACGAATGTGGGTGAAAAGCGAGCTGGATCTTTTGCGGGAACTTACGAGGGTGATTTCCATTTTTGTAACGCTAAGGTGCCGTGTGGACGAGAGCCGTGCGGAGATACTTCATATGCAGCGGCGGGATCAGCTTACCGATCTGTACAATTATGAAGGATTCAAGGAGCAGGGGCGCAAGCTTCTGCAAAACCGCGAGGCGGACAAGGTCTATGCTCTTGAGTATCTGGATGTCAACAATTTCGGTTATGTCAATGACAATTACGGATATCAGGTGGGGGATAAGGCGCTTAAGATGTTTGCTGCGGATGCGGCGAACCAGCCGTATTTCAGGCTGGGCTGCCGGCTGTATTCCGATTTCTTTGCCCTGCTTGTGGCGGATGAGAGCGTTGAACTTTTGGAGAAGCATCTTACCGCGCAGCATCAGCGTTTTGCGAATATGCAGAACCACCGGTATTCCAACAGCGGCATGGGGGTATCCGCGGGGGTGGTCGTGATCGATCCCGAGGGGGGAGATATTGAGACCGCTGTGGAGAATGCAATGCTTGCCTGGAAGGTGGCAAAGACGGACCGCAAGCGGGAGCTTGTATTTTTTACCCCGGATCTGCGGAAAAAGCGGATGGATGAGCAGCAGATCATAGGAGAATTCCATGAAGCCCTGTACCGGGATGATTTCCGCATGTATCTTCAGCCGAAATTCATTCTGGGGGAGCGGAGGATATACGGCGCGGAGGCGCTGGCGAGATGGCAGAAGCCGGATGGCAAGGTGCTGGCGCCCGGGGCGTTTTTGGAGCCCCTTGAGAGCATTGGATATGTGACGGAACTGGATTTTTACATTTTTGAGGAACTGCTCAAGACCATGAGCCGCTGGAGCAAACAGAATAAGCCTGCGCTCGTCGTGTCGACCAACTTTTCGGGAAGGCATTTTGACGGGGACGGGAAGGAATTTCTGACCCGGCTATTTAATATCTATTCCAAGTATGACGTTCCGGCAAGAAATATTGAGATCGAGATCACGGAGGGGGTTCTGGTGAAAAATGCGTCGGTGCTTAAGGACTGCCTGAATCAGCTAAGGGAAAAGGGCTTCCGTGTGGCAATCGACGATTTTGGAACCGGATATTCGTCGTTGGCGGTGCTTACAGATATTCCTTCCGATGTGGTAAAGATGGACAGAAGCTTCATCAGCAAAGGGATCACCGGGCAACGGAAGGATCTGATCGCGGAGATTGGAAAGCTCGTAAGGATCGCAAAGAAGGATATCATCTTTGAGGGCATTGAGAACGAGGAGCAGGAGCAGTTTTTGCTGAACTGCGGATTCTCCCACGGACAGGGTTATCTTTGCAACCGCCCGATCCGTATCGCCGAATTTGAGAATCTTTACCTGAATGCGGAGCGTTGACGATGAGGTATCTAAAAAAATACAAAAAAGAAGTGGGCGAAAGACTTGTTTTTTTAGGACATTCAGCCTATATTATAAATTAGTGACATTGTGTTGTCTTTGTCAATTTTTTTGAACATTTTAAAATAATAACACTAGGAGGAATTATCATGAAACGTTCAATGAAAACCATGGATGGTAATCATGCCGCGGCACATGCATCCTATGCATTTACCGATGTGGCAGCGATTTACCCGATCACACCGTCATCTGTCATGGCAGAAGCGACAGATGAGTGGGCAACTGCCGGAAGAAAGAACATTTTCGGACAGACCGTTCAGGTTACGGAGATGCAGTCTGAGGCAGGCGCTGCAGGTACGGTTCACGGATCTCTGACGGCAGGAGCTTTGACAACTACCTATACTGCTTCTCAGGGTCTTCTTCTTATGATCCCGAACCTTTATAAGGTAGCAGGAGAGAGACTGCCGGGCGTATTCAACGTATCTGCCCGCTGCGTAGCTACCCATGCC
>CAYROM010000074.1:0-4712 GCA_964425905.1 uncultured Lachnobacterium sp. | reverse complement strand
GGCTCAATAATCTCCTTAAAATCCACAAAATCCGGCAGGCCTCCCACATTGTGGTGGGACTTGATAACAGCGGACTCTCCGCCAAGACCACTCTCCACAACATCGGGGTAGATGGTTCCTTGGGCGAGAAAATCAACAGCACCGATTTTGTTCGCTTCCTCCTCAAAAACGCGGATAAACTCCTCTCCGATGATCTTTCTCTTCTGCTCCGGCTCCGTTACGCCCGCAAGCTTTTTATAGTATCTCTCCTGAGCATTGACGCGGATAAAATTCAGGTCAAACTGCCCGCCTTGCCCGAATACCGCTTCAACCTCGTCTCCCTCGTTTTTACGGAGAAGACCGTGGTCAACAAACACGCAGGTAAGCTGTTTTCCGATGGCTCTTGATAAAAGTCCCGCCGCAACGGAGGAATCCACCCCTCCCGACAGGGCAAGAAGCACCTTTCCGTCTCCCACCTTTTGGCGGATCTCCCTGATGGAATTCTCCACAAAGGAATCCATGCGCCAGGAAGCATCGCAGCCGCAGACGCCTCTTACGAAATTGGAGAGAATTTTTGTCCCCTCCTGCGTATGGAGAACCTCCGGATGGAACTGAATGGCATACAATCCCTTCTCTGGATTCTCTGCCGCCGCAACCGGACAGCCTGCGGTGTGGGCTACCGTGCGAAATCCAGGAGCCACCCGACTGATATAATCAAAATGGCTCATCCAGCAGATGGTAGTCGCAGCCACCTTCTGAAAAACCTCTCTGCCGCCCGGCAGATCAGCGCTGTCATTTTTCTCGTTTCCAAACAACGGAGAGGAGGTGTCTACCATCACTTCCGTCTTTCCGTATTCACGAACCGGTGCCTTTTCCACTCTTCCGCCAAGGATATGCATCATAAGCTGTGCTCCATAGCACAACCCCAAAACCGGAATTCCCAATTCAAAAAGTTCCCTCGTATAAGTCGGAGAATCCGGCTCATAACAACTGTTTGGTCCTCCCGTCAGAATGATTCCCTTCGGATTCATTGCCTTGATCTGTGCAATGTCCGTCCGATAGGAATAAATTTCACAGTATACATTGCATTCCCGGACGCGCCGTGCAACCAGCTGATTGTACTGACCGCCGAAATCAATGACAATAACTTTTTGCTGTTCCATCCCTTTTCCTCCTGTATATTCTGGCGGCGCAGCAGCGCCACACCTTTATCTCCTGTCATTATAAAATACCCCTGCGCTTAGCGCAAGCAAAATCCTCACACAAAATGCGATTGTGTAAACATCCCTTTCGGCATCCCGGCCCTCTATAAAAATTGGCGGAAAAACGCACATTCATCATCATTGCATTTTATCCCCTCTTCCATTCGGACATTGCAATGAAACACATGATCTAACGGTTTTTCCTCCGTACCATATACTTTTTTCAGATAAACCACATGCTGCTCCCGGAGCCCTGTCTCAAGCATCTTAGCCTGAACCGGATCAACGGTCTGATCCCGATTTGCGGTCATGATATATGCAGGCGGAAATCCAGCGGTAATATACGGAAGCGGATTGATCATATCCGTTTCCTCTGCGGAACCCCTTTTCCTCAACAGCCCCCTCATCAATCTCAACGTATTCGGATCTCCGGAGGGTTCCATATCGATATGGTATACGCCGCAGTTCAGGCCGACCGCCGTCGGCACAAACGCTCCCCGCTCCGTCTGCGGTACTTCAAACGGAAACTTTGCCGCATACTCCGGGTTCGAACAAATGGCAGAATATATACACAACATATGCCCGCCTGCAGAATCCCCCACCGCAAAGATATGTTCCGTATCAAACCCGTACTCCTCCCCGTGCTCCAGTACCCAGCCGAAAACGCTATTCGTATCCTCCGGCCCCGCCGGAAATTTGTACTCCGGTGCCAGCCGGTATGTGAAGTTGATCACCGCAAATCCCCGCTGTGCCAGACTCATGCAATACCATTGATAGACTCCCTTATTGCCATACATCCAGCCGCCTCCATGCACGCTGACAATAACCGGAAGTTTTTTCAGCTCCCCGTTTTCTTCAGCAGCCTTGGGGCGGTACACATCCAACATCTGCCATTTTTTTGAAGTACCATACAAAATGTCATCATAGCGCTTCACGTCCTCCGGTGTCGTCAGTCCGGCATCCCGCTCTGCGTCACTTTTTCCGAACCAATGCCGGATTACCATGCTTGTAATCGACATAATTTTTCCTCCTGTGTTCCTCTGCACAAATCCTGTTTCCATGCGCCTTATAGGTAACTGATTTTATTTTAGTTCATTCCGCATTATTTTGCCATATCTTCTTCTGATTACGATTGATTTTTCTGGCTCTGGTATTTTTCGCGGGTTGCAAGGCCTCCCCTGATATGGCGCTCCGCCTTGTTGACATCCAATACCTTCCTCGCTTCCCTTGCCAGCGTAGGATTCACTTGCATGAGACGTTCCGTAACGTCTTTATGTACGGTGGATTTGGAAATCCCGAACTGCTTTGCCGTTTGTCTTACGGTAGCATTACTTTCAATAATATAATTGGCAATTTCGATCGCTCGTTCTTCAATATATTTTTTCATGAAAAAACCCCTGCAATACTTGTTTTTACATTATATGAAGTATTGCGGGGGTTATGATTGTTTTTGAAAAATCTTACAATCAGCCGATCGAGGTCACGCTGTAATCCTGATCCTCAACCGCTTTCTTTAAAACATCGTCTGCAACGGTTCCGGTCAGCGTAACAACGGCAGTTCCCTTCTCATGGCTCACTAATGCCTCAGCCACTTCCGGAAGCGCCTCCAATGCCTTCTTAACCCTTGCTTCACAATGTCCGCACATCATTCCCCCAATATGCAGCGTCTTTTCCATCGATTTGCCCTCTCCTTTCTGTTTGATTTTTTTGTCGCGGGATGCATTACGCACCTTAAACAGGTTCAGACGCAATGCATTGGTAACTACACAAAAGCTTGATAAGCTCATTGCCGCCGCCGCAAACATCGGATTTAACTTCCATCCGAGTATCGGATACCACACGCCTGCCGCCAGCGGAATCCCTATCACATTGTAGAAAAATGCCCAAAACAGGTTCTCGTGGATGTTTCGGAGTGTTGCGCGGCTTAAGCGGATTGCCGCGGATACGTCGGTGAGTCTGCTCTTCATAAGCACGATATCCGCTGCCTCGATCGCCACGTCGGTTCCTGCCCCGATTGCAATTCCCATATCCGCCCGGATAAGCGCCGGAGCATCGTTGATACCATCCCCGACCATCGCTACTTTTCCCTTTTGCTTAAGGCTGCGGATCACCTGCTCCTTTCCATCTGGCAGCACCCCGGCGATCACCTCGTCCACACCGGCCTCCGCTCCGATTGCCTTGGCGGTCTGCTCGTTATCCCCGGTCAGCATCACAACATGGATACCCATATTCTGAAGCTCCCTGATCGCCCGGGGGCTGTCCTCCTTAATCGTATCTGCAACTGCAATGATCCCAAGAAACCGGTCTTCCCTTGTAAAGAACAGCGGCGTCTTCCCTGCCATAGCAAGCTGTTCTGCCTGTGCTTCCACCGCCTCATCCAGCACAGCATGCTTGCGGATAAATTTTAAATTACCTCCATAAAGCCTTTCTCCCTCAATCAAGGCCGTCAGCCCATTGCCCGGAAGCGCTTTAAAATCCGTTACCTCCTTGAGCAGCAAGCCATCCTCTTTTGTCCTTGCCAGAATAGCCTTTGCCAGAGGATGCTCACTCTTTGCCTCCAACGCCCCTGCCATGGCAAGAAGATTATGGGACGGCATATCCAAACCGGACATAATTTCTCCGACCGCCCCATTGCCGTCTGCCGGCAGAATATCCGTAACCACCGGTTCCCCGTTGGTGATGGTTCCTGTCTTATCCAAAGCCACGATCTGCATCTTTCCGGTTTCCTCCAGGGATACCGCATTTTTAAACAGGATTCCGCTCCTTGCCCCCATTCCGTTGCCCACCATAATGGCCACCGGGGTCGCCAGTCCAAGCGCGCACGGACAGCTGATCACCAATACGGCAATACCTCTTGAAAGGGCAAAGCCTATGCCTTCCCCTGCAAACAGCCATACTATGATCGTAATGGCCGCAACCGTAATGACCGCGGGAACAAATACTCCCGACACCTTATCGGCAATTTTCGCGATCGGAGCTTTTGTCGCCGCCGCGTCCGATACCATCTGAATGATCTGTGAAAGCGTAGTATCCTCTCCGACGCGGGTCGCCTCACAGCGGAGGAAGCCGGATTGATTGGTCGTGGCAGCAGACACCTTATCTCCGACAGCCTTGTCCACCGGAATACTCTCCCCGGTAAGCGCCGATTCGTTCACCGCGCTGCTTCCCTCCACAACAACTCCGTCCACAGGAACATTCTCCCCCGGGCGCACCACAAAAATATCTCCTTTTTGCACCTCATCAATGGGAACGGTCACTTCCTCGCCGTCGCGAAGGATGTTTGCCGTCTTCGGGGCAAGCTTCATCAGGCTCTTTAGCGCATCCGTTGTTTTTCCCTTGGAATGCGCTTCCAGCATTTTTCCGACTGTGATCAACGTCAGGATCATTGCCGCCGACTCAAAATAGAATTCTTCCATATACTCCATAACGAGCATGGAATCTCCCCTCATCTGCGCGTCCGTCATCGCAAACAGCGCATAGGTACTGTACACAAACGCCGCCGTTGATCCCAGCGCCACCAGCGTATCCATA
>CAYROM010000073.1:0-4924 GCA_964425905.1 uncultured Lachnobacterium sp. | reverse complement strand
ATTCTTTACGATATCCAGCACGCTGTATCCGTGTCCCGTTCCGAGATTGTAGATGCAAAGCCCTGCCTTCTCCTCAATCTTTTTGAGAGCTTTTACATGGCCGACCGCAAGATCCACAACATGAATATAATCGCGCACGCCGGTTCCGTCCGGAGTATCGTAATCGTCTCCGAACACACCGAGCTGCTCCAGCTTTCCTACCGCAACCTGGGTTATGTATGGCATCAGATTGTTCGGGATTCCGTTTGGATTCTCGCCCATAGTTCCGCTCTGATGCGCTCCGATCGGATTGAAGTAGCGGAGCAGAATTACGTTCCACTCGTCGTCCGCCTTCTGGATATCCATTAAAATCTGCTCTAACATGGATTTTGTCCAGCCATACGGATTGGTACATTGTCCCTTCGGACACTCCTCGGTGATCGGGATCTGCGCCGGATCTCCGTACACGGTAGCAGAGGAGGAAAAAATAATATTCTTGCAGTTATTCTTTCTCATCACATCCACCAGAGTAAGTGTTCCCGCAATATTGTTGTTGTAGTACTCCCACGGCTTTGCAACGGATTCTCCCACCGCCTTAAGCCCTGCAAAATGAATACAGCTATCGATCTTTTCCTTTGCAAAGATCTCATTCAGGATATCCCTGTCGAGAATATCCCCCTTATAAAATTTTACTTCTTTTCCCGTCAGCGCCTTCACCCTGTCTAAAGACTTCTCCGAGGAATTCGCCAGATTATCCAATACAACGACCTCATATCCGGCATCCAAAAGTTCTACACAGGTATGACTTCCGATGTAGCCTGCTCCACCCGTAACTAAAATTGCCATAATCTCTTCTCCTTTTCCTGCAAATATTTAATTTTGCTGCTCCAAAATCTTTACTATTATTCTAGCTCAAAAGTCCTGTTTTGTATAGCAAAAAATGTGGACAGAATATGTAAAAATGTTGTATTATTTTTCCGGAGGATTGATAAAAATATGTCTAATTATAAAAACTCTTACAAGGTAAAGGAAAAGGAACTGGTCTCCCTCTCCGTGTATAATGTCGGTTTTCAGAAATGCGATCCCCTCTATCAATGGGGCCCCGGCGTCCGGGATCATTATCTGATCCATTATATCATAAGCGGAAAAGGCTCCTATCAAGTGAACGGCAACACCTATTTTCTGACCGCCGGCGACTGCTTCCTGGTCTATCCAAACGTGGAGGTGATCTATCAGGCAGACTCCGCAGATCCCTGGGAGTATGCATGGGTCGGCTTTACCGGAAGCGACGCGGCAACCATCCTGCATGCAGCCGACTTTTCCAGAACGGAGCCATGTCTTTTTCATGTTCCCTACGGCGAAGATGTGAAAAGGCAGATCCTGCATATTTATGACGCACGCGGAAACGGATTTGAGCATGCGGTTGAAATGACCGGCAGACTCTACACAATGCTGGCAATATTCATGCACGGAGCCAAAAAGGATACCTCTCAAAACACCGCCAACAGCTATGTGCAAAAGGGAATTGAGTATATCACCGCCAACTACTCCTACCCGATCACCGTAGAAGATATTGCCGAGTATGTAGGCTTAAGCAGAAGCCACCTGTTCCGTTCCTTTGAGAGCGTGCTTGGCGTTTCCCCGAAGGAATATCTGACCGGCTTCAGGATCAGGCAGTCCTGCTATCTGTTAAAGAATACCGGTCTTTCGGTGACAGCCATCGCAAACTCCGTGGGTTTTGACAACAGTCTGTATTTTTCAAAGACCTTTCACAGAAAAAAGGGAATGCCGCCCAAGGAATACAGGCGGCAAACACTTATTTAAACTCAAATATATTCGGCGCCGTCATATAGGAAAACACCTCCACATCATTCGCCTCGAAATATGCTGCCAAATCCTTCGCCGTGTAATTTTCTCCTGTCATAAGCCACTCAGGTCCGTCGAATATAGCAATTTCAGGCTGGACAGTATCATAAAAATAGTCCGGAAACGAATTATTTCCATGATGTCCGGTCTGAACATATTTTGCCTGCAGTCTATCACCATACTCTGCGATCAGGGCATCTCCCAGCAAATCCGTATGTGCGTCAGCACAAAACAGTATACTATCCTCCTGACCTGTCACTTTAAACACCAGCGATGCATTATTAGGCACATCCCCATACCCAATAAGATCTTCAAAATACGAATTAAAGACATAGATATTCAATCCGTCTATTTCTAATTCCTCATCCTTATATAAATGAGTAACATTGCCGGCATCCTCCGTTAATTCCAGATATCTGGTAAAAGAGTCCGGAAAATCCCACCACTGGGCAACCGATAAATAATACTCATAATCTATCGGCGAATCATAAACCCGATCGATAACCATTCCCTGGGGATCTGCAAATATACTGTTAAATGCATCCACATGATCGTTGTGATAATGCGTAATAAACCACGCAGTTACATGATTCCCATAAGAATAGATCACATCGCGAACCTGCTGTTCGTTCTCCGCCCAGCCTCCATCTATAACAATCAGAGTTCCATCTCCCTTATTATACATGGTATAGAACATCCCTTGATTCCCTGACGCGTCCACATAGTTTTGAAGTTCCCAAACACCTGCAAATTTCGAATTCGGACGCACTACTGAAGGCCTTTTAATTGTTTGATAATATATTCCGGACAGAAGCAAAACAACAAATATAAGAATAAAAATAACCCTAAAAGCCTTACCTGCATTAACAATTTTCATATGTTTTTCCCTTCCCGGATCATATGATCTGTCCCATGTACTGCATCAGCTCCTTAAACCCGCCGTGGGGATACTGTTCAATGTCCGCATTTTCTTTATTGATCAAACAGTCCGTCAGAAGGAACACCCTCATGCCAAGCTCCCTTGCAGCCATATCCTCGGACACGTCGTTTCCAACCATCAGGCAGTCCTCCGCCGCAACCTTCAGCTGTCTTAAAATTTCCGAATAATACTTTGGATTGGGCTTGCAGTAGCGGCTGCTCTCATAGGTGGAAATAAATGCAAAGTCCTCCGGGCGAAGCCCTGCCCAGCGGATCCTGTTTTCGGTCGCAATCGCCGGAAAGATCGGATTGGTCGCCAAAGCCACCCGAAGCCCCATCTCCTTTATCTGCCTGACCGACTTTGAGGAGAGCGGATTTTTCCCGCAGACAGAGGCCGCCTGATTGAACTCATTCTTATAGAATTCCTCAAAAACCGGTATATCCTTGTAAACTCTCTCCCCGAATATACCCGCAAAGGTCTTCCAGAACCGTTCCTCGTTCGTGCAGCTTCCGTCGTTTAAGACCATTGCTCCAACCCCTTTCCAGATGCCGTCAAATAACGGCTTTTGCTCATATCCCAGCGGAGAAAGCCTATTTGCCAGCATTTGGAAATACGCGCCTGTAAACGCCTCCTGATCCATCGGAAGCAATGTTCCGTCAAGGTCGAACAATACCATTTTAACCGGGTGCTGACACATATGCTCTTCTTTCTGTTTCATCAGGTACAGGACGATGATTCCTGCAGCCAGAACGACCGTGACGCAGATACCGCCCTCCAATCCAAACGAGCCTCCGTTTAAGAATTCCTTTCCCTCCGCCAGCGACGAACCAAATATTGTCGTTGTCTTGCTCATACCGCTGACCTGTATTCCGTAAATGCATCCCTGTGCAAAATTCCACACGGAATGAAAAGCGCCGATCCCCCAGATATTTCCTCTTCGGATAAAATAAAGAGACGCAAAAACGCCGAATAAAAACAGATTGACAAACGCAAGGGGCGCAATCCCCGCATTCCCCAGATGAAGCGCGGCAAAAAACAGGGAATTGATAAGAATTGCCGCCCACATCGGAGACCTGCGGGCAGCCGATACCATCAGGTACCCGCGGCACAATACCTCCTCCGCCATCCCCTGTATCATATATCCAAGGGCAAGCAGAACGAGTATCCCTATTTCCCTGCCCGAGCTCACGGCCACACCGGTAATATCCATAGCTCCCGTAAGAACGGCAAAAAGCACCGCTGCTGAAAATACGGCAAGTCCTACGGCAAGACCGATTCCATATTCCCTCGCAAAGCCCTTTTTCACAAAGCCGAGGGTTTGCATCTTTCTCTTCTCAAACAGCCGACAGAATCCCCACACGATCAGGATCATGACTGCGTCCGCAAAAAGCATAACGATGATCATGCTCTCCGAGGATACCGCATCTGCATAGGCCAAAGTCGCCAGCTCAACATTGCCCTCCCGGATTCCCCGTATATAGTTCTCGTTCATAAACAGCGCGGCAAAAATTGCCGGAATCTGAATAATCGCGATGCCGATCGAAGCAACAATAAAGACCGCAATACCGATCAATATCTCAACAGCAAAATTCCATCCCCTCTTTGCGCAGACCGCCTGTTTTACAACAAGGGGTTTATCCAATTTTAGTTTCATATTTTTCTCCTCAAAAATCACGATATATGGAAGGGCTTTTTCTCCCGCGGGAGGCCTTCTCTCCCATAGAAATCAATCTCTATAAGCCAAAAAGGAGCCGCCGTCCATGATACATTTCATGCAACAACAACTCCTTCCCATTTCATGATATCAGTTTAAATCCTTAGCTTAACCTGCTCTTTGCAAGATCAGCCAGCTTTGTAAAACCTTCCGCATCCGTAACGGCGATATCCGCTAATACTTTGCGGTTTAAATCTGCTCCTGCAAGCTTTAACCCATGCATAAACTGGCTGTAATTAAGCCCGTTAAGACGTGCCGCTGCATTGATGCGGGCAATCCACAGCTGACGGAACTGTCTCTTCTTCTCTTTACGTCCTGCGTAAGAACTTGCTAAGGCTCTCATAACGGACTGCTTTGCTATTCTGTACTGCTTAGATCTTGCGCCTCTATATCCCTTTGCCAACTTTAATGTTCTATTATGTCTTTTTTTAGCGCCTAATCCGCCT
>CAYROM010000072.1:0-5171 GCA_964425905.1 uncultured Lachnobacterium sp. | reverse complement strand
TGATTCTACGGTATAAATCATTTAAGTCAGATGTCGCAAAACGTCCGCCGTCCAACTGAACCATAGGACGCAGATCCGGCGGAATGACCGGAATAACGGTCATGATCATCCATTCCGGTTTGTTTCCGGATTCCCGAAAGGCCTCAACCACTTCGAGTCTCTTGATGATTCTTGCTCTCTTCTGACCGGTTGCATTTTCAAGCTCGGTCTTTAAATTCTCAGCATCCTTTTCCAGATCAATCGCTTCCAGCAATTCACGGATCGCTTCTGCACCCATTCCTACACGGAAGGCGCTGCCGTACTGCTCTCTGGCTTCCTGATATTCCGCCTCTGACAGCACCTGCTTATACGCAAGAGAAGTGTCTCCGGCATCCAATACAATATAGGATGCGAAATACAGCACTCTCTCCAATATGCGCGGAGATAAGTCAAGAAGCAGTCCCATGCGGGATGGGATACCCTTGAAGTACCAGATGTGGGAAACCGGAGCGGCCAGCTCGATATGTCCCATGCGTTCTCTTCGCACGCTTGACTTTGTAATCTCTACACCACAGCGGTCGCAGACAACGCCCTTATAGCGGATCTTCTTATATTTTCCACAATGACATTCCCAGTCCTTGGTGGGCCCAAAGATTTTTTCACAGAAAAGACCGTCTTTTTCCGGCTTTAATGTTCTGTAATTGATCGTCTCCGGCTTCTTTACTTCGCCGTGGGACCATTCCCGGATCTTCTCAGGAGACGCCAATCCGATCTGGATCGCATCAAACTGCATTGCCTGAGTTGCATCAACGTTATTATTTTCTGGCATTTATGGCACTCCCTTCCTAATTATTCTTCATCGAAATCGGCATTATCATCATCATAAAAGTCGTCATCTTCGTCCAGATCAACCTCATCAGCCTCGTCGTCCTCAACATTGATCAGTTCTTCATTCTCAGCGTCGAATTCCTGACGGGTAAATCCATGCTGTTCGAAGGATTCATTGTTCTCAAAAGCAAAATCCTTGTCATTGCCAATGATCGCATTGATATCGGTATTGCCATATTCACTAGTCTCAATCAGTTCTACTTCATTTCTCTCTTCGTCAAGCACTTTGACATCCAGACCAAGAGACTGAAGCTCCTTCAACAGAACCTTGAAGGATTCGGGAACGCCCGGCTCCGGGATGTTATCTCCCTTAATGATCGCCTCGTATGTCTTCACACGGCCTACAACATCATCGGACTTTACAGTCAGGATTTCCTGCAGCGTATACGCCGCGCCGTATGCCTCGAGTGCCCAAACTTCCATTTCTCCGAAACGCTGACCGCCAAATTGGGCTTTTCCACCCAGAGGCTGCTGGGTTACCAGAGAATACGGTCCGGTAGAGCGCGCATGGATCTTGTCGTCGACCAGATGATGCAGCTTCAGATAGTGCATGTGTCCGATCGTAACTCTTCCATCAAAATACTCTCCGGTTCTGCCGTCACGAAGCTGAACCTTTCCGTCCCGGGAAATCGGAACACCCTTCCACACTTCTCTGTGATCCCGGTTCTCTGACAGGTAATTCATTACCTCTTCATTCAGCGTATCCTTGTATTTATCATAGAAGTTTTCTTTTCCGTCCCCTGCTTCCTCTGCATCAAACGGCAGATTCACATAATCGTTTGCCAGCTCCAGAGTATCCTGAATATCAATTTCCTTTGCTCCGTCGAATACCGGAGTCTCGATATTAAAGCCTAACGCCTTTGCGGCAAGGCTTAAATGGATCTCAAGGACCTGACCGATATTCATTCGGGAAGGTACGCCGAGCGGATTTAAAACAATATCCAGCGGGCGCCCGTTTGGAAGGAACGGCATATCCTCCACCGGAAGCACGCGGGAAACCACACCCTTATTACCATGGCGTCCTGCCATCTTATCACCAACGGAAATTTTTCTCTTCTGTGCAATATAAATGCGCACAGATTCATTTACTCCCGGAGATAATTCATCGCCGTTTTCACGCATAAACACCTTTGCGTCCACTACAATACCATATGCGCCGTGCGGCACCTTTAAGGAGGTATCCCTTACCTCTCTGGCTTTTTCCCCGAAAATCGCGCGAAGCAGACGCTCCTCTGCGGTAAGCTCTGTCTCTCCCTTCGGCGTAACCTTGCCTACAAGGATATCTCCGGCCCGAACCTCAGCTCCTACGCGGATAATGCCTCTCTCATCCAGATCTTTCAGCGCATCATCGCCGACTCCCGGTACATCCCGGGTAATCTCCTCCGGTCCGAGCTTGGTATCCCGGGATTCCACTTCGTATTCCTCAATGTGAACAGAGGTGTATACATCATATTCTACCAGTCTTTCACTTAACAAAACTGCGTCTTCATAGTTGTAGCCCTCCCAAGTCATAAAGCCGATCAGAGGGTTCTTGCCCAGCGCAAGCTCTCCATTTGAAGTAGACGGTCCATCCGCGATAACCTCGCCCATCTCTACATGCTGGCCTTTAAACACGATCGGTCTTTGATTATAGCAGTTTGACTGGTTGCTTCGGGAGAACTTCGTCAAGATATATTCTCTTCTGTTTCCGTCATCTTCTTTAATAACCACACGGTTAGATTCAGAGCTTAAAACAGTACCCGCGGCCTTTGCAACCACGCATACACCGGAGTCAACCGCCGCCTTGGTCTCCATACCTGTACCGACAACCGGAGCTTCCGTGGTAAGAAGCGGAACCGCCTGACGCTGCATGTTTGATCCCATCAGCGCACGGTTCGCATCATCGTTCTGAAGGAACGGAATCAAGGCAGTCGCAACGGAAAACACCATCTTCGGCGATACATCCATATAATCAAACATATTCTTATCGTATTCCTGCGTCTCTTCGCGGTAACGGCCGGATACGGAATTGCGGACAAAATGTCCCTCTGCATCCAGCTTTTCGTTTGCCTGCGCCACATGGAAATTGTCTTCCTCATCCGCAGTCATATAAATGACCTCATCCGTTACAACAGGATTTTTCGGATCGCTATGATCAATCTTACGATATGGTGCTTCGACAAAACCATACTCGTTGATCCTTGCATAGCACGCCAGGGAGTTGATCAGACCGATGTTCGGTCCTTCTGGAGTCTCGATCGGACACATACGCCCGTAATGGGAGTAATGTACGTCCCTGACCTCAAATCCGGCACGGTCTCTGGAAAGACCGCCCGGTCCCAATGCGGACAGACGTCTCTTGTGCGTCAGCTCGCCCAAGGGGTTGTTCTGATCCATGAACTGGGACAGCTGGGAAGAACCGAAAAATTCCTTAACGGCTGCTGTAACCGGCTTAATATTTATTAAACTCTGAGGTGAAATTCCTTCCAGATCCTGAGTGGTCATCCGCTCCCGGACAACGCGCTCCAGACGGGAAAGTCCAATGCGGTACTGGTTTTGTAACAGTTCTCCTACCGCACGAATTCGTCTGTTTCCTAAGTGATCGATGTCATCATCATGACCGATCCCCCACTCCAAATGCATATTATAGTTAATGGATGCGAAGATATCCTCCTTGGTAATATGCTTTGGAACCAAATCCGCAATCTCTCGCTTGATTGCTTCCTTGCGATCCTCAAGCGACTCATACTCTTCCATGATCTGTGCCAGAACCGGATAGTATACAAGTTCTGTAACGCCAAGTTCCCTCGGGTTCTCGATCTCCGGAATCCAGCTTTTGATGTCAACCATCATGGAGGAGAGCACTTTCACATTTCTGCTCTCCGTCTGAATCCAGACAGCAGGAACAGCCGCGTTCTGGATCTGATCCGCCAGCTCACGGGATACGGTCACTCCGGCAGCGGCGAGCACCTCGCCTGTGGACGGGTCTAATACATCCTCTGCCAAAACATGTCCGTTAATACGGTTCTTAAGTGCCAGTTTTTTATTAAATTTATAACGTCCGACTTTCGCAAGATCATATCTTCTCGCATCGAAAAACATTGCGGTAATGAGGCTCTCTGCGCTTTCTACCGACAGCGGCTCTCCGGGGCGGATTTTCTTATAAAGTTCCAGCAGACCCGCCTCAAAGCTTCCCTGCGGCTCTTTCTCGGTGATCGCAGGATCCTTCGCAAAGGAAGCAAGAATCTTCGGCTCCTCGCCGAACATATCAATAATCTCCTGATTTGTGCCTACGCCAAGCGCACGTAAAAGCACCGTGATCGGCACTTTACGTGTTCTGTCTACTCTTACACTAAAAACGTCATTGGAATCCGTCTCATACTCCAGCCATGCACCACGGTTTGGAATTACGGTACAGGAATATAAGGTCTTACCAACCTTATCATGGGCGATCCCATAATAAATTCCCGGAGAACGCACCAACTGGCTTACGATCACTCGTTCTGCACCATTGATTACGAATGTACCGGTCTCTGTCATCAGAGGCAGATCACCCATGAAAATTTCATGTTCATTGATCTCATCTGTCTCTTTGTTGTGAAGCCTAACCTTGACTTTCAAAGGAGCAGCGTAGGTTGCATCTCTTTCTTTGCACTCAGGAATCGTATACTTAACATCGTCTTCGCACAAAGTAAAGTCTACGAACTCCAGACTCAAGTGACCGCTGTAATCAGCAATCGGCGAGATATCCGCAAAAGCCTCTTTCAGACCTTCGTCCAAAAACCACTGATAGGAATCCTTCTGGACTTCGATCAGATTTGGCATCTGAAGAACCTCTTTTTGTCTTGAGTAACTCATACGCATGCCTTTTCCAGCCTTGACTGGACGTATTCTGTTTTTCTCCATCGACGTTTCACCTCTCGTTTTTATTCTTAAGAAGCAACAAACCCATTCCGGCACACCGAAACATGTTGACTGCTAACCTAGATAATGTTGAATAACTCTGCCAAGTATCTATATCTTGTAGAATCCTTCAACTGCAAAATCCGTGGCTGCAATTTGTCGCCAAAATCCGCTGTTTATCAGGGATTGCGTCCAAAAATAAGCATAGTAAAGCCTATTGCACCACAATAGCGCAACGTATACTATACAACAAATTGAAATTTTATGCAAGCAGATTTTCAAATTTTTTTACTTTTATTTTGCAGGATCCGTTTTTTCCATACAAAAAGAGATCCTCATGAGAAAAATTTCTCCTCGGATCCCTTTTCCCGTCTTTAGGATTTAGCACCATAATTATTTAGGACTTTAGTAAATATCAGTAC
>CAYROM010000071.1:0-5443 GCA_964425905.1 uncultured Lachnobacterium sp. | reverse complement strand
TGGTAGTTTCTTCCCTGCTCGACCACAGAAAAAAAGCTGCGCACCAATTCCTTAGTGCGCAGCTCTTTTTCCAACTCTATCTTTTTTGTTTATTTCAGCCTAAGCTTTTCTCTAGAAAAATTTTCTCTTTTTGGAGAAAACATATGCAACTGCTGTACATCCGAGCAAAAACAGCGCCGTAAACAGCACGCCTGCATTGTTGTCCGAAGTATCAGGCACGCCCGCTGCAACGGAGTATTCCGCAAAAACATAGGTACTGAAGTGGTTTGTCAAAAATGTAATCTTACCCGCTGTAATAGTAGTATCACATCTTGTAAGAGTGCCATCCTCCTCCAAACGATATACCATGACGCTTTTGCCGTCTCCGACCGTAAGCCCCCCCGGTACCGGAAGCGTCACGGATACATAACCGTTCAGTTCATGGATCTCCAAGCCAGCAGAAGTTATCATGCTGATGTCATATACCTTATATGCGGACACACCGCTAAGCCGGGAAGAAACCGCCTGTCCTGCCCTCTCAAACTCGTCTCCGGAGCTAAGAGGCATTGCCTTTATTTTTGTCCCCGGCGCAAGCACACCGGAGCCGCCAACGATCTCCAGACTGCCGTTGACCAGTCTGCGCATGGAGCGGTTATCTGCGTCCGTGTACAGGGTTTCTGCGGTTGCCCATTCGGAGGAACTGCTTGTCCAGCTGCCGCCGTTTGTGCTGCTGCTGTTTGTGCTGCTGCCGTTTGTGCTGCTGCCGTTTGTGCTGTTTTGCTCTCCTGAGGAACTGTTGTCTGCATTTTCGCTGCCTGAGGTTTCATCCTCCTTCTCCGCATCCGTCACACCCGAACCGCTGTCTCCGGTTTCCCCGCTCTCTATGACAGGGGAAGCCTGTTCCAGCTCTTCCTCGCTAAGATATTCATTCGGATCATCCTCTGAATCCGAGCTGCCGACTGTTACATGAGAGATATCGACATCCTTAAAGCTGAAGCTCAAGTCCCCGTTTGCACCGCTGTTTCCAAGTCCAAATACCATATGAACGGTATCAAGGGTCTGATCCGCCGTAAATACTGCAGAATAACTGCAGAATCCATCCTCGTCAGCCTCCGCCGAAACATAATCTACCGTTGTGGGGCCATTGTTGTACACATACCAAGGTTCGCCATTCTCCTGAATAATGTACTGGATCGTATTGTTGCTTGTGCCATCCAATTTATACTTAAAGCTTACCGTATACTTCTGTCCTGTAACCAATGTAAAATTGCTGCTTATGATCTGAGGCGCATACCATGACGAGCCGCTGCTGACATTGTTCAGAGTGGTCACCCCATCCTGTGTGTCAAGGGAAAGGGCGGTTCCGCCGCCGTTGTCAGCGGTCCAGTCGGACTCGGTATCCAGCGGATTTTCGTCCACATCCGCCCCCTGTGACGCTCCGTACATGGACACATTGTCAAGCTGTACGCTTGCGCCTGCGCTAAAGGAAATTACAACCGCCGCATTCTCCACATCCTCATCGAGAGTCAGTCCAATACTCATCTCGGAAACGCCTGAAGCGGCTGTATAACGTTTTCCGGCTCTTGTTACAAGAGTGTCCAAAACCTCCACTCCATCAACATCCTTCGTTGTGTATACCGATACGACAACGCTGGTATCCTCATCGCTATATAGATCAAAGTTTACCGTATATTTATCCGCAATCATTGCGATCCCTGTCTGATAGACCGCAGGCACACCACTATTTGCGGATATCTGTGCCCGGCGCTCATAATATTTCACGCCGTCCGCAATATTTTCATAATTTGACATGGAGGCAATGTCCACTACGGATACGTCGCTCTCTGACAGCTTTTCCGTGGTGTAGCGCGGAATCACTACGGAAGTCTGATCCAATGCTTCCCAATATCCCAAACGGTTCGTTCCCTGATCAAAGGTTCCGTTGTAGATCAGATTGCCGTCCGCCAAAGCCGAGTGCGCGGTGTCCGAATCTCCAAGCGATCCCGGATCAACAATCTCTACCCTTACATTGGAAATATAGACATCGCCGGTGCCGACAGCGCCCAGGTTAAATTCGATACGACAATCCTCAAAATCTTCCGTCTGCTCAAAAGTATAGGAATATGAACTTGCGCTGCTGCCAAGGATAAATGAGGAAATCCCGTAGGTGCTCCAGCTCCTCCACTCTTTCGCGTCACAGTTCACGGTCTTTCCGATCAGCCCGCCATCCGCATAGGCGTCGAAGGATACCTTGTAGACATATCCCGCCTTTGCATCAAAGTGTCCGATCAGCTGTACCGAATAATCCTGGCTGCCCGCAGTATTTACCCCGACCTTAGCCCATACCTTACCGTCTCCGTCGGTATAGCTTTCCGCCGAAGCGTCGCTTGCATCAGACTGATATGCAAGATACCACTTTCCATCCTCCAAAGTTTTTGCCGTCTCCAAGGAATTCACATCGCCGTTTGCCGCTTTTGCAACGCAGTCTGCATTGATCTCGGCGATCTGATTGATCCCGGCATAATCCGCCCAGTCGTCATTGCCGTCTTCCGAAGCGGTGCGCTGTGCATATTCGTCATACCCATCGCTCCTCTGGTAGACGCGCACATAATCCACATACATGTTGATATCGTCCTTAAATGCCGCCTTATTTGCAGTTCCGCCGAACGTACCGCCATCTACCGCAAGATTCAACAGCAAATAATAGGGCTGGTCAAAGGGAGCGTCGAATGTCAGGCTGTCAGACGCGCCGGAAAATGCGCTCTCCCAATTCGTGATCGTATTGATTGCAACACCGTCATAATACCATGTGATCTGTCCCGGCTGCCAGTCCACCGCATAGGTGTGGAAATATGTATAGTCGGAATCCAGCTCCACATATCCGCTTCCTTTATACACATGGCTTGGCGTTCCCCAATGAAGGGTTCCGCAGGCCGTATTGTTTGATCCGTCCGAAAATCCGCCGCAGGTCTCCATGATATCAAGCTCACCGGACACCGGCCAGCTTCCGTAAATATCGGTACTCTGCGGGAGCATCCAGAATGCCGGCCATGCCCCCTGGGTTGCGGGGAGGGAAATCCTTGCCTCAATATAACCGTAGGTTGTATTGAACAAAGCATCCGTTGAAGTGGTGGTGCGGATACGCGCAGAGGTATACTTTTTACTGCTCTCTGCCGCATACACATAACCTTCTTCCTCATAGGATGCGGTTATCCTGAGGAGTCCGTCCCCATTGCTGTCTCCGTTTAAGTCTTCGTTCACGGCAATGTTCTTTTCATTGTCCGTGTAGCTTTGAAGCTCATTATTGCCCCATCCGTAGTTTCCGCAGTCGGTCGATCCGTCTCCCAATTGATATGCCCAATTGTCAAGATTTAATCCGGTCTCCCCGTCCACGTTAGCCGTTCCGTAATTTCCGTCAAATTCATCCGCCCAGATCAGTTCATAGCCTTCCTTAACCTTTCCCGGATCTGCATAATCCTTCGCCGCATTCTCCTCTGTTGCGGAAAAATCATACTCCGGACCTTTTTGATCGGAGATAGGCTCTCCTTCCGCAACTGCATCGCCAAATCTCATATGGGAGAAGGTAAGCGTTCCGCCTACCGATCCGCCGGAAAGATCAAAGGTTGCTTCCATCTTTGAGCTTGAGACATTTTCAGAATAGTGCGCCGGCTGATTTGCCTTCAATGAAATCGTATGCATTTCATTGGTAATTTCATTTTTAAATACGATATCCTTATCCACGGAAGACACCACATCAAATTCAAAGGTATTCTCATCGGCAGATGAAACAAGATCGCTGATCGCCCATTGAAGTCCCCAGCTATTCCATCCGAAATTATCCGCCTTCACGACCACACAATCTTTGTTGAAGGTAAACTCCGCATTGCTGTCCCCGGCCCAGCTTCCATTATCCTGGGACCTGTATGTCGTGCAGATAAGCTTGTTCATCTCCAATACAGGCACAAACTTTACATTTGCAATCTGAAGATTTCCTTCACCTCCTCCGGTCAGATCAAGCGCGACGCTTAATTTACTTCCGGCAACCTCTTCCACGAAATGCGTAACCTTGCCTGCTTCCAGCGTAATCGTCTGGGTCTGCTCCGTATTTTCATTCTTGTACAGGATCGTTTTGTCAATATCAGACAGCACGTCAAATTCAAAGATATTCTCCTCCGAATCAGACGTCATGTTTTTGACCTTCAGCTGTACCGCCCATGCATTCTCAGTCGACCCAAAGCTGTCGGCGGAAACCGTAGCCACGCTTCCCTCAAAATTAAACTGCACATTGGAGTCTCCCCCCCAGCCGTTGTCGTCCTGCGACAAACTGTAAGTCTCAATATGCTCAGATAATACGCCATCTGTCTCAAACAGCATGCCATCCCCGTCAATGGAAAGCGTCTCCGTTTCTTCCTCAATTGCCGCCAGTTCTTCCTCCGTCATTGCCCGGTAGATAAAATTGCTAAAGGTAAGAGACCCCTCGCCTGCTTTTGACAGATCAAAAAGCGGACTGACCGACTTGTCTGACGCCTTGATCACCACATGCTTTGTCTCTCCTGCAGTAAGCGCAATTGATGTCATTCCATCGCTGCCATCGTAATGGAGCTTATACTTAATATTCCTTGTCTCGGTAGACAGCACGTCGAATACAAGGACATTGTTCTCCTCCTGCGCCGATGTAAGATTCTTTATGGTCCATTGCACCGCCCAATCGGACTCTCCAAAGCTGTCCGCCGAAATTGTCGCAGTCGTGCCCTCGTAGGAAAACTTTACATTGGAATCCTTCCCCCAGCCCGCATTTTCCGTAGCATTCTCGGAACAGAATTCGACAATTTCATAATCCGAAAACGTAATGCCGTTTTCCTCCGCCTTGATTTCCGTTCCGAACAAAGGCAGCAAGGTAAGAACCAGCGTCAATGCCATTACGGCAGATAAAACTCTTTTCCCTAATTTTGTCTTGGGAGATCTGAAAACCCTGTTCATAAAAATACCCTCCATAAAATTTTTTGAATCAACTCCATTTTTAAACATAATATCTTTTTCGTTTCCAGAAGTTTAGTCTTCAAATTTCATAAAAGGTATCTTTTTTTTAAAAAATAAAATTTTTCCGGTACTTTAGTCCTGATTGTGGGCGTTGACTGCATCTACAAAACGAATAAACGCCGCTCTTCCCTCCTCTGTACACTTATATACCCCGGCATCCTTCAACACCTCATTGAATACCAGTCCGATCTCTTCATGTATGATTCCGGTAATATTGTCAGCATTGATTTCCTTGTATTTAGGAAGAAATCCCTCCACCCATTCCGCATGGGAGGCAAGCGTCTCTGTCGAGCGAAGATCCCTGCCCGTGAGGATCGCGTCCTCAACCTCCGCCATCTCATCCTTTAATCTTGCAGGAAGTACCGCAAGTCCCATAACCTCAATCAGTCCGATATTCTCCTTCTTTATATGATGAAGAGCGGCA
>CAYROM010000070.1:0-5537 GCA_964425905.1 uncultured Lachnobacterium sp. | reverse complement strand
TGCATAAGCTGCGGAACGGTCAACCTTGGTGCAATCCTTTCCTGAGAATGCTCCGCCGCCATGACGGGCATATCCGCCATAGGTATCCACAATAATCTTACGGCCGGTCAATCCGGCATCTCCCTGAGGCCCGCCGATCACAAAACGGCCGGTGGGATTGATATAGATTCTGGTTTCCTCGTCCAAAAGTTCTGCCGGAAGAACCGGATCAAAGACATATTTCTTAATGTCCTCATGGATCTGCTCCTGCGTGACGTTCTCGTCATGCTGTGTAGAAAGAACGACTGCCTCAAGCCGCTTTGGTTTCCCTGCATTATCATACTCTACGGACACCTGCGTTTTTCCGTCCGGTCTCAGATAAGATAATGTGCCGTCCTTGCGAACCTTGGTAAGCTGCAAAGCGAGCTTGTGCGCCAATGCAATCGGGTACGGCATAAGTTCCGCCGTCTCGTTGGTGGCATATCCAAACATCATGCCCTGATCTCCGGCTCCGGTATCCAGATCGTCCTTCAGTTCACCCGCCTTTGCCTCCAGCGCCCTGTCAACGCCCATCGCAATGTCCGCAGACTGCTGATCCAAGGCAACCATAACCGCACAGGTATTGCCGTCGAATCCCATTTTCGTATCATTATAACCAATCTCATTAACGGTTCTTCTAACAATCGCCGGAATATCGAGCTGCGCCTTCGTGGTAATCTCTCCTGTCACCAGCACAAATCCGGTACAACTCGCCGTCTCACAGGCAACCCTGCTCATCGGATCCTGTTCCATACATGCGTCAAGGATCGCGTCAGAAATCGCATCGCACATTTTGTCCGGATGCCCTTCGGTAACAGATTCAGATGTAAATAACAATCGTTCCATTTTTCTCCTCCTGTTGATAACTTTTCTCATCGCAAAAGATAGGAATCATTTTCTATAAAACAAAAAAACCGCCTATCAAAACATAAGCGGATTAAAGAAACTTAAATCCTCTTATTGTTCGATTACTCGCTCAGGTTGGCACCTTCCTGTCCCTCATGGAAACGGGGTTGCCGTGACTTCACAGATCCTTTGTATCTCCATCACTCTGAATAAGAGAAAAGCTATAATATGATATTTACTAACGTTTCATTCGATACGATACGCTTAATTGTTTTACTTGTCAACCCCTATTTTTATTGACTTTCTAATTCAGAAAAACTATACTTATAAAAGCAAGAATATTTACCAAGGAGGAATATGCTATGCGCACGCTAACTCCTCAAGAGATGGAGCCGGGCATGATTACGGCAGATGCAATCCGGACGCCAAGCGGACAGCTTCTGGCTCCCGTCGGTTGCTTAGTTACCCGCCAGTTGATCAACCGAATGAAATTATACCGCGTCGAAAAAGCGCTCATTGCTGACGATGTTTCCAACAACGAACCTCCGGCGGTTCCGAAGTCCTATATTGAAGAAACCAAGACACCAAAACAAAAGGTGGCTTCCTCAAAGGAGTTTCAGTCCTTTCAGCTGCAGTACTTTACGCTGATTCAGGAGTTGAAAACCGTATTTCAGGACATCATCGAATCAAACAAACCGATCGATCAGGCGGCGCTATTGGAAAATGTATCTTCTCTTTTCCTCTCCCGCAATACTATCATTGAACTTTTTGATATGTTAAACAACATGCGGTCTTTGGATGATTCCATCTATGCGCATTGTCTGAATGTAGCTTTAATCTCCCGCATGATCGGGCGCTGGCTCAAGCTGAATCAGCCGAATCTGGATGTTCTGACCCTTGCCGGACTTTTCCACGACATCGGAAAGGTTAAGATCCCGGATGAAGTCTTAAATAAACCCGGAGCCCTTACCGACGAGGAATTTGATCTGATCAAAAGCCACCCCCGTCTGGGCTATGATATATTAAAAAATCAAAATATTGATCCCCGGATCAAAAAGGCAGCCTTGATGCACCACGAGCGCTGTGACGGAAGCGGTTATCCATCCGGATTACAGGAGGATTTCATTGAGGAGTACGCCATGATCATCGCCATCGCCGATGTCTATGACGCCATGACTGCTGCAAGATCCTACCGTTCGCCCCTGTGCGCCTTCCAGGTCATCAGCAATTTCGAGAAGGACGGCTATCAGAAATATCATACCAAATATATCCTCACCTTCTTAAAGCAGATTGCGGCAACCTATCAGAACAACCGCGTTATTTTGAGTGACGGACGCGGCTGCAAGATCGTAATGCTGAACCAAAACGATCTCTCCCGGCCGATCGTTCAGTTTGATGATAAATCCTGCCTTGATCTGTCGACCAACCGGGATCTATACATCAAAGCAATCGTATAGCCTATGCAAAAAACTGCACGCAGCCCGCGTGCAGTTTTTTATAACCTTTCCTATGACACTTTCAATATAAACTTCTGCAATTCCATATCGCTCGATACTTTTTCAATCTTCGCTCCAAGTCCGGAAAGCTTCCCTTCCAGATCCTCATAGCCCCGTTCGATATAATAAATATCATCTACAATAGTGATTCCCTCCGCTGCAAGTCCTGCGATCACAAGCGCAGCCCCTGCCCGAAGATCCGGCGCATTCACCCTTGCGCCCGTATATTTTTCCACCCCGGTAATGATCGCGATATTACTTTCTACCTTGATCTCTGCGCCCATCCGGGTTAATTCATCCACATATTTGAAGCGATTTTCAAAGATGCTCTCCGTTACGGTGCTTGTTCCGGACGCCATTCCCAGAAGAACCGCCATCTGGGGCTGCATATCCGTCGGAAAGCCCGGATACGGAAGCGTGGTCACCTGGGTATGCAAAAGCCTGCCGCTGGAGACAACCCGTACCGCGTCGTCAAATTCTTCCACTTTGCAGCCTACCTCCAGCAGTTTTGCAGTCGTCGCCTCCAAATGTTTTGGAATTACATTTTTTACCAATATGTCTCCGCCGGTAGCTGCGGCGGCAAACATAAAGGTTCCTGCTTCAATCTGATCCGGAATGATGGAATACTCCGCCTTGTGCAGCTTCTCCACACCGACGATACGGATCACGTCCGTACCTGCGCCGCGGATCTTTGCCCCCATGGCATTTAAAAAGTTTGCGACATCTACTACATGCGGTTCCTTTGCCGCATTTTCAATAACCGTCTTTCCCTGCGCCATCGCAGCCGCCATCATAATGTTGATCGTTGCGCCCACCGACACCTTATCGAGATAAATATGCGTACCGTTCAGCTGCTCTGCCCGCGCCCTTATAATGCCGTGAGCAATATCAACCGTCGCTCCCATCGCACGGAATCCCTTCATATGAAGATCGATGGGACGGCTTCCAATATCACAGCCTCCCGGCAAAGCGACCTCCGCACGTTTGTATTTTCCAAGTAATGCCCCAACCAGATAATAGGATGCCCTGATCTTGCGGATAAATTCATTATCCACGCGAAGATCCTGAATAAATGACCCATTGATCCTGACCTTATGTGCATTCACTCGTTCTACCCTTGCACCGATCTCGCTGATCGCCTGCAATAGAACATTGATATCTCTGACGTTTGGCAAATTTTCAATTGTAACGGTCTCATCTGTCATAACAGCTGCGGCAAGAATTGCCAATGCCGCATTTTTTGCGCCGCCGATCACAACCTCGCCGTGTAAAGGATTTCCACCTTTGATCACATACTGTTCCATCTTACACCTCAACGAACGATTCCTCACATCTTAGTCTTCTTCTGTTCCCGCTTCGGTTTTCTGAGTTTCCTCGTCTATTTCTTCGGTTTCCGTTCCGGTCTCAGTATCCGCTTCCGTCTCGTTTTCTACTTCCGTTCCCGCTTCGGTCTCCTCAATCTGTGCAAACGCGTCATCAAATTTAATCTTTGCCAACGCCCTCTTCTTGACCGTCCATCCATCATCCTCCTGCCATGCGGACAGGGTATCGGAATAATAGGCGCTTTCCCGTTCTTCAATAATGTTCTGCCGATTCTGCTCTGTGGCGTCCTCATCTGTCTCGCTGTCAAGACGTACAAGGTAGAGGTCCGTGCCGGTGTCGATCACCTCGGATATCTCTCCCTCCCCCAATAAATCAAGCGCGCCTTTCACATTCTCATCCAAAGAAGTATCGTCCGCAGCATAGGAACTCGCCGTCGCCGTATATCCAAGAGCCTCCGCTATCGCTTCAAAATCCTCCGGAGCCTCCTTGGCAGAGCTTTCCATTGCATCGAAAGCCGTGCGGATCTGTGCGATTTCATCTTCGGTGTAGCTCACATAGCTGTAACTGGAATCATAGTATCCGCTTAAACTCTCGCTAACATAGGTATATCCGCGCATATTTGCTTCCTCGTCGGACACCTCGGTATCCGCTTCTGCAATGATCACATCATACATCTTCGCCTGAATCGTATAGAGTGTAAGGACTTCCTTCACAATATCCTCGGTCGCCCCCATCTCCTCAAGGGTATCGTCGGGATTGCTCTCCATAAAGGAGGCTGCCGCATCATCAATCTTCTGCTGTTCCTCCGCCGTGATCTCCACGCCATACTCTTCCATGTGGTCCTTCAGGGTATACATATCATGAAGGCTCTCCATCACACTTTCCTTTACTTCCTCCTGCATGGTGGAACCGTTTCCGTATAAATCCTGCTGCCATACATCGTCGCCGAAATACGCACGGTAGATTTCATCGCTGTATGCCTGCTGATAACGGCACATGAAATTCACCACGCCCAATGTAACTTCCTTGCCGTCCCCATAGGTTGCGACTATATCATCCTTGTTGATTCCGCATCCGCTGAGCATGGAGACAGCCAATGCTCCGGCCAGACAAACTGCCGCGATTTTTTTATTCTTCATATTTCCTCCTATATCGGTCATTTTTCATTATCACACAAAATCACTCGATATATTATAGTGCTTTTTCTCTCAACTGGCAACCGTTTTTTGAAATCAGCTGTTTTCGGCGCCCAAAGAGAGAATTTCCATCTCATCAAGCAGCATCTTAAGCGTCTCTAGCACTTCCTGCTCCTTTTCCCTCGAATTTGCCTTTAGCCGGTAAATAAAATAGGGATTCTTCGCATCCGCCGCAAAACGCATTGCAGGTGCAAGCTTTTCCACAAGCCCGGGAATCTGCGCCGGATCGATCTTTGCCCGCTCATACATGGTCAGCTTTAGTTCATTCTGCTTCTGGGTGATCTCCCGGATGTATATTTTATGCGCCTTTGCCTTCAAACATGCAATGGTAAGAAGATTCAATACCGATTTCGGCGGCTCCGAAAAGCGGTCGATCAGCTCCTCCAGCATTTCATCCGCTTCCTCCTGTGTTTCTATCCCGGCAATCCTCTTATAGATATCCAGCTTCTGGAACTCATTGGAAATATAGGAGGAGGGTATATACGCGTCCGCCACTACATCCACCGAGGTGTCAAACCGTTCCTTCGGCGCAATTCCCTTTGCCTCCTTCACAGCCTCATTCAGCATTTTACAGTACAGGTCATATCCAACCGCCTCCATATGCCCGCTCTGCTCTGCGCCGAGAAGATTTCCCGCCCCGCGGATTTCCAGATCCCGC
>CAYROM010000069.1:0-6086 GCA_964425905.1 uncultured Lachnobacterium sp. | reverse complement strand
GCTCAACGTCATTCATAACCTTTCCGTCAATGATAAGCTCACCGGAAGAAATCTCTTCCAGACCGGCGATCATACGAAGTGTGGTAGATTTACCGCATCCGGACGGACCTACGAAAATGATGAACTCCTTGTCTTCAACCTCAAGGTTGAAATCCTTAACTGCTTCAAATCCGTTTGAGTATACCTTGCAAACGTTCTTCAAAGATAAACTTGCCATTTAAAAATACCTCCTAAAGTATGTTCGTTTTGTCCAGATCATGGACGACTGCTAATATTATAATACATAAATTTCTCAAATCATTCTATTGTCAAATTGCCAAATATTTTATGCATAAACTGTCAATTTGACGAAACACCCATTACAGCTTGGAATAACCGTATCCGTTGACCATGGCCTCGATCCGGTGCCCCTGCTTGCAGAACGGACAGTCATGGACCGGATATGCCTCATAGCCCGGGACGTCCTCCTTATTGAACAGAGTTTCCACCTCCACACCGTCCACCTCGGAGATCGTACTGAAGATGGATGCGACGCATTCCACGATTCCGCCATAATAACTGATGCACTCTAAGCTTCTTCGAATCGTCTCCCCCGTTGTGGTCGTTGCAAGAAGAAGGACCACATGCTTTCCGTTGATCGCCCCCTTATTGTTGTCCCGAAACAGCATCTGGTTGTTGTTATTGATCTCCGGGGAAACCACATAGATCGTATCATGGTGGTTCGTGGAAAGAACACCCATATGCTCGATCTCCTGACTTAAAAATGTACCGATGACCTCGGTTCCGTCCATGCAGACGATCGTATCAATGTATGAGTTCTTCGGCAGTTTGGAGTACAGAACCTTTGCCGCTTCCCTGGCTTCTGAGGCTCTTGTCTTTAAGCTGGTTACATTCACATAATAGTTGATATGCGAATGGCTGGTTGCAAAATGTCCCGGAATCACATGCATAGCCAGCAGACTGCTCTCTTTTGAATAAAATTTCACCGTACGTTCTTCCATCTTCAAATCCTCCTTCTTTAATTGCGGCCGGTGCTTCCGAATCCGCCTCTGTCATTGTTGCCAAGCTGCTTCACTTCCGAAAAAACAATCTTCGGCTGATTCTCCACAATGCGGAACTGTGCAATGCGGTCGTTTACATGAACGACCGTATCTCTCGTCGCATAGACCGGCATGCGCCACATATCATTGTCCCCGCAGTAGGAGCAGTCTATGACGCCCATACTGTTGGTCTGTATCAGTCCCCAGCTCTTAAAGGTTGAGCTTCGCGGCACAAGGTGCGCCTCATAGCCCTCGGGAAGTTCCATCGCCACTCCAAGGGGGATCAGCTTAAATTCTCCCGCCTTAAGCTCCACTTCCTCCGAAGCGCGCAGATCAATCCAGTCCGACTTTCCCTCGATATAATCCAGCCTTTCAATTTCATCGGAAAAATATTTTATCCTTATCGTCTCCATCAGTTCTCCCACTCCATGTCTGCGTGTTCTGCCCGCTTATCCCGCTGCATCAGTTCCCCGACCGCCTCTTTTACGGATTTATTATGAAACAGTACGTCATTGACGCCCTCAATGATCGGCAGATCCACCTCATATTTCTCCGCCAGAGCAAGGGCGGCCTTTGCCGAGTAGATTCCCTCGACCACCATTTTGACTTCATTTGTGGCTTCCTCCGTAGTGTATCCCTGTCCGATCAGCATTCCAGCCCTGCGGTTACGGCTGTGCTTGCTCTCACAGGTCACGATCAGGTCTCCGATTCCGGTAAGTCCGCTCAACGTCCTTGCATGGGCTCCCATCTTGATTGCCAGTCGGCTGATCTCGGCAATCCCCCGGGTGATCAGCGCCGCTTTTGTATTGTCCCCGTATCCAAGCCCGTCCGCCATTCCTGCTGCCAGAGCGATGACATTCTTTAATGCCCCTCCAAGCTCCATTCCGAGCACATCCGGACTGGTATATACCCGGAACACCTCATTCATAAAGACATCCTGAATCTGTTCCGCCGTCTGTCTTGTCTTTGCCCCTGCAACAATGGTCGTCGGAATCCCGATCCCGACCTCCTCCGCGTGGGACGGCCCGCACATGACAGCCACATCCGCCCGGGGGATTTCTTCCTCCACCACCTGGGAGATCGTCTTAAGGGATTCTTCCTCGATTCCCTTTGCGACGCAGACGATGATCTGTCCCTCCTCCACAAACGGCGCCATACTTTTTGCGGTACTTCTGGTAAACACGGAGGGAACCGCCAGCACCAGCATGTCATTCCCTCTGATCGTTTCCTTAAGATCCGTCGTAAAGGAGATCGTATCCGGCAGAATCACCCCCGGAAGCTTATCCACATGCTCATGTTTTTCCTTAAGCATATCGATCTCCTGCTCAATGACAGACCAAACCGTCGTCCGGTGCCCATTGTCCGACAAGACCTTCGACAATGCGATTCCCCAGCTTCCGGCTCCGATCACTCCAATCTTTTTCAAGCTGATCACTTCTCTTTCTTCTTAAAACTGATTTTATTTTCATTGCCCTGGATCAGACGCACCACATTGACCCGGTGCCGCCAGATTGCCATTGCAGTAAAGCACGCACTCAAAATATCAAACTCTGCCACAAATTCCTGCGGTATTCCAAGATATCCAAGAAAATTGAAGATGATGATCTGGATCAAAAACACCGCCACCATGCAGATAGACCCAAGCGAGACATAACGCGTCAGCGCCACACAAAGCAGGAATGTAATCGCGCACGCAATTGCGGCGATCGGACATACCGCAATGATGACTCCCGCGGTACAGGCAATTCCTTTTCCCCCTTTAAATTTCAAAAAGAAGGGAAAATTGTGTCCGATCACAGCCCCAAATCCGGCAAAAAGCTCAAGCACTTTGACTGCCTCCGGATAGCGTTCCTGAAACAAAAGCCGCACCAGAACCACCGCTAAGATCGCTTTAAAGAAATCTCCCAGAAAGGTCACGATCCCCGCTTTTGCTCCCAGCACCCGCAGGGAATTTGTCGTACCGGCATTTCCGCTTCCCATGGTACGGATGTCGATTCCGTGGAGCCTTCCATATAAATATCCGGTCTGAAACAATCCAAACACATATCCAATCAATACAGAAATTACTCTTGCAACAATCATTTATCTGTCTTCCTTTCTCTCACGGATAATAAATTTAAGCGCGGTTCCCCGGAAGCCGAAGGTATCCCTGATCCGGTTCTCCAGATATCTTGTGTAGGAAAAATGCATCAGTTCCCTATCGTTCACAAACACCACAAAAGTTGGCGGTTTGATTGCCACCTGCGTGATGTAATATATTTTCAGCCGCTTGCCCTTATCCGTCGGAGGCTGCTGCATGGCAACCGCTTCCGCAACGATCTCATTCAAGACTCCGGTGGCAACCCTCATGCTGTTATTCTCAAGGACGACATCTATCATGTCAAAAAGCTTTGGAAGCCTCTGCCCGGATTTTGCGGAGATAAACAGGATTTCCGCGTAGGGCATAAAGCTCAATATCTGACGGATCTTCTCTGTATGCTCCTTGACCGTGTCGTTATTTTTCTCGATGGCATCCCACTTGTTGACCGCGATAATGATACCCTTCCCCCGGTCATGGGCGATCCCTGCAATTTTGGCGTCCTGCTCGGTCACGCCCTCTGTTGCGTCGATGACAATGATCACAACATCCGCCCGCTCTACCGCCGCTACCGCGCGGATGATGCTGTACCGCTCGATTTCTTCCTTCACTTTGCTCTTTCTGCGAAGTCCTGCGGTATCAATAAATATATATTCCCTGCCATTGTACTTAATGTTCGTGTCGATCGCATCCCGGGTGGTTCCCGCAATGTCCGATACGATCACCCGGTCCTCCTTGGCAAGCTTATTGATGAGGGAGGATTTTCCCACATTCGGCTTTCCGACGATAGCCACCCTCGGGCGCTCGTCCTCCTCCTCTTCCCCCTTTTGCTCCGGAAAATATTTTACCACCTCATCCAGCATATCTCCAAGCCCCAGCATAGAGGAGGAGGATACCGGATAGGGTTCGCCGATCCCGAGGTTGTAGAACTCGTATACATCCGCCATATATTTTTCAAAGCTGTCCACTTTATTTACCACAAGAACCACCGGCTTATGCGACCGGCGCAGCATGTCCGCAACCTTTGAGTCCGCGTCCTGCATTCCCTGATGCACGTCCGTCAGGAATATGATCACATCCGCAGTATCGATTGCGATCTGCGCCTGTTCCCTCATCTGGGATAAAATGATATCCGAGCTTTCCGGCTCTATACCGCCGGTATCGATCAATGTAAAATTATAATTCAGCCATGTCACGTCCGCATAAATGCGATCCCTGGTCACACCGGGAGTATCCTTCACAATGGAGATCCGCTCTCCCGCAAGGGTATTGAACAGGGTGGATTTTCCCACATTCGGACGCCCAACGATAGCCACGATTGGTTTACTCATATTTCTTTCCTTCCTATTCTGCGATTCCAAGCATCGCATTCAGCAAATCCCGACCGCTTGATTTTACAATATCGACCGGTACTTGTAAAGCATTTTCCACCTCCGCAAGGGTCCAGTCGTCCAAAAAGACCTCCTCCCCTATCCGAAGCATATTGCAGGGAATCGTCACGCGCTCCCCCAGTTCTCTTTCCTTAAGCTGCGCCACCAGATCCTGCGCTGTGATCAGCCCGGATACCGTGATGCGCTCCCCGAAAAAATTATTCCGGATGTCCACCACGTCGATCCGGTATTCCGGAAACAGCTTGACAAATTCCGCCGAAAGATCCCGGATAAAGGGTGCCGCCAGCCTGCCGGACGCCATCGTAATATGATGGCTTGTCCTTTCTTTGCCCAAAAGCAGGCTCCTTGCCTCGTCCCGCTTTTTCTCGTCCCTGTATTCCTCCAGCGCCTCATGAAATTCCGTCATAAGAAGCCGGATCATTCCGACGCCGTTTTCCAGCTGGATATATCCATCGTAACGCTCCTCCTCCGGAAGGGGAAGTTCCGCAGTCAGATACCACTCGTCGCTCGCCTGAACAAAATGGACACCGTGATGTTCCATACAGTAATCCTGCCACTTTTCAATGATAGCGATAACCTCCCTTGCATCCTCCTTCTCAAAGGGTTCTAAGGGATACAGGCCTTTGCGGTACTTCGTCAGCCCCACCGGAACCACGGAAAGGCTCTCCATATAGGGCAGATATCCTGCGAGATCGCGGATCGTGCGGTCTAACTCCGCCCCGTCATTGACCCCCTTGCACAAAACAATCTGTCCATTCATCTCTATGCCCGCCTCATACAGTCGTCCGATCTTCTTTAGCGCCTCCCCCGCAAAGCGGTTGTGAAGCATTTTGCAGCGGAGCTCCGGATTTGTGGTATGCACGGAAATATTGATCGGCGCAAGCTTATACTCTATGATTCGCTCGAGATCTTTATCCTTCATATTCGTAAGCGTCACGTAATTGCCCTGCAAAAAGGATAAACGGGAATCATCATCCTTAAAATACAGCGTCTCCCGCATCCCCGGCGGCATCTGGTCGATAAAGCAGAACATGCATTTATTGGAGCAGGATTTATAATCGTCCATCAGACCGTTCTCAAATTCGATCCCGAGATCCTCCTGATATTCCTTCTCGATCTCAAGCTCCCATTCCTCGCCATCCGGTTTCCTGACCACCATGACCAGATAATCATCGTTTACCAGATAATGATAATCAAAAACATCCTCGATCTGCCGGCCGTTGATCGATATCAGGATATCCCCCGGCGCAAGCTCCAGCTCCTCGGCGATACTGCCCGGTTCAATTTTATAGATCACGTGCTGTTTCTTCTTCATAATTATTATCTTACTATAATCCGCCGCCAAAATCCATACGGAATATTTTGCAGATAAAAACAGGGGAATCCCAATTTGGCACAGCCAGATAAGGAAGTAATGATGTAGGGGATACGGTGCAGTACCGATTAAGGTGCTGCGCCGTATCTTTCGTTATGCTACGAACTTGAAATTCTGTGGGTTTTTGCGTATTTCCTCAACCATCGCTTGGATTTCCTTTTCGTTAGGAATGTCGATCATTCCAACCGCCGTAAAATAGATGT
>CAYROM010000068.1:0-6390 GCA_964425905.1 uncultured Lachnobacterium sp. | reverse complement strand
TCGGAGCCTGCCTGTGTAAAACGGAAAATATTGTCAATAAACAGCAGTACGTCCTTTCCGCCTCTATCACGAAAATATTCCGCCATGGTAAGTCCTGCCAGGGCAACCCTCATACGCGCCCCCGGCGGCTCGTTCATCTGACCAAAGACCATGGTTGTCTTGTCGATAACGCCGGACTCCTTCATCTCATAATACAGATCGTTTCCCTCACGAGTCCGCTCTCCTACCCCGGTAAATACGGAATATCCGCCGTGCTCGGTTGCAATATTGTGGATCAGCTCCTGAATCAAAACCGTCTTACCTACGCCGGCGCCGCCGAACAGACCGATCTTTCCACCCTTCTGATAGGGGCAGAGAAGATCCACGACTTTGATACCTGTTTCCAGCATTTCCTGAGATGTCGCCTGCTGCTCAAAAGATGGCGCAGGTCTATGGATAGGCCAGATCTCGTCGGTCTTTGGCGCCTCTATTTCATCAATCGGATTACCAAGGACATTGAACATTCTGCCTAAGGTATTCTCTCCGACCGGAACCGAGATCGGCGCTCCCGTTGCAATCGCATCCATCCCCCGGACTAAGCCGTCCGTAGGTCCCATGGCAATACACCTAACCGTATCATCGCCCAGATGCTGGGCAACCTCAACAACCAATTTGCCGCCGTCTTTTAACGGAATTTCGATTGCATCATTGATCTCGGGCAGACTGCCTTCCTGAAACTTAATGTCCAGAACGGCACTAATGACCTGTGTAATCTTACCTACATTTTTATCTGCCATTTTCATTCTCCTTTATATAGTATTGAAAAAAATCCGCATTTCTCATGTAGCTTCACAGCCGCGTTATGAGATTGCATTCGCGCCGGCAATGATCTCCGTAAGCTCCTGCGTAATGGAACCCTGACGTGCACGATTATATTTTAATGTCAGATCACTAATCATTTCCTCCGCGTTGCTGGTCGCCGAATCCATTGCCTGCATTCTGGCGCCGTTTTCGCTCGCAACCGCCTCCACAAGCGCTCCGTAGAACAGGCTTGTGACATATTTCGGAATGATCATATCTAAAGCTTCTTCCTCGTTCGGCTCATAATTCATCAGAATATTTTCCTGTCCCGGCTCGATAGCCGCTTCATCAATCTCTACCGGAAGCAGCTTGATAAGCTGCGGCTCATGGGACACGGTATTCTTGAAATGCGTATAAGCTAAATAAATCTCTCCTACTTCGCCCTTTACAAACTGCTCCAATACCCTGCTGCAAATTGCGGATGCATCTGTGTACGTAGGATTTTCCATAATCTCAGCAGAAGTGACAACAATATGATATCCGCGGCGTGCCAGCCCTTCTGCTCCTTTGCCGCCGATAGCATAAATATCAAGATCCTCCTTATCCCACCCGCTTCCCGTGATCAGTTTGATCACATTGGCATTGTACCCGCCTGCCAGTCCGCGGTTTGAAGTAATCACAACGACCGCTTTTTTCGTGGATTCCCCTGCCGTCAGATAAGGATGATTAATATTCCCGCTCTTTGCAAGCATGGAGCTGACAGTCTTATACATATAGTTGAAATACGGATTCGTCTGTTCTGCCCGGGTCTTTGCCTTCTGCAGTTTGACGGTGGAAACAAGCTTCATGGCTTTGGTGATCTGCTGCGTACTGGAAATACTTTGTTTTCTTCGCTTAATGTCTCGCATGGAGGCCATTTATTACCACCTACTTTCCTGCCGTCTTATTGAAAGGACGCTTTGCATTCCTCTATTGCCTTGATCAGTTTTTCCTCTGTCTCTTCATCAATGACCTTATTGGCGATAATGCTCTCCGGAATCTCCGGATACTTGGTATCAATGTGCTCAAACAGTTCATTCTGGAAACGGAGGATATCCTCCACCGGAATATCGAGAAGATACTTCTTGGTCGCCGCATAGATAATGATGATCTGTTTCTCCACCGCCATCGGCTGGTACTGGGGCTGCTTTAAGATCTCCTTAATGCGGGCGCCCTGCGCCAACTGTTCGGTAGTAGCTGCATCCAGCTCGGAACCAAACTGCGCAAATGCCGCAAGTTCACGATACTGTGCCAACTCAACACGGATAGGAGCAGCTATCTTTTTCATAGCCTTGATCTGGGCGGAACCTCCAACTCTGGACACGGAAAGTCCGGCGTTGATAGCCGGGCGGAAACCGGAATTGAACATCTCTGTTTCCAGATAGATCTGACCGTCTGTAATTGAGATAACATTGGTCGGAATATATGCGGATACGTCTCCTGCCTGTGTTTCGATGATCGGAAGGGCAGTAAGGGAACCTCCGCCGAGACTGTCTGACAATCTGGCCGCCCTCTCCAACAGTCTGGAGTGCAGATAAAATACATCTCCCGGATAAGCCTCACGTCCCGGCGCACGCTTTAACAACAGGGACAGGGTGCGATATGCGGCTGCATGTTTACTGAGGTCATCGTATACGATCAGGACATCCTCGCCGTTCTCCATCCATTCCTCGCCCATTGCACATCCGGCATAGGGTGCAATATACTGTATCGGCGCAAGTTCGCTTGCAGTAGCCGCCACAATCGTTGTATAGCTCATTGCTCCGAATTCTTCCAATGTCTTTACGATAGAAGCGACCGTAGAAGCCTTCTGACCAATGGCAACGTAAATACATTTTACGCCCTGTCCCTTCTGATTGATGATGGTATCGATAGCGATTGCCGTCTTTCCTGTCTGCCGGTCGCCGATGATCAGCTCACGCTGTCCCCGGCCGATCGGAACCATGGAATCGATCGCCTTGATACCCGTCTGCAACGGTGTATCTACTGATTTTCTCGCAATTACACCGGATGCAACCCTTTCTACCTGACGGTGCTTATTCGCTGCAATAGGCCCTTTTCCGTCGATTGGCTGTCCCAGCGCATTAACAACACGTCCTAATAGTGCATCTCCAACCGGAACCTCTACCACACGTCCGGTCGTCTTAACGGTATCGCCCTCATTGATATTCTTCTGGGAACCGAGCAGTACGGCACCTACATTATCCTCCTCAAGGTTTAATACCATTCCATAAACTTCCCCGGGGAATTCCAAAAGTTCCCCCTGCATTGCATTCTCCAGACCGTGGATACGTGCAACGCCGTCTGCAACCTGAATTACGGTTCCGACGTCTGCAACTTCAAGCTGGGAAGCATATCTTTTAATCTGCTCCTTAATAACCGAGCTGATTTCTTCTGGTTTTAAATTCATGGAGCGCTTTCACCTACTTTCAATTTATTTTCCGCGCGTCAGGCTGCGGCGCAGCCCAAATGCATACTTTACGCCTCAAATCGCAGTTTGAAGTGTAATCTTCGATAGTTCACGGGTCAGATTGTTCAGCCTATTCCTCACGCTGCTGTCAACGACTCTGTCCCCAATCCGGATGATCATACCGCCGATCAGCGCGGCGTCCACCTCATAGTGCATCTCGAACTGAACATATTTTGTCGTCCCAAGAAGCTTTTTTTCCACGGCAGTTTTCTGTGCATCGCTCAACGGGGCTGCGGAAGTCACATAAGCGGTACCTATGTTCCTATACTCCTTTACCTGATCGGTAAAGTATGCAAATACGCTGTCCATCTCGTTATAATGTCCCTTTTCAACAATCATGCGCATCAGCCCGACAAGCTCATCGCTTACACGCCCCTTAAAAATATCTTCTATGAGCGTTATCTTCTCCTCTTTGACGATCTTTGGATGATTCATCAGTCTGGTCAGGTCTTCATTCTCCCGAACCGCCTGGGATATGTTCTTTACCTCTTCCCATATGGAATCCAGCTTTCCCGTCTCAAGAGCCAGCTCAAACAATGCATCACCATATGTCTTTGATACTAGCTTAGCCATGTCGAATCACCCATCTCTCTCAATGTTTCTTCCACCAGCGAATCCTGGATCTGCGTGTTAATGGAGGCAGCTACTACCTTCTGTGCCATGAGGGATGCAATCTGGATCATTTCCCGCTTCATATCATCCATTGCATGTTTCTTCTCAAGCTCGGCTTCCTCCTGCGCTCTCCTTATGATGAGGGATGCCTCTCCCTTTGCCTCATCGATGATCTTGGTCTCATTTTTCAAAGCTTTCTGTCTTGCCTCGGAAAGAATGATCTCCGCCTCTTTATCGATTTCCTTAAGCCGGCCCTCGTACTCAGCCTTCAACGCCGCTGCGCTTTCCTTGTCTTCCTTTGCAGAATTAATATCGTTATCGATGCGGTCCTGTCTGTCTTTCAACAGCTTTCGCGCCGGATTAAACAACAGATACGACATTGCAAGGAAAAGGAAAAATACCGCAATTGCAAGCAGCACCGTGTCAAAGAGCAACTGGGCGTCCAGATTAAATAAAAATGTATACTCTTCTGCTAACAGCACTTTCTACTCTCCTTTCCGTTGGGCGGTCATGTGCGCGGCACACGATCCCCAAATATCCAAAGTCCCTGATTAGCCCAGCGGATGAACGAAAAGTAACAGAAGTGCAACGACCAGACCATAAAGACCTGTGGTCTCCGCAACGGCCTGACCCAAAAGCATGGTGGACATGATCTGTCCCCTTGCGCCCGGATTACGCCCTACTGCGGCAGCGCCGTGTCCTGCTGCGATACCTTGTCCGACACCAGGTCCGATACCGGCGATAACCGCCAGACCTGCACCGATTGCGGAACATGCTCTGATTAAATCCTGTCCTGAAATATCCATAATGTAAATCCTCCTTAAAATGAATTCATATTTACCGGAAACCCGGTTAGATTAAAAATGACTTACTCTTCCGTGCCGCATGCCTGTGCTACGTATGTCATGGTCAGCATACAAAATACATAGGTCTGGATTGCTCCGGAAAACAAATCAAAATATACGTGCAGCGCTGCCGGCCAGATAACCGCGATCCAGCTTAACAGTCCATATACCAGCGCCATGATAACAGTTCCCGACAGCACGTTTGCAAACAAACGCAGCGACAATGAAATGGGAATTGCTATTTCGCTGATAATATTGATCGGCGCCCAAAGCGGAAGCCACGGCGGCAACGGAGAACACACACCTGTCCATATGTCCTTTATGCTTTGATGCTTAGCTTTGTTAAACCGGATCATACAGAATGTAATGAGCGCAAGCGCAAGCGTTGTGCCGTAATCCGCTGTCGGCGGTCTCAGCCCGAAAAGACCTGAGATATTACTCATCAGAATAAAGATAAAAATGGTACTGATATAGTTCACAAATCTCGGAGCCCATTTACCCATGGTACCTTCCACCATGCCGTCCAGCATCTCAACGATCAGTTCAATGACATTCTGAAACCCGTCCGGCTTATCCCCCGCATGTTTTAATTTGCGGTTCGCCACGATGGCAAATATCAGCATTAACACCATAACGATCAGTATGCATGCATGGGACGTTGTTATCCAGACCTCCTGTCCGAACAGGGTGACGGAAAAAATACCATGTATCATAAAGTCAATATTATCCGCTCCGTCTGACAATAAAATCGCCTGATCCACATTGTCACCTCCTTATTGATTTTTTTGATCTGGCGCAGAAAATCCCTCTTCTGTCAAAAGACTCTCTGCCTCCTCCCCGAAAGCCGCATCACCTTCTCCGGAAGGCTTATTTATCAATCTGGCCAAAAACGGCTGGGCGTATGCGGAAATCTTCAGCCCCAGCACCCCTGCGAACGCAGTAAACAGATTGCCAAAATTAAAATATCCCAATATAAAAAACAAAATTACCACTACCACATAACGCAGCAATGACTTTGCGATGAGCCTGCGCCCCGCCTCCTTTGTTCCGCCAAGCGTAACGGAATCATAAATGACGGCGGCGAGGTTAACTGCCATACCGATGGCAATAGCAATCCCATACCAAAGACCAACGGAATAACCCAGCTTATCCTCCACAAACCACACTCCGGTGATCTGGATAATCAATCCATATAAAAGAATTCCCAAAACCAGCCCCGGTAATGCATCATTTAGTCTTCTTAACATCATTCTTACCCTTATTTTCCGTATCGATCAGCCTTTTCGCCATCCTGTACACGTTTGTAAAGCCGGCAAGGGCGCCGATAAAGAACAGCGGTATTGCGATCCAGATATGTCCGGTCTTCTGTCCAATCCACGCCCCAAACAGCGTACACAGAAAAATCGGCACTATCATATTGATTCCAAATTGAAAAACCATGATCAGGGCATCCCAGACCTGTCGGTCATTTTGTTTTTTCTTCATAATCAATCCTATCATACCCTTTTCTTACCAATTTGTCCATAAAAGGAATAAATTAAACTAACATTTTCAGCATTATGTATAGCGCCCCTCTCTATTTACAGTTCCAGAGAGACCTCTCTCCCTGTATGCTCATATCTGCGGATCACCACCCCTGCTGCT
>CAYROM010000067.1:0-6494 GCA_964425905.1 uncultured Lachnobacterium sp. | reverse complement strand
ATTATACCGCGCGAATGCGCATCGGTGCCATCTGCCGTGTGCGGAACGCACATGGCGTAATACCGTCAGGTATTATACCGCGCGAATGCGCATCCAATGATCGGAGACCAAGGAGATTATGAAAGTTTCATTTGACATACAATTAAAACCCGAAGATTTATTCCGGTTCAACATATACCAGACATATACCACTTCGCAAGGGCCGATTTCCATTGTTCTTGCGATACTGGTGTTTGTCATGGCGGGAGTGTCCTTTTCGAATCAATCTGCCGGGTACGGCGCGTTATATCTTGGGGCAGGAGTGCTGTTCCTTTTGTATATTCCGCTTACCTTATGGACGAGAGCAAAACAGACGCTGAAAAAAAATAAGGTGCTTGCAGGGGTGCTGCACTATTCCGTATCGGAGGAGGGAATCAAGGTGTCCCAGGGGGATGATTCCGGACTGCTTTCCTGGAAGGAAATCTATAAGGTGGTTTCCACCGGGAATCAGGTATTGATTTACAGCAACCGCGTCAATGCGTATATCATTCCAAGGGATCAGCTGGGAGAGCAGTATGAGGGGCTTAGGGAAATTGCGAAGAAGCAGCTGGAAAAGTACCGCTTCCGCATGAAATAGAAAGGTTTGAAAAATTTATTTATGGCAGACAGAATTATTGAAAGCTTGTCCCCGGAGGATACCATAAGTCTTGGGCGCAAACTCGGACAAGAGGCGCAGCCGGGAGATGTTTATACGTTGGTTGGAGACTTGGGCGTGGGAAAGACCGTACTGACTCAGGGAATTGCAGAAGGGCTTGACGTCAAAGAGATGATATGCAGTCCGACGTTTACCATTGTTCAGGTATATGAGGACGGAAGGATTCCCTTTTATCATTTTGACGTATATAGAATAGGCGATATCGAGGAGATGGATGAAATCGGTTATGAAGATTATTTTTACGGAGAGGGATTGACCATGATCGAGTGGGCGAACCTGATCGGGGAGATACTCCCGGAGAAAAGAACCGAGATTACCATAGAAAAGGATTTGGAAAAGGGTTTTGATTACCGCAGGATCACAATCAAAGAGGTTGGCAGATGAAGATACTTGCATTGGACAGCTCCGGGCTTGTTGCCAGCGTGGCTGTTGTAGAAGACGATAATTTGCTTGGAGAATACACCATTAACCATAAAAAGACGCATTCCCAGACGCTCCTTCCGATGCTGGATGAAGTGGCGAAAATGACGGAGCTTGACATGGGAACGGTGGATGCGATCGCTGTTTCCGGTGGGCCGGGTTCCTTTACCGGGCTCCGCATCGGATCGGCAACGGCAAAGGGGCTTGGACTTGCCCTTGATGTGCCGATCGTTCATGTCCCGACGCTTCATGCGCTGGCGTACAATCTTTGGGGAACGGACAAGGCGGTCTGCCCGCTGATGGATGCGAGGCGGCAGCAGACGTACACCGGAATCTATGAATTTACAGAGGGAGAACTCCGGGAGATCGTGCCGCCGTGCGCGGTCGGGATCGGAGAGATCATTGCAGAGATCAATGCGCTTGGCAGGGAGGTTATCTTTCTGGGAGACGGAACAAACGTGTTTGCTTCCTATATAAAAGAACAATGCAGCGTAAAGTATGCCTTTGCCCCGGCTTCGATGAACAAGCAGCGGGCGGCAAGCGTTGCAGCCCTCGGTCTTGAACTGTATAAAAGAGGGCAGTTTGAACCGGCAGAGGATCATAAGCCGGATTATCTGCGTCTGTCACAGGCGGAGAGAGAGCGTAAGGAAAAAGAAAGAGATTTTCGCATATGATGATTCGAAGGATGAGCCCGGAGGATGTCGCCGGAGTGGCCGAGATCGAGCGGCTTACGTTTTCCGCGCCCTGGAGTGAAAAAGGTTTTCTGGATGCTCTGAAGAATGTGAATGCCGTTTTTTTTGTGGCAGAGAAAGATGCGGCAGACGGCAGCGGGGACATGGCGCCCGTTATATTGGGATATATCGGAATGTATGTGTCTATTGACGAGGGGGAAATTACAAATGTTGCGGTCGGGCAGCGTTTTCGCGGGGGCGGAGTAGGTAAGGCCTTGATCGAAAAAATGCTATCCTATGCAGGGGCAAATCAGATCACGCGAATCGTATTGGAAGTGCGGGTCAGCAATGCCGCGGCGATCGGTCTTTATGCAAAATATGGGTTTGCAAGGGTTGGGAAGAGGAAAGGCTTTTATGAGTTTCCAAAGGAAGACGCCGATATTATGATATGGGAATCCGACAATAATGTATAGAAGGTTGAGAATTAATTTATGTTAGATGTTTGTCTTTTAGGAACGGCAGGGATGATGCCGCTTCCCCACCGCTGGCTCACTTCGTTGATGCTGCGGTACAATGGAAGCAGTCTTCTGATCGATTGCGGAGAGGGAACACAGATTGCGATCAAGGAAGCAGGTCTTAGCTTTAAACCGATCGACCTATTGTGTGTGACCCATTTTCATGCGGATCATATCAGCGGACTGCCCGGGCTTCTCTTAACAATGGGGAACGCGGAGCGGACGGAACCGCTTACCATTATAGGTCCCAAAGGGCTGGAAAATGTAGTTGCAGCCTTAAGGACGATCGCGCCGGAGTTGCCTTTTGAAATCCGGTGCGTGGAGATTTCGGAGCCGGAGAAGGACTTTTCCATCAATGGATATCATATCCATGCATTCCGGGCGAAGCATGCGGTTCCGTGCTATGGATATTCCGTTGAGATCAAACGCCAGGGAAAATTTTCGGTGGAGCGCGCGAAGGAGCAGAACATTCCGCTGCGGTTGTGGAACCGTTTACAAAAAGGGGAGACCATAGAACAGGATGGAACTGTGTATACTCCGGAAATGGTTCTGGGAGACGCCCGCAAAGGAATCAAAGTCACCTATTGCACGGACAGCCGGCCGACAGACGGCATTGCAGAGGCGGCGAAGCAATCCGACCTGTTTATCTGCGAGGGCATGTATGCGGAACCGGAAAAACTTGTGAAGGCAAAGCAGTATAAGCATATGACTTTTTACGAGGCGGCAGAGCTTGCAAGGAGGGCAAAGGTAAAAGAGCTTTGGCTTACGCATTTTTCCCCTTCGCTTGTACATGCAGAAAAATATATGCCTCAGGTAAAAGAAATTTTTGAGAATGCGCATTTGGGAAAAGACGGAAAAACCAAAGAGTTGTTATTTGGGGAGGATTGATCGATGAAAAAAGCCGGTTGGATCGTTGGAGCTATATTATGTGTTGCTTTGGTGTGCGGGGCGTTTTACTATGTAAAAGTGAGTTCGGATGCTTCGCAGAACAAGGAAACGGAATTGACAGAGGTTCAGAAGCTTATTACGAGGAATCTGACATCGGATTATCCGGTAACGCCCCGGGCGGTTATTAAGCTGTACAACAGGATCATTACCTGCTACTACAAAGAGGATTACAGCGATGAGGAACTGAAACAGCTGGCGGATCAGACATGGCTTCTTTTCGATGAAGAACTTCAGGAGGACAATCCGAAGGACACCTATTTTAGTTCGCTTAAGGAAGACATTGCCGATTACGAAAGCCGGGAGCGATACATTGCGCAGTCGAGTGTATGCGATAGCGATGAGGTGGTATTCAGGACGGTTGACGGAGAACAGCTCGCGTATGTAACAGCCTCTTATTTTGTGCGTGAGGGAACCGGGTATGAAAAAACGTACCAGCAGTATGTTTTGCGCAAGGACGATGAGGGCAATTGGAAAATACTAGGATTTTATAAGGTAGAAGGGACTTCGTCGGAGGATGATTAAAGCGGAGGATTATACTGTTGGAATCGTACAGGTTGATGGAATAAAGCCGCTTAAAGAGTCTTTGGAACTTGTTGAAAAAGAGAAGCGGGGCGAAATGACAGGAGACGATATTAGATAGACGGGCATTATATAAAAAATATACCATGAAGGGAACACAAATATATGTATAAAAGCGTAATTGATATTCGCAGAGAAGTTCCGAATGATATTTTAGAATTGTTAGTTGCTAAAGCGGATAAGGCTTTTAATAATCGTGCCGGGAGAGTAAAAAATGTAAGCACGTTTCCTTACCGATTTATCTATGAGGGCGGCGAAAAAGAATATGGTTGTCTTGAGGTAGGTATGCTTAATTTGAAAAGAGAATCAAATTTTTTGCCCTTTGTAAGTGCATGGCAATGGATTGATGATGACCCGGATGAATGTTGTGATTTGTTGAAGCTGTTTACAAAAAAGGGGTAAGCTATGGCGGCAGGGAGGAAACAGGTAACGTTTGACCTTGATACAGATGCTTTGAAAACATATTATCCATCTAAAAGCTGGAACAATGCTTATGACATAATAAGGCGGCATATGGTGAGTAACGGATTTAACTGGTTACAGGGCTCTGTATATGTTTCACAAAAGCCGATTACATCTGCTGAGGTAACAAACATATTAGATGAACTTGTTTCTAAAAATACATGGCTTAATGTCTGTATGAGGGATTGCAGGGAAACTAATATTGGCAGAGAACATGATAAAAACCATGTGTTTGACAAAAATGCTAAAATCCCAATAAGAGCAGAAATAAAAGAAATTGCATAAGGCAGAAGGGACTTTGTCAGAGTATGATTAAAGCGGTGGATTCGGAAAGAGAAGTTAAGATTTTGGCAATAGAGAGCTCCTGCGACGAGACGGCGGCAGCGGTTGTGGTAAACGGAAGAGATATGCGTTCCAACGTGATTTCCTCCCAGATTGCCCTGCATACGCTGTACGGCGGAGTGGTACCGGAGATTGCGTCCCGGAAGCATATCGAAAAAATTAATCAGGTGATCGAACAGGCACTTTCGGATGCGGAAATGACGTTGGAGGATATCGCTGCAATAGGGGTGACCTATGGGCCGGGGCTTGTGGGCGCGCTTCTGGTAGGCGTGGCGGAGGCGAAAGCGATCAGCTATGCGCGAGGGCTTCCGCTGATCGGCGTACATCATATAGAAGGCCATATCAGCGCCAATTATATTGAAAATAAGGACTTAAAGCCGCCGTTTTTATGCCTTGTGGTTTCCGGCGGACATACGCACCTGGTAAAGGTTGCGGATTACGGAAAATATGAGATCCTTGGGAGAACCAGAGACGATGCTGCGGGAGAGGCGTTTGATAAAGTGGCACGGGCAATTGGGCTCGGATATCCGGGAGGCCCGAAGATTGAGAAGGTTTCCAAGGAGGGAAATCCGGATGCGATTCCTTTTCCGAGGGCAAAGATTGCCGACGGTGTGTATGATTTCAGCTTCAGCGGTCTAAAGTCCGCGGTATTAAATTACCTCAACGGATGCCGAATGAAGGATATTCCGATTTCCCAAGCGGATGTTGCTGCGTCTTTTCAGAAGTCGGTTACCGATGTTCTTGTAGAGCACGCAATGCATGCGATTGATGAATTTGGAATGGATAAATTTGCGATTGCCGGAGGGGTTGCCTCTAATGGAGTAATCCGTCAGGCTTTGAGAGAAGCCTGTGAGAAAAAGGGCGTTGGCTTCTACCACCCTTCCCCGATTCTATGTACGGATAATGCGGCAATGATCGGAGCTGCGGCGTATTATGATTTTATTGCGGGAAAAAGGTCGGGACTTGATTTGAATGCCGTGCCGAATTTGAAGCTTGGGGAAGCATAGGGTTTTCATGGGGGTGAAGGAAATGAAAAGCAGATTTGCGGCGGTTGTTCTGTCTGCCGGCAGGGGCAGGCGCATGAAGAGCGGCATACCGAAGCAGTATCTTCCTATAAATAAGAAACCGGTCATATATTACAGTTTAAAGGCGTTTGAGGACAGCGATGTATCGGAGATCATTCTGGTAACGGGGAAGGATGATCTTAAATTTTGCAGGGAAGAAATCGTAGAGAAATATGATCTGCAAAAAGTGAAAGCCGTTATACCGGGGGGCAGGGAGCGATATGATTCCGTGTATGAGGGACTTAAGGCTGTGAAAAACGCGGATTATGTGTTGATACATGATGGCGCGCGCCCGGTACTGACAAGGGATATTATTTTGCGGTCGATGGAGACCGTGCAAAGGGAAAATGCCTGCGTGGTCGGAATGCCGGTTAAGGATACGATCAAAGTTGTGAACGAGGAAAATTTTGCGGAGACAACCCCCGACCGTAACCGCCTGTGGCTGGTGCAGACACCGCAGACGTTTTCGTATCCTTTGATCAGGGAGGCTTATGATAAGCTGCACGGACAGCTCTTGTCGGATGCGAAAAAACTGCCGCCCATTACAGACGATGCGATGGTTGCGGAATATTTTCTTGGGACAAAGGTAAAGATGATAGAGGGAAGCTATGAGAATATAAAAGTCACAACGCCTGAGGATCTGCTTAGCGTGGAATTATTTTTAAAAAAATGAATTTATTTGTTGACACTATTTTGTAATGATGGTAAAATGGTTTCTGCGCTGATTTAGGCGCGTACAATTAAATATGGAGAGGTATCGAAGTGGTCATAACGAGGCGGTCTTGAAAACCGTTTGTCC
>CAYROM010000066.1:0-6807 GCA_964425905.1 uncultured Lachnobacterium sp. | reverse complement strand
GCATCTGCCTTACAAGCAGAGGGTCACAGGTTCGAGCCCTGTAGGTCCCATTTACGAAGCATTTTTCGTGTAATTGAATATATATGGCGAGATGGCTCAACTGGCTAGAGCGTCCGGTTCATACCCGGGAGGTTGAGAGTTCAAGTCTCTCTCTCGCTATTAAAGGCATCGAGGATTCGATGCCTTTTTTATCGCATAGAAAACAACTTGTTGTGCTAAAGCACTAAAGTGTTTCCTATGAGATAAAAGCTTCCGGTGGGGCGCAATGGATAAGAATAAAGTTCATGAATGCCTCAAGAACTGAAGTGATTATGCCAGAAGCAGAGTTTGGGAAACGGTATAGAAAACTTGATTGGCGTATGATATAGTTAAAAATAGGATGGGATGAAGATTTAAAATAATAAATAAATTTGGAGGCATTCAATGCGTGATACAGCAATAGAAATGGCAAAACGGCTTTTGGTGGATAGTATTTGGAAGAGTGCAAATCTGGAAGGATTAGGAACTACTTTTCCTAAAACTGAGGCTATTCTTGCGAATGCGCCTACAATAACAAAGACGGAAGAAGTATTATTTGTAATTAACATGAAAAGAGCATGGCAATTTCTTTTAGATAATCTTGATTTTGGTAATAGTCTTATGCTTTTAAGAGAATATAATAAGATTGTCGGAGAATTGCTTTTTAACTATGCTGGTGAAATCCGTACAATTCCTGTACAAATAGGTGGTACAGCATGGGAACCAGAAATACCCCATACGGGGATTATTATAGATACAATAGAAGAAATTGGGCGGATAGAAGATGTTGAATTAAGAGCGTTGAAGTATTTTTGTTATGTTGCCAGAACTCAAATGTTTGTTGATGGGAATAAGCGTGTAGCACAACTTATAGCTAATAAGATATTGATTGAAAATAATATAGGAATTTTTCAAATACCTATTGAGAAACTAGAGGAATTTAAGGGACTGCTGATTCAATTTTATGAATCTGATAATGATATGGAAATTATTGATTTTATGAAAGAATATTGTGTTAGAAGAATACGGTCTTAAAAGGATTATTTCCTGATCAAACAAAGGCTGATATAAATATAAACCTTTGCAAAAGTAACTGCTAGTTTGCAAAAGTAGTTGCATGCAAAAACCAGCGTTTAAAAATTCATTTTAAGCGATGAAAATTAGCCGAACTGTCCGGATTATTGGACATAATGCGCGCTATTCTCATAGAAAAGAAGGCGAAAAACGGAGGAAAACTTATGCTTCGACCAAAGATCGGATTAGACTGGGATGACGTGACGGCACCCTTCAACAGCATTGCCATTGATATGGCGAATGAGAAATACCGGATGGATCCGCCTCTTGCGCTGGACGAGATCGACAGCTGGGAGAATACCGGGCGCGCAAATGTGATCAAGGAATTTTATCAAAGTAAGGAACTCTACCGACGCCAGCAGGTGCCGGAGCGGACGAAAAGAGCGGTGCGCAGGCTGATGGAGATTGCGGACGTCTATTTTATCACGGCGGTTGCGCCGGATTTTATGGGAGTCCGCGCCAGGCAGATATTGGAGGCGTTTCCGGAACTTCCCCATGAGAATATTATTCTTGGAAATGCAAAGAATCTGGTACAGTTTGACATTATCTTAGACGACGCGATCCACAATATACTTGAGACGCCGGCAGCCTATCCGGTCTTGATGCGCAAGCCCTGGAACTGGAAGATGACAGGGTTGTTATCGGTCAACAATATGACGGAATTTGTGCAGCTTGTAAAGCAGATCATCAAAGCTTCCCAGTCCAGAAATGAAAAGATCATGGTTCCGTCGGTTTTGGCACTTGTGGGCGCTTCCGGATCGGGAAAGACAAGGATTGCGGAAAGACTGTGTGAAGATCCCCTTTTTGCAAGGCCGCTGACCTACTGCACCAAACAAAGCAGCAAGCATATTTATCTTACGGAGGAGGAATTCGGGGGACAAAAATTTTTTGAAAAGACGATGTATGCCGGGGTGAAGTACGGTACAAAGAAGGAAGAAATCCAGGCAGTCCTCGATGAAGGAAGGTTTGCAGTCATGCCGCTTGATATGTGCGGAGCGATAGCCATGAAACGGCATTTTCCCACCGCAATCATTTTTATTGACAGGGATAAAGAATGCCTGATACAGAGCATTGTGGAGGAGGACTTCTCTTCGAGGGAGAAGACGCTGCGCATTTTGTCCATCGACGCTGAGAAAAGAAACCGCCAGATCTGCGATTATGTGATCGACAACCGGATGGGGGACGGAGACGCAAAAATTCGGGAGCTGATTATGAATTGAGGTTGGACGGGCTGCCGATGGATTTGGCATGGGTGTCTGTCTGTAAAATACATAGATATAAATAAAACTTATAACCGGCTCGAATTTTCTCATAGAACCGGCTCTATTGACTTTTATGGAGAATGATTGTATAGTAATCCCATGAGAAAGATAGGAAATAGGAGAGCCGATGATGAGACAGATATTATGCTTTGGGGATTCCAATACCTATGGACTCATTCCGGGAGAAAACGGAAGATATCCCTGGGAGGTTCGCTGGACGGGAAGACTCCATGATAGATTGAAAAAATATGGATGCCGCGTTGTGGAAGAGGGGCTGTGCGGAAGGACAACGGTTTTTGCGGATCTGTTTCGCGAAGGCCGGCGGGGAGCAGATTTTCTGCCGACGCTTCTTGAGACGCACTCTCCCTTGGCGGCGGTGGTGCTGATGCTTGGCACAAACGACTGTAAGACGGCGTATGACGCCACCGCAGGCATGATTGCAAGAGGAATGGAAAAACTGGTCAGTCAGGTAAGAAGCTATGACCGCGATATTCCCATTCTTGTCATTTCTCCGATTCACCTTGGAGAGCAGGTATGGAAGGAAGAGTATGATTCGGAGTTTTCCGAAAAGTCGGTGGAGGTGTCCCGGCAGTTGAAGGCGGAATATGAGAAGATAGCCCGTAAACACGGCTGCCGCTTTCTGGCGGCATCAGACGTGGCAAAGCCCTCCGGCAGGGATCAGGAGCATATTGACGAAGCAGGACATGCGGCTCTTTCTAATGTAGTCTATAAAGAAGTAAAAGACATGCTGCATCTGGACGTTCGAATGCCAAACCGGGAAAATACGGATTTTCATGTGGTTGCATCCTAGCAGGGGAAAACAGAAGTAAAATATCAGCCGAAGGCAATCATGCGTTAAGCACATGATATAAGAAATACTTATAGCGGGTTCTTACTTATTTAGATTAACACTTTTTTTTCGGATATGATAAAGTAAGGACAGGTTAAGAAATACAATTCAAAGCAAATAGAAAAGGAGATTAAAATCATGAGCAAAAAACATTATGCAGACAGAAATTTAAAATTTGAGACATTACAGTTACATGTGGGACAGGAAAGCCCTGACCCGGTCACGGATGCAAGAGCGGTACCGATCTATCTGACGTCCTCTTATGTATTTCATAATAGCGAACATGCGGCGGATCGTTTTGGATTGAGGGATGCAGGTAATATCTACGGGCGCCTTACAAATCCGACGCAGGATGTATTCGAGCAAAGGGTTGCGGCGCTGGAGGGCGGTGTTGCAGCGCTTGCGGTCGGCTCCGGAGCAGCAGCGCTTACCTATGCATTTCAGACCGTCGCACATGCAGGAGATCATATAGTTGCAGCAAAGAATATCTATGGCGGAACATATAATCTGCTGGCACATACCTTGCCGGACTACGGTATTGAGACAACATTTGTTGATCCCTTTGATTACGACGGAATCAGGGCTGCCATTAAGGAAAATACAAAAGCGGTTGAGATCGAGACTCTGGGAAATCCGAACTCCGAGGTAGTGGACATTGAGCGTATAGCAAACATAGCGCACGAGGCAGGAATTCCGCTTATCGTGGACAATACCTTTGCAACCCCATATCTTGTGCGGCCCATCGAGTATGGCGCAGATATCGTTGTCCATTCCGCAACGAAGTTTATCGGCGGACATGGCACCACCATTGGCGGCATCATCATCGACAGCGGAAAGTTTGACTGGACACAGAATGATAAGTGGCCCTGGCTGGTAGAGCCAAACGTATCCTACCACGGGGTAAGTTTTGCAAAGGACTGCGCTCCGGCGGCATTTGCCACCTATATCCGCGCAATACTGCTTCGCGATACAGGCGCTACGCTTTCGCCGGTACATGCCTTTGTTTTCCTTCAGGGCCTTGAGACATTGTCCCTCCGGGTGGAGCGCCATGTGGAGAACGCTTTGAAGGTGGTTCAGTACTTAAAGGATCAGCCTCTGGTTGAGAAGGTCAACCATCCTTCCATTTCAGAGGATATCGAGCAGCAGGAGCTGTATAAGAAATATTTTCCGAACGGAGGAGGCTCTATCTTCACATTTGAGATCAAAGGCGACGCAAAGAAGGCACAGGAATTTATCGATAACCTTGAGCTGTTCTCCCTCCTTGCAAACGTTGCGGACGTAAAGTCCCTTGCGATCCATCCGGCTTCCACTACCCATTCTGAGTGCAACGAGGCTGAGCTTCTGGATCAGGGAATCAAGCCCAATACCATCCGCCTTTCCATCGGAACAGAAAATATCGACGATATCATCGAGGATCTCGATGAGGCATTTAAGGCGATCGCCGGGTAATCTGAGGTAACCCGGATTACAGGAAACCGTCCCTTTTCGGGGCGGTTTTTCTATGCTATACTATTAGAAAAATGGCGAATGTGATAATGAGAGGTCCAGGTTATGGAGTATAAGGCAAATTTATTTGATTATCTGAAATGGCGCGGGGATATCAGCTTTAAGGGCTCGCCCTTTAATAAAATCGACGGCATGATCCTTTCCCGTTTTTCTTATGCGCCCTTTGAACTTGTATTTAAGAACGGAGAAAACGGATTTCAAAGGCTTAGTGATGTAACGGAGAAGATGCTAGCCCGGAATGATATTGAAAATATTGTGCTTGATCCGGAGGATGTGGAACTGTTTCGGCTGCTTGGGGAAAGCGGGCGCTTCCGTGACCTGATGGTCGGCAATTTTGCGGATCGGTATGACAGGGAGGACGAGGTACAGTTTTCCGCCATTACGATTCGTTTTTCGGAGGATACATATGGGATTGCATATCGCGGAACGGATAATACGCTGATCGGCTGGAAGGAAGATCTGAACATGGGATTTATTTTACCTGTCGCCTCCCAGCTCTATGCAAAGGAATATCTGGAAGATATTGCAAAACGCACAGGGGCTTCCATTGTGCTTATGGGGCATTCCAAAGGGGGAAATCTGGCGGTATATGCGGCGGCGTTTTGTCAGGAGGAAGTGCAGGGGCGCATTGCGGATGTGTACAATTATGACGGCCCGGGATTTGAGGAATCGGTCTTAGAAACAGAGGGATATGGGCGGATCTGCGAAAGAATCCATACATTTGTTCCGCAGTCGTCTGTGGTCGGTATGCTGCTGGGGCATAAGGAGGAGCATCAGGTAGTGCATAGTCAGGAATTCCGGGGTCTCTCCCAGCACAACGTGTATTCATGGGAAGTGCAGGGAAAGGAATTCCTCTACGAGGAGGATGTCACAAAGAAAAGCAGATATCTGGACAATACGATGAAAAATTGGATTGCCGGTATGGATAAAGAAAAACGGGAGATGTTTGTGGAGGCGCTATATTCTCTGGTTTCGGATACGCGGGCAAAGACGCTTAAGGAGATGAAGAATGACTGGGTGGAAAATTCCCAGCTTATCATAAAATCCATGAAAAATATGGATGAAGGAACAAAGCAATATATAAAGGACGGAATCGCCCTGTTTATAAAATGCGCATGGAATAACCGGTAAGATATTAAGCCTTCGGATTGCCGGGAAACTAAAGGATAAATGTTCTCAAATTTAAACACCGTTTGCAATTGTTTTTTCAAACGAAGGGGTATAGAATAAAATTAGTTTTATTTTTAATAGAAGGAGAAAAAGGTATGTTTGGTTTTGGACAATTGATTGCAAGTTTAAAGAAAAATCCAAAAAAGATAGTTTTTACGGAGGGAGAGGATCCCCGTGTTTTAGAGGCGGCGTCCCGTCTGCTGGCGGGTACTTTCTTAAGTCCGATCCTGGTCGGAAACCCGGAGAGAATTTTTGCGGCGGCGGAGGAGAGCGCATTCAATATCCGGGGGGCGGAGATCATCGATCCGATGAATTTTGACCGGATGGAGGAGATGGTGGAGATGTTCTGCGAGCTTCGCAAGAGTAAAGGGGTTACGCCGGAGCAGGCGAGAAAGACCCTCTCCGCCTCTAATTACTTCGGAACGATGCTGGTAAAGATGGGGATTGCAGACGCGCTTTTGGGCGGCGCAACCTATTCTACTGCGGATACCGTTCGTCCTGCTCTTCAGCTTATCAAGACAAAGCCGGGGAATTCCATCGTATCCTCCTGCTTTATCCTTGTCCGCGCGGCTGCGACCGGAGATAACGAGGTGCTTGCGATGGGAGATTGCGCGATCAATATCCATCCGACGGAGGATGAATTGGTTGAGATTGCAGGGGAGACTGCAAAGTGTGCAAAGCTGTTCGGAGTAGATCCGAAGCTGGCGTTTTTGAGTTATTCGACATACGGCTCCGGCGCCGGGGAGGATGTGGACAAGATGCGGAATGCCGCAATTAAGGCGAGGGCAAAATATCCGGATCTGCCCATCGAAGGGGAGCTGCAGTTTGATGCGGCTGTTTCTCCGAGGGTAGCTCGCACCAAATGTCCCGGCTCCGATGTGGCAGGTCATGTCAACACCTTTATTTTCCCGGATATCAATGCAGGAA
>CAYROM010000065.1:0-7348 GCA_964425905.1 uncultured Lachnobacterium sp. | reverse complement strand
GTGTAAGCAAATGTCAATTTGTCCAAAGAATAAATCTTCTAAGGGTAGAAGAGATAAGAGAAGAGCAAACTGGAAGATGTCTGCTCCGACCTTGGTTAAGTGCAGCAAGTGCGGAGAATTAATGATGCCGCACCGTGTTTGCAAAAACTGCGGATCTTATAACAAAAAAGAAATCATTCCACAGGATTAATAAGAGCTTAAAGGCTTCCGACACATCGGAAGCCTTTCTTATCTCATGGGGAACACTTTAACATAATAAAGTGTTTTCTATGAGATAAAAGCCTCCGGCAGGAGGCGCACCCGCATGATGGGAAAAGTCAGCTTGCGCTGACCATGCCCGGCGCGCAAAGCGAAACAAGTCCCCTCAAGATTAAGGGGCAGAGGACGGGTCTACACGCGGCGAAAAGCTGTTGACTTATACAAAGACTTATCGTATATTTCTAATAGATACATAAGGAGGGGTGAAAATGCAGTCAGTCACTAAAGTTGTGCTGGATGCCATGGGTGGTGACAATGCTCCGGCCGCGCCGGTTCAGGCAGCCGTGGAGGCAGTCAATTCCAGAAAGGATATCAAAGTATTTCTGGTAGGGCAGGAAGATGTTATTAGGGAAGAACTCTTAAAGTACGGTTATCCGAAGGATCAGATCGAGGTCGTTCATGCGCCGGAAGTGATCGAGATGGCGGAGCCGCCGGTGGAAGCGGTCAGAAAGAAGCGGCAGTCTTCCATTGTAGTGGGGATGGATATGCTGAAAAGACAGGAAGCGGACGCGTTTGTCTCCGCCGGAAGCTCGGGAGCTATTCTGGTAGGAGGGCAGCTTTTGGTCGGCAGGATCAGAGGGGTCAAGAGACCGCCGCTTGCGCCGCTCATTCCTACGGAGACAGGAGTATCCCTTTTGATCGATTGCGGGGCAAATGTAGATGCAAGAGCCGAGCATCTGGTTCAGTTTGCAAGGATGGGTTCCATCTATATGGAAAACGTTGTAGGGATCAAAAATCCGCGTGTCGCATTGGTCAATATCGGTGCGGAGGATGAAAAGGGAAATGCCCTTGTCAAGGAAACACTTCCGCTGCTTCGGGAATGTACAGACATCAATTTTGTAGGAAGCATCGAATCGAGGGAGATTCCGCATGGGGGCGCGGACGTCATTGTCTGCGAGGCCTTTACGGGAAATGTCATTCTAAAGCTTTATGAGGGATTGAGTTCCACATTGATCCATGTGATAAAGCAGGGGCTGACGAGTACCTTAAAGAGTAAGATCGGAGCTGCGCTTGCGCTTCCGGCACTAAAAGGTACGATAAAGAAATTTGATGCATCGCAGTATGGCGGTGCGCCGCTTCTGGGACTGAACGGTCTGGTGGTAAAGACCCACGGAGGTTCAAAGGCAGTCGAGATTAAGAATTCTATTTTCCAATGCGCCTCTTTTCATGAGCAGGATATCAATGGAAAATTTAAAGAAAAATTTACGGACTCACAAATTGAAGAGTAGAAAGGATGTATTATGGAGTTTGAAAAGCTGAGAGATATTATTATCGAGGTACTGAATGTGGACGAGAGCGAAGTTAAGCTGGAATCCACTTTCGTGGATGACCTGGGGGCTGATTCCTTGGATGTGTTCCAAATCATCATGGGCCTTGAGGAGGAGTTTGATATCGAGATCCCGAATGAAGATGCGGAGAAGATTGTTACGGTTGGCGATGCGGTAGAGCAGATCAAGAAAGCCATCAACTAATCGAGAATGGGATGAATGGTAAAGCCCTTGCGAAGACAAGGGCTTTAATTGTGGTATTAAGATAAGGAGAGAGCATGCAAAAACTAACTGATTTTCAGGAGATAATCGGCTATCATTTCAAACAGGAGGGGCTGCTGCGTCAGGCGCTGACCCACAGTTCCTATGCAAATGAAAAGCATATGAAGAAATTATCCGACAATGAAAGGCTTGAGTTTTTGGGAGATGCGGTTCTGGAGATCATTTCCAGCGAATTCTTATATCAAAGCTATCCGGACGCTCCGGAGGGGGAACTGACCAGACTGCGGGCCAGTATCGTGTGTGAACCGACGCTTGCGCTCTGCACAGAGGAACTTAGTCTTGGGGATTATCTTTTTTTGGGAAAGGGCGAGGATCTCACCGGAGGAAGAAAAAGAAAATCCATACTGTCGGACGCTTTGGAGGCGGTCATCGGAGCAATTTATTTGGATGGTGGTTTTGCTAATGCAAAAGAGTTTGTGTTAAAATATATTCTCAAGGATATTGAGCACAAGAAGCTCTTTTATGATAGCAAGACTATCCTGCAGGAGGTTGTGCAGGGAGAGCACGAAAAGCTGGATTATGTCCTGACGGAGGAGAACGGACCGGATCACGACAAGAGCTTTACGGTGGAGGTTCGGATCGGGGATACCCCCGTGGGAACCGGAAAAGGGCGGACAAAGAAGGCGGCGGAGCAGGAAGCCGCATATAGGGCGCTGATTGCCCTGAAAGGAAAATAGCAGATGTATTTAAAAAGTTTGGAGGTACATGGATTTAAATCCTTTGCCAATAAGATCGTATTTGATTATCACAAAGGAATTACCGGAATCGTAGGACCGAATGGAAGCGGTAAAAGCAACGTTGCGGACGCGGTGCGCTGGGTGCTGGGGGAGCAGAGCGCAAAGCAGTTAAGAGGGGCGTCCATGCAGGATGTTATTTTTGCGGGGACAGAAAACCGCAAACCGCTCAGCTATGCCTATGTTGCAATCACTCTGGACAATTCCGACCATCAGCTGGCGGTAGATTATGAGGAAGTGACGATTGCGCGCCGCGTATACCGTTCGGGGGAGAGCGAGTATCTGCTCAACGGAAATGTATGCCGTCTAAAGGAAGTAACGGAGCTGTTTTATGACACAGGTATCGGCAAAGAGGGTTATTCCATCATTGGTCAGGGACAGATCGACCGGATATTGAGCGGCAAGCCGGAGGAACGGCGCGAGCTGTTTGATGAAGCGGCGGGAATCGTAAAATATAAAAAGCGCAAGGCGACGGCCCAGAAGAAGCTGGAAAATGAGCAGGAAAACCTTGTCCGGGTCAACGATATCTTAGCGGAATTGGAACGTCAGGTCGATCCTCTTTTAAAACAGTCCGAAAAGGCGAAGACTTACCTTAAGAAAAAGGCCGAACTGAGGGAATATGACGTCAATATGTTCCTGCTGGAGTCAAAACGGATAGCGGAACAGCAGAAGGAGATCGGGGAAAAGTATCGCATTGCCGATGAAGAACTGAGGGAGACAAATGCCTCCTATGATTCCATCAAGGCGGAATACGAGGCTCTGGAACAGAGCATTGCCGATATGGAGGAGAAGATCAACTCGATCCGGGAGAATATCAGCAATTCCTCGGTCATGAAGGAAAAGCTGGAAAGCCAGATCCGGATTTTAAATGAACAGATACACACGGCGGAGATGACGGACGAGCATATGCAGAGCCGTCTTTTGGCGATTGACGAGGAAAAAGCAGAGCGTTTTGCCGCCAAAAAGGAATATGACGGGAAAAAGAAAGAACTTGATGAACAGCGGGCGCAGATAGAAGAAAAAAGGGAAAATGCGCAGAAGACCTATGAGCAGGTTCAGGCAGAGATCGCGCGCTGCAATGAGGGTATTGCAGCCGGGCAGAAGGAGATGATAGAACTCCTCAACAATAAGGCCTCCATCAAGGCACGCCAGCAGCGCTATGATACGATGCTGGAGCAGGTCAATATCCGAAAGGCGGAGCTGACGAAGCGGCTTCTCGACCGAAAGACGAAGGAAGCTGATCTATTGTCTGTTCTGGAGGGGTATCAGGAGGAACTTAAGGCGGTCAGCAGTAAGCTGGCGGAAATGAAGGAGAGGGAGAACTCTCTTATCGAAAAGGATCAGGAATGGAAGAAAAAGCTTTCGGAGAATGACCGGAAGCTGGAGGAGGCGCAGACCAATTACCATAAACAGCAGTCCCGTCTGGAATCCCTGAAGAATATCGCGGAGCGCTATGACGGTTATGGGGCAAGTATCCGCAGGGTAATGGAGCAGAAGGGGCAGAATAAAGGCCTGCTGGGCGTTGTATCGGACTTGATCCAGGTGGAGAAAGAATACGAGATCGCTATCGAGACGGCGCTGGGCGGTAATATTCAGAACATCGTCACCGAGGATGAGGAGACCGCAAAAAAGATGATCGCGTTTTTAAAGCAGAATCGTCTCGGACGTGCAACTTTCCTCCCCCTGACCAGCGTTAGTGCAAGAAGCAATCCGAAAAACGAGTCCGCATTAAATGAGCCCGGAGTGATCGGTCTTGCCAATCAGCTGGTAAAATGTGATAAAAAGTATGACGAGGTTGCAGCCTATCTGCTCGGAAGGGTGCTGGTGACAGATACGATCGATCATGCGATCGCCCTTGCAAAGAAAAATCATTATAGCTTACATATCGTTACGCTGGAGGGCGAATACTTAAGTCCGGGCGGTTCCATGACCGGAGGAGCCTTTAAGAATTCCTCCAATCTGCTGGCGAGAAACCGCCAGATCGAGGAACTGGAGCAGACCATAAAGGGGATTTCAAAGGAGATCGATGAGCTCAAGGCCCGCAGAGAGGATATCGCCACAGCCCGGGCTCTCGGAAAAGATGAGCTTGATGAATTAAAGCAGCAGATTCAGGAGCAGTATATCCTGCAGAATACTGCAAAGATCAATGTGGACCGCATGGCGCAGCAGAGGGATGAGAGTGAAAATGTTTTTGCGGGACTTAAGAACGAGAGCATAGAGATCGAGAATCAGATTGCGGATATCAAGTTAAACAAACAGAAGATTCTGGACGAGATTGAATACTCGAAGAAGAGGGAAAATGAGATCGGTCAGGAGCGGGCGCAATTCCAGGAACAGCTGACGGAACAGACAAAGGAGGAGGAAGCAGCATTTGCGAAGGTTTCCGAGATCCAGCTTGAGGAGGCAAACTTAAGCCAGAGCGCAGGCTTTGTCCTCGAGAATATGGAACGACTGGACAGAGAGATCGAGAAATATGAAACAGAGCGCAATGAACTTTTATTAAATGCGAAGAATGCCAAGGAGGATGTGGAAAAGAAAAAGCACGATATTGAGGAGATTCAAAGAACGCTCCTCTCCTCGGAGGAGTCCTTTGCGAAGATGAATGAAGATTTGCAAAAGAACGTGAAGGAAAAGGAGAAAATGTCCGCCGATTACCGGGGCTTTTTCCAGAGGCAGGAGGAAATCAGCAAGCGGCGCAATGATCTGGATAAGGAAATTTTCCGGCTGAATGCCCAGAGGGAAAAACTGAAGGAGGCGGAAGAGGATCAGACGAACTACATGTGGGAGGAATACGAGCTGTCTCCCCACGCTGCGGTTGAATTCCGAAAAGAGGAATATCAGGATCTTCCGGCGCTCAAGAAGCTGATCACCGCGGTCAAGGATGATATCCGCGGTCTCGGAGACGTCAATGTAAACGCTATCGAGGAGTACAAAGAGGTATCCGGGCGTTATGAGTTTTTAAAGGGACAGCACGACGATCTGGTGGAAGCGGAAAAGACCCTCATCGGAATCATTGAAGAGCTTGACAGCGGAATGCGCAGACAATTCACGGAGAAGTTTGCCGAGATCCAGCGGGAATTTGACAAGTCCTTTAAGCAGCTGTTCGGCGGAGGACATGGAACTTTGGAGCTTGTGGAGGATGGGGATATCTTAGAGTGCGGCATTCGTATCATTGCCCAGCCGCCGGGGAAGAAACTACAGAATATGATGCAGCTGTCCGGTGGAGAGAAAGCGCTGACCGCAATCGCCTTGCTTTTTGCGATACAGGCCCTCAAACCGTCCCCGTTCTGCCTGCTGGATGAGATCGAGGCGGCGCTTGATGATTCGAATGTCGGCCGTTTTGCAACCTATCTGAAAAAGCTGGCAAAGAATACGCAGTTTATCGTTATCACCCACAGGAGGGGGACGATGACGGCTGCGGACCGCCTGTATGGAATTACGATGCAGGAGAAGGGCGTTTCCACGCTGGTATCGGTCAACCTGATCGAGAATGAACTGACGCAGTAGCGGCGAAAAACAGATAAAGGAAGACGGGAAAGAAGGGTGAGCAAAGAGTTGGAAAACAAGGAAATCGTAGAGGAAAATCTGCCGGAATCCCAAGCGGAAGAGGCAAAACCGGAAAAAAAGGGATTCTTTAAGCGGCTGGTGGAAGGACTGACAAAGACCCGGGACAGTATTGTATCGGGAATCGATGCGGTGTTTGGCGGTTTTTCCCACATTGACGAAGAATTTTATGAGGAGTTGGAAGAAATTCTTATCATGGGGGATCTTGGCGTAAAGGCGACGGAGGCAATCCTTGATGACCTTCGGGATAAGGTTAAAGAAAACCATATCAAAGAACCCTGCGACTGTAAGCGGCTGCTCATAGACAGTATCAAAGAACAGATGCGCGTGGGGGAGACCGCATATCGCTTTGAGGAGGAAAAATCCGTTGTGCTGGTCATCGGCGTAAACGGTGTCGGCAAGACAACAACGGTGGGAAAGCTTGCGGGAAAATTAAAAAACCAGGGAAAAAAGGTGGTTATCGCAGGCGCGGATACCTTTCGCGCCGCAGCGGGCGATCAATTAAAGGAATGGGCGAACCGTTCCGGCGTGGATATGATCGGCGGGACGGAGGGCGCTGATCCGGGGTCTGTTGTGTACGACGCTACCGCGGCGGCGAAGGCGAGAAACGCGGACGTCCTCTTGGTGGACACCGCAGGACGTCTTCACAATAAGAAGAATCTGATGAATGAGCTTGGCAAGATCAACCGCATTCTGGAAAAGGAATATCCGGGGGTATACCGGGAGACGCTGGTCGTGCTGGATGCAACGACGGGACAAAACGCGCTGGTGCAGGCCAAGGAGTTCTCGGAGGTGGCGGAAATCACGGGAATTGTTCTGACAAAGATGGACGGAACGGCAAAGGGGGGAATTGCGGTTGCGATTCAATCAGAGCTTTCCGTTCCGGTGAAATATATCGGCGTTGGGGAGACCATCGATGATCTGCAAAAGTTCGATCCGGATGAATTTGTAAACGCTCTTTTTGACGTAAAAAGCGTATGATAGGAAAAAAGAAAGAAGGATGTGACAATATGCTGACTTTGGATAAGTTTGAGGAGGCAAGTGAAAAAGTTAAAGAGGTTATACTGGAGACGAAACTCGTATATAGTGATTTCCTAAGTGAACAGACAGGAAACAAGGTTTATCTGAAACCGGAAAACATGCAGTTTACCGGAGCCTATAAGGTGCGGGGGGCATACTATAAGATCAGCACCCTGTCAGGGGAGGAGCGAAAGCGGGGACTGATCACGGCGTCCGCCGGAA
>CAYROM010000064.1:0-7566 GCA_964425905.1 uncultured Lachnobacterium sp. | reverse complement strand
TACAACTATTTTGTAAATTGCAACGTATAGTATATGTAAAATTTATGTAAAATCAATCGCGATAGGATTGTTTCTTATCATCCAGAGAAAAAATAACCCACTCTGCGATATTAGTCGCATGATCGCCGATCCGCTCAAAATACTTCGCAACCATCAGCATATCCGCCGCCTGTTCTCCGCTGTCGGGCTTTTCCCTGATGAGTTCGATCAGATCCTGTTTCACCTCGTCAAACAGATCATCTATCACGTCGTCATGTGCAATAACCTTCTGCGCTTTTTCTATATCCTTTTCCACATATGCTTCAATGCTTCGAATCAGCATCAGAACGGTCTCTGACGCCATCTTATTGATATGATCCGGATTCTGGTCATACGGCTGTCCGGACATCATAAGGGTCATTTCACAGATATCCGCAGCATGATCGCCGATCCGCTCCATATCCGTAACCATCTTCATCGCTGCCGAAATGGTGCGAAGATCTTTTGCAACAGGCTGCTGCATAAGCAGCAGACTGAAGCAGACATGCTCTATCCTTTTTTGCTCACGGTCGATCTCCTCATCCCCTGACATGATTCTTTTTGCAAGTTCCGCATCCTGATGAAGCAGCGCCTCGATCGCTTTCTGAATGGACTCCTCGATCATGGAACCCATGTGCATCATTTCCTGATTCAGCATATTAAGCTGCTCGTCGAATTTTGTTCGCATTAGCCAAACCTCCCTGTAATATAATCCTCTGTCCGTTTGTCCTGCGGATAAGAAAAAATAGTTTTCGTATCTCCGAACTCCACCATCTCACCCACAAGAAAGAATGCGGTATCATCGGAGACGCGCACCGCCTGCTGCATATTATGCGTGACCACTACAACAGTATAGGTCTTCTTTAAATCCTCCATCAATTCCTCGATCTTTGCGGTAGAGATCGGGTCTAATGCGGAAGTCGGTTCGTCCATCAAAAGCACCTCCGGCTGTACTGCCAGCGCCCTTGCAATACAGATCCTCTGCTGCTGTCCTCCGGACAATCCCAGAGCCGACTTTTTCAGGCGATCCTTTACCTCGTCAAAAATAGCTGCTCCGCAAAGACTTTCCTCCACGATCTGATCCAGCCTGTGTTTATCCCTGACGCCATGTACCCTCGGCCCGTAGGCAATGTTATCGTAAATGCTCATCGGAAACGGATTCGGCTGCTGAAATACCATACCGACCTTTTTACGAAGGATCGTAGTATCCACTCCCTCCGCATAGATATCCTTCCCGTCGAGGCTGACCTTTCCCTCAATGCGCACATTGTCGACCAGATCGTTCATTCGGTTTAAGGTTTTTAAAAAAGTGGACTTTCCGCACCCGGAAGGACCGATAAATGCAGTTACCGCTTTCTCCTTAATATCCATGCTCACATCCTTGAGCGCACGATTATCTCCATAATAAAGATTCAGACCCCTGACGCTGATTTTTGTCTTTTTATCCATGTGATTTTCCTTTCTTATCCACCGTAATCTGTCCCGGCGCCTCAATCCCCGCTTAACTTCGCGTCTCCACATTGAATCTCTTTGCCAGCAGCTTTGTTGCAAAGTTGATCAGAAGCACAATGATAAGCAGAACGACCGCTATGCCGAATGCAACGTCAAACTCTCCCTTTGTCGCACTTAAATACAGCTGAATCGTCAGCGTTCCGCCGGACTCCAACGCCTTAGACAACAGATTGGAAATCCCCTTCGGAAGACCGTATGCGCTTCCCGCTGTAAACAACAGCGCTGCCGACTCTCCCACAATTCGTCCGATGGCTAAGATTACGCCTGTGATGATCCCCGGCATAGCGGAGGGAAGAAGGATCGTCCGGATCATATGCCATTTTCCGGTTCCAAGCCCGATCGCGCCGCTCCGATAGCTCTCCGGCACCGTTTTAAGCGCCTCCTGCGTATTTCTGGTAATAAGGGGAAGCACCATAAGCACAAGGGTAAAGGCCCCCGTCAGGATCGAATATCCCAGCCCTAACGTCTGATTAAAAAGCATCATTCCGAATAAGCCGAAGATGATAGAGGGAATTCCCGCCAGGGTCTCCGTGGCAAACGTAATGACCGTCACAAGCTTTCCCGGCTTGGCGTACTCATTCAAATAGACAGCGGAACCGATTCCCACCGGCGTCGCAATCAGCATGGTGATAATGATAACATACAGGGTATTTACAATATTTCCCGCAATTCCGACAGTTCCACGCAATACGGATGTTACCCCGGTCAGAAAAGACCAGTTGATCACGCTAAAGCCCTTTACAAAAACATAGATAATGATTGCCGCAAGAAGCAGTACGGAAAATGCCGCGCTGATATAAATTGCTATATATGCAGCGATATCCGCAGGACGTCTTCTTTTTTGATCGATTGCCCCACTACCTTTCATTTCCCTTCGCCCCCTTCTTCTGCGCCCTCATGAGGATCAGATTGATAATCATAATAAAGATAAACAACACCAATCCCACCGTAAACAGCACCTGTCTGTGCGTCCCCTCTGAATAACTCATTTCGCTTACGAGCTGTGTGGTAAGGAAACGAACCGAGTTAAACGGAAGCGGAAGATTTACCGATCCTCCTGCTACCATATTGATCGCCATCGCCTCGCCAATGGCCCGCCCGATTCCCAGCACTACGCCTGTCATAATACCGGATTTTGCCGCCGGAACCGTCGCTCTGAAAATGGTCTGTATCTTCGTTGCTCCAAGCGCTAATGATGCCGATCGAAGCTCCCCCGGAACCGCCCGGATAGCCGATACGCTCATATTGATCACCGTCGGAAGGATCATGATTGCAAGCACAACGATAGCAGCCAGAAGGTTTGCCCCGCCGGTAAACTTATGTACTGCGGAGCCTTTAAAAATGATTTTTTCCAGCTTATACATAAGGGGATTCAGGATCATAAGTCCGAGCAGCCCGTATATGACCGACGGAATCGCCGCCAAAAGTTCAACTGCCGGCTGAACCACCGCCGCAAAACGTTTTTGCGATACCTCCGTGAGAAAAACTGCGGTAAGCAATCCCACCGGAACTCCGATCAGTATCGCAAATGCAGTACCCGCAATAGAGGTAAGTATAATATATAAAATCCCGTAGGAAGGCTCTGCTGCCGTCGGCTTCCACTCCGTTCCGAATAAAAGTTCCTTCACTCCTACCGCCGACAGCGCCGGCATCCCTTTAAAAAACATATAAAATGTTATGGCGCAAACCGCCACGATCGCTGCTATTGCGCAGACCAGAAAAATGATTTTGGCAATATTGTCTCCTATCGATCTGCCTGCGCCATTACCTATAATGGATTCGGTTTTTCTCGTTTTGTCCATCTTACGCTCCTTAGACTGCCGGGACCGTGCGCCACATCCGCACGGTCCGGTTCTTTGGGAAATTGTAAAGATACTGCTACGGAAGAATCAGTCCTGCGCCCTTTACAACCTCCTGTCCCTCATCAGACTCAATATATGTAAACCATGCCTGTACCAGTTCGTTCTGCTCTGATATCTCGCCCACGGTTGCCATAACAAATGGGCGGGACAGAAGGTATTCTCCGGCCAATATATTTTCTTCCGTCGGCTCGATCCCGTCCAGAATCATCGGCGCAACCGAACCGTCCAATACGTCAAGGGATACATATCCGATCGCCCCCGGTGTAGCCGCAACCTTTGCAAGAACAGCGCCTGTGGAATCAAGTTCCTGAGCGTAATTACATGCATCCTCAATCTCAAGAAGCTCCTCAAAGGCTCCTCTGGTACCGGAACCTGCCTCGCGTCCGATCACAACGATCGCTTCATCAGCTCCGCCAAGCTCACTCCAGTTTGTGATTTCCCCGGTATAAACCTTTACAAGATCCTCGGAGGATATTTCGGTCACCAAATTATCAAGATCCGTAATTACGGCGATACCGTCGATCGCAACGATATTCTCCACCGCGCCCCCCGCCTTCTCATCATCGCTCAGCGAGCGGGATGCATTGCCGATATCAACGCTCCCTGCCGCAAGAGATTCAAGACCTGCGCTTGATCCGGTAAATTCTGCGGTTACCGTTACGTTCGGATACTTTTCCATGAATGCTTCGCTAAGCGCATTTGCGAGTTTCTCCATCGAAGTGCTTCCTGCCATTGTGATACTTCCGCTCAAGTCTTCCGTGACCGCGCCATCATCGGCGCCCTGCACCGTATTGTCCGCCGACACGCCGGAAGCTCCATCGTTTCCTGTCTCGGTATCGCCGCAGCCTGCCATTGCCGCTGCCACCATGGTAAATGTCATTGCTGCCGCTGCCAATTTTACAATCTTGTTCTTCATCTTTTTTTCTCCTCTTTCTTCTTTAATTCTTTAGCGCAACAAGGTATTTCCTATGAGATAAAAAGAACCTCTTGTATTGCTACAAGAGGCATATTACTAACAGATTGTAAAATTGAAAATCCCGGAAGCGTAAAAAAAACGTAAAAAATATATATGGGTGATCCGCTCCTATACCAGATGCAGGATTTCTATCAAAAACAGCCAGGCAAGCCCATAATAAGTAACGACCGCAACCAGATCATTGATCGTTGTGATCAAAGGACCGGATGCAACCGCCGGATCCACCTTGATCTTGTGGAAAAAAAGCGGTATGACGGTCCCCACAAGGCTGGAAATCACCATAGCAAGAAGCAGGGAAATCCCCACGCAGCCGGAAATCGTAAAAGAATACAAAAAAGAGCCGTGTTTAAAAAGCATTGTATACATTCCTATGAATACAACCGCAAGGGCTCCCAGAAAAATTCCATTACATAAACCGACACGCATCTCCTTGACTACCAGAAAAAGCTTCTGTTTTGCCGTCAGGGTTTCATCCATAAGCACGCGGATCGTAACGGCAAGAGACTGGGTGCCAACGTTGCCCGACATATCAAGGATGAGGGATTGAAAGCAGACAATGATCGCAATCTGCGCCACAACCTCCTCAAATATTCCTACTACGGAGGACACAAGCATACCAAGAAACAAAAGCACGATCAGCCAGGGCATACGCTTTTTCATACTCTCAAAAAGCGGCTCCTTCAAGTCTTCCTCGGCAGTCAGACCTGCAAGCTTTGCATAATCCTCTCCCAGCTCATCGTCCACAACCTCTACAATATCCTGCGCCGTAATTACACCCAGTATCCGGTTATTCTCATCCAAAACAGGAATGGAATCCTCCGCATAGTCCTTAATCCGCTCGATACAGTCCCTAATCTGTTCATGATCGCGGACATAGGGGAATGAGGTACTGATCAAGGTATTTAAATTCGTGTTCTTGCGCGCAATGATCAGATCCTTCAGATCCAGCGCGCCGTAAAACGCGCCCGTTTCATCCGTCACATAGATCGTACTGATATTGTCGTTATCCTCCGCCTGCGCAACCAGCTCCTTCATCGCCTGCTGCACGCCCAAATTGCTGCGAATCACAATAAAATTCGTCGTCATATGACTTCCGATCTCATCCTCGTCATAGGACTGAATCAATTGGATATCATGGGTCGTCTCCTCATCCAGAAGACTTACCAGCCTTTCCGAGACTTCATCGTCCATCTCCTCCAGTGCATCCACCGCATCATCGGAGTCCATCTCTCCAATGATCTGAGCCGCTGTCTCAAGCTTCATCTCGGAAAAATATTCATCCGGGTCTTCAATATAAGCGAAAATCCCGGATACCATTTCGGCGCTCAATATCTGGTACAGCCGCAGGCGTTCTTCCCTTTCCAATCGTTCAAAGGCGCCCGCAATATCGTTTTCGTGGTAATCCTCCAGCTTTTCTGTCAGTTCTTCCGCCGAAAGGTTGCTGCGGAACAACCCGATCAGCTCTTCCACATAATTTGGTTCCTGTAAAATCTTTTCTTCCATCATGACACTCCTTTCTCTTTCTTACATGAAGGGTGTACAAACACGATGGAAAAAATCATAGAACGTCTAAAATTGCGCAGTACGTCCCGTTCAATTTTCCATCGCGCTTGATACTTCGACCCGTACTATCGCAACTATCCATTCTACTCACCTCCTGATTTCTGTGATTCCCAAACAATTATATTCCTTAACCCCGTTAATGACAACCCACTAAAAAAGAAGAAGAGAAAATCCTGCGCTTTTCTCTCCTTCTTACACTACTTCCGGTTCCGGTATTCCACCGGGGTCATCCCATATTTTTTCTTAAACTGCCGGTTAAAATGCTCCACATTTTGATACCCTGCGGCATACGCAATGTTTTCCACCGTCATACTGCTGTTTCTGAGTAATGTGCGCGCCTTTTTCATTTTGGCATTCTGAACCAGATCCCCAAAGGTTTTTCCTGACTTTTCCTTGATATATTTTGATATATACGGTTCAGACAAATGGAACTCCTCCGCCATATCGCCCAGCGTCACAGTCTGGTAATTTGCCTGAATATAATTCTGCATTGCGATAAAACGCTCATCCTGTACGGAATTCACCTTTTTTACGCCCAGCAGCCTATTTACCGCCACAACCAGCGCGCTGACGGACGCACGGATAATATCCTCATCCATTCCTACTCCCCAGTACATCTGGTTTTGATAGGTCAGCCCCACATATGCCATCGCCTTTGAGGAGGAGCCATGAGAAAGCGCATGTTCCTCGTACACGGAAAGCTCATAGCTGATGTCAAAATACTGTTTGATCGCATTGCTGACCGCATCCAGTCTGCCGTTTCCGTTTGCCGCTACCATGCGTGTCTGATCCTGCTGCACGATGCTTACCTCCGCCAGAATTCCGTCCACCTGCTTATAATGGCACTCCTTGATGGAAAAGATCGGCTGACGGGTAACATAATTATCCTCAAAGATTTCATATACCCATTGCGGCGAAAGTTCCTTGTGTTCTTCATCGGATACCTGCTTCACCAGATATCCCACCTGCTCGCGCATCTTCTCCGGAAGAGCAATTCCAAAATTCTGTTTTAAGATATATGCAACGCCGCCCTTTCCGGACTGGCTGTTGATCCGGATCACATCCGCCTCATAGGTTCTTCCCACATCCTTCGGATCGATCGGAAGATACGGAACCGTCCATTTTTCCAGTTCCTTTTCCTCGCGCCATGCCATGCCCTTCGCGATTGCATCCTGATGGGAACCGGAAAATGCGGAAAACACCAGATCCCCTGCATAGGGCTGACGCTCATGCACATGCATGCGGGTCAGGCGCTCATAAGCTGCACGGATTTCCGGCATGTTGGAAAAATCAAGCTCCGGATCTACTCCGTGAGAGAACATGTTCATTGCAAGCGTCACGATATCCACATTTCCCGTCCGCTCCCCGTTCCCGAACAGCGTTCCTTCTATCTGCTCCGCTCCCGCCAAAATTCCAAGCTCCGCATCGCTGATACCGCAGCCGCGGTCATTGTGCGGATGCAGGCAGAGGATAACGCCGTCGCGGTATTTCAAGTGCTTGTTGATATACTCTACCTGAGTAGCAAATACATGAGGCATCGCATTCTCCACGGTAGTCGGGATATTGATGATAACCTTATTAGATGCCTGAGGCTGCCATACGTCAAGAACGGCATTGCACACCTCCACCGCATAG
>CAYROM010000063.1:0-7640 GCA_964425905.1 uncultured Lachnobacterium sp. | reverse complement strand
GGAAGGGACCCCGGCATTCCGGTACAGACCGGACAGGTATGGGTATTCGGCGCTCCCCCGAATGCAGTCGAACAGGAGCAGAAGATCTTTGTTTTTGTTGCAAGTTCTACATGGACTTCCAGTCCAATGACGGTTTCATAATTCTTACTCATCTCTTCTCTCCTTTTCTATTCCTTTTCGTTTTGCGCCTTTGCCGAAAGCGGACTGTGCTTGTAGCCTCTGGTCTGCTCAAAGCTGTATGCGGCGCGGATGATATTTTTTTCTTTAAAGCAGTCTCCGATCATCTGCAATCCGATCGGAAGTCCCTTTGCATCCGTTCCGCAGGGAACGGAGATTCCCGGCAGACCCGCCAGATTTACGGAGATCGTATAAATATCGCCAAGATACATCTTAATCGGGTCGCTTAAACTCTCTCCCAGCTTCGGAGCCGTGGTGGGAGCCGCCGGCCCCAGAATCACATCATATCTTGAAAAGGCGTCGTCAAATGCTTTCTTGATCAATGCTTTGACCTTAAGCGCCTTTAAATAGTATGCGTCATAATAGCCGGAGCTTAATACAAAGGAACCCAGCATGATCCTTCTCTTTACTTCCGCGCCAAAGCCCTCGGAACGGGATTTCTTATACATATTGTGAAGCCCTTCGTACTCCTTTGTGCGGTAGCCGTATTTTACTCCGTCAAAGCGCGCCAGATTGGAGCTTGCCTCCGCGCAGGCGATCACATAATATGCCGGAATCGCATATTTCACCAGGCCAAGGTCAAATTCTTCCACAAGAGCGCCCTTTTCCTCCAATTTCTTTGCTGCGGCCAGCACCGCCTCCTTTACCTCGGCATCTAAGCCCTCTCCGAAATAATCCCTCGGAATACCGATCCGCAGCCCTTTTACGTCATCCACCAAGGCCTCGGTAAATTTCAGGTCATCCCTCTGCACCGAGGTGGAATCCTTCGGATCGTAGGATGCGATCGTTTCCAGAATCGTCGCGCAATCGGTAACATCCTTAGCAATCGGTCCGATCTGGTCTAAGGACGATCCGTATGCAATCAGCCCATAGCGGGAGACCGTCCCGTAGGTTGGCTTGATCCCGGTCACTCCGCAAAACGAGCTCGGCTGGCGGATGGAACCGCCGGTATCGGAGCCAAGCGCATAGGAGCATTCCTCTGCAGCAACCGCTGCGCAGGACCCTCCGGAGGAGCCTCCGGGTACATGGGCGGTATTCCACGGATTTTTTGTCTCCCCAAAGGCGGAGGTCTCCGTGGTGCTTCCCATTGCAAATTCATCCATATTCGTCTTTCCGATTACGACCGCTCCTGCCGCCTCCAGATTCCTGACCGCCTCCGCGGTGTACGCCGGTACAAAGTTTCCTAGAATTTTGGAGGAACAGGTGGTCAAAAGTCCATCCGTACACATGTTATCCTTGATCGCCACCGGTACCCCCGCAAGCGGTCCAAAGAGCGTTCCGTCATCGATCAGCTTCTGCACTTTTTTTGCGCGGACAAGCGCCCTCTCTTCATCCACCGTCACAAAGCTGTTGACCTTTTCCTCATTTGCCTTGATCGCAGCAAGAGCGGCGCGGGCCGCCTCCTCTGCGGTCACTTCTCTATTCTTGATTTTTTTGCCGAGTTCTACGGCTGTCAAACTCATTAAACTCATCGCGTACTCCTTCTTATTCTCCGATCGTCTTCGGCACTTTAAATCCGCCGTCTTTTTTTGACGGAGCATTCGCCAGAGCGGCTGCGCTTCCGTCTCCATTTGTAACAACATCCTCACGGAACACATTGCAAACGGGGAACACGTGGGACATCGGCTCCACACCGGAGGTGTCCAGTTCATTCAGCTGGTCGATATAGTCGAGCATATCCTCCATATCCTTCTTGGCCCGCTCCTGTTCCTCGGCACTCAATTCCAGCTTTGCAAGGATCCCGACATATTCCATCGTTTCATCGGAGATGACGTTCTTTACCGTTCCATCCTCAGCGATTACTTTTGTAATAGTAGTATTTACTTCCTCCGGTTCGTCAGGCTCCTCCCCGGAAACCTCTGCGCTTCTTACTAAACCATATAAACAGACATCTACGATTCCACAGTTGTTCCAGTCTGCTTTTTTCCGCGTTCCCTCATAGAGCAGTCCGCATTTTTCCATGACCTTTCCCGAATTCGGATTATTGGGATCGTGACATGACTCTACGCGCCCCGCTTTGACCTCCTCAAAAAAGAACCGTATGACTTCTGCCAGCGCCTCCGAGGTATAGCCTTTATGCCAGTATTCTTTTCCGATACAATATCCGATCTCTACCGCCTCGATCTGATCCATGACCTTGACCGCGCTGATACTGCCGATGGGCTGCTCCAGCTCATTCAGCTCGATTGCCCACAGATAGAAATCCTTTTTTTCATAGTCTGCTATCCAATCCTGCAATACCGCCTTCGTTTGCTCCACGCTTTCATGGGCTTTCCATGTGAGGTATTTTGTCACCTCCGGGTCGCCCGCCCAGTTATAAAACATATTTTCCGCATCCTCGAGCTCAAATCTGCGCAATGTCAGCCGCTCGGTTGCAAGCTCTATCGTTCCTATATGATTCACTATGCTTCCTCCTGTTCTCACTTTTGATATGCATTACGCCAGTATATTCGGCGGGCTACGGCTCCAGCCGGCTTAGATCCCGCGGAAACAGCGTTGCCTCCCGCACATTGTCCTCGCCGATCAGCTGCATGGTCAAACGCTCCAGTCCGATGCCAAGACCTCCGTGGGGCGGCATTCCGTATTTGAATGCGGCGAGATAATGTTCCATTCCCTCCGTCTCCATGCCTCGCTTTTCGATCTTGGAAAGCAGCATTCCGTAATCGTGTATGCGCTGTCCTCCGGTCGTGATCTCAAGCCCCCGAAACAGCAGGTCAAAGCTTAGGGTATAGGTATCATCCGCCGGATCGTCCATCGCGTAGAAGGGACGTTTCTTTGAGGGATAATGGGTGACAAACACAAAGTCGCTTCCGTATTCCTCCTTAAAATACTGCCCGATCAGCACTTCCTCCTCCGGTTCCAGATCAAACGGGTTTCGGAACTGGCGGTCATATTTTTCTGCAACGCGCTGTTTTGCCTCGTCAAAACGGACGCAGGGAATCCGGCTCACATCCGGCAGTTCTATGTTTAACAGTTTCAGCTCGCTATCGTAGGATTCCTTTAAGAGCTTCATCGTATACTGTAAAAATCCGGTCTCCATCGCCATGATATCTTCAAATCCGTCGATATATCCCATCTCGAAGTCAAGGGATGTATATTCGTTCAGATGGCGCTTTGTGTTGTGCTTTTCCGCCCGGAAGACGGGCGCCGTCTCAAAAACCCGGTCGAACACACCCACCATCATCTGCTTATAGAACTGGGGGCTCTGCTGAAGGATTGCCGGACGATGAAAGTATTCCAGCTTAAACAGGTTTGCGCCGCCCTCTGCGCTTTTTGCTCCAAGCTTCGGGGTATGGATCTCCGTAAATCCCTGTTCATACAAAAAATCCCGAAAGCCTCTGGTAATTCCCTCCTGAATGCGGAACACCGCCCGTTCCCTCGGATTTCTCAACGCAACGGCACGGTTGTTTAATTTTGCCTCAAGGGAGGTGTTTAACTTCCACTTATTGATCTGCAGCGGCAACGGCTCTGCCGGCTCCGATAATACCCTTATCGTGTCAAGGCGAAGCTCAAATCCGTTCGGCGCACGGTCATCGCTTTTGTAGGTTCCCTCCGCCTCAACCGTGTCCGCTTCCTTGAGGCTTCGGAGGTCAAACCGGGATTTATCCGGTTCATAGACACATTGTACAAGGCCTTCCCTCTTTCTTAAGACGATAAAAGCCACATCTCCCATGTCCCGGATGGCATGGATCGCTCCTCTGATCCGGATGCTCTTCCCCCCGCAATCTTCGGCGAGTATCCGGCTGATTTCCAGATCTTTTCTGTTGCTTACTCCTTCTAAAAATTCCATTGCTGTACTCTCCTTTTTCCCACCTTTGTGGGGATTATTCGGTGCGGGACGGAATCCGAAGCAATGAACCTTACGGCTTTTTACACTAAAATACCCCGGAACAAAATCATTTGTTCCGGGGCGAAAATTCATCTGAATCCCACGGTACCACCCGCATTGAAAAACGAGAAACCATTCCCGTCTTCCCTCTCAATGCGCTTAACGCGCGCCAACGTACTGACCTACTTTTAGGTTCAGCCAGTCTGCTCCGGAGTGTTCCCGTCATCTTCTCCTCCAAACAGCGCTCTCAGTCGGTGACGCCGTATTCCTGTCGTTCTCTGAAGATGAGAGTCTCCTTCATAGCATTATCAATCATTTTTTATGTTATAACATAACGGTTTACTAATTTCAACCAAATTATTCAAAAACTTTATAAAATAAAGCCGCCCGGGAAATTCCATCTGCCGGCCGCCTCCCATGATAAATAGGCGCTATTTACATCAATGTGAAAGATCACCCTTTCCGGCATCACATACTCTCCATGTTCATAAAGCGTTCCCACTCCTGCGTGTCACCGCTGCCGCTTACCTTTAGCACATAGGTGTGTTCGTCGGCAGCGTCTATCACAAAGGTATAGCTGATCTTTGCGCCCGTCTCCTCTTTTTCCGCAGAAATCACATACCCATCCAAAAATTGTTCTGCCGCCTTCTGATATTCCTCCCGCAAAAGCTCCCGGTCCGCAATCTGCTCCCTTAATACGCCATTGGCGTCGTATATCCTAACACCCTCTTCAATGATCGCCGCAACCGATCCATCCGCCACTTTAAAGACCAGATGATTGGTGCGCATGTCCCGAATATCCCGGTTGCAGGAATTTTCCGGCAAAATGATCACATGATCCAGTTCCATCCAAAAAAGACCATCGATGATCTGAATGTCTCCTACGTGGGCCTCCGCAAAATTAAAATGTTCAAATTCGTTCTTCGTCGTATATTTCATTGTACTTTTTCCTTCCTCTGCCCGGAATCGACGGAGTTTTTTCTATAATAATACGTCTCCGGGCACCAAGTGTCAACCGCCCATTGCTGTGCCTTAAATGCCCCGGCATTAAGGCAAAATTTTTTAATGAGCGGAAAAAATCTGCTTGAAAAAATTTTTTTCTTCTGCTAAAATCACCTTTGTTGTGTAGCTGCATTATAACAGAAAAAGAAAAATAAGTAGCAAAGCGTACATGTAAAGGGCTTCCTTTACGTCTACGCTTTTTCTTTTTGCAAAAGAACAGGAGGATCAAAAAAATGCCGCAGACAAAAAAACAGGGAATCTTTTTCGGAGTACTTATGTCCATGACCATGGCATACGGAATGGAGGTTTACAACGTTGCTATCAAGGAGGGCGCAGGCACACTTCCGGGAGGTCTGAGCAATATGACAAACGGTGTGTTTTTGGGCGCGCTCATTGAGGCTGCTTACATGTGGATCTTCGTATTTATCTTCTCCAATTTATGGGGAAACCGGATCGGACACGGCCTTGCAAATAAAATTATCCGGCCTCAAAGCGATAACCCATTTTTCATTACGGTCATTATTTCCAGCTGTACCGTACTGATCATGTGTCCAACCATGAGCCTGATCGCAGCGATCCTATTTAATGTCATTCTGGCAGGACAGCCGGTTTCCCAGCTTCCGGCGATCTGGGTCGGCACTCTGCTTAAAAACTTTCCGATGGCTCTGCTCTGGAATCTTTTTGGCGCAGGCCCGATTACCCGGCTGATTTTCAGAAGCGTGATGAAAAAAATCAGCAAATAAGGTGTTTCCTATGATACTAGAAAAAGAGGTTATCACACAATGCAAATGAACATGTGATAACCTCTTTTTTTAACTCTTTCTTGCTATTACGCTTCTTCCGGTCTATTGTCTCCCTCCGGATTTCTCTCATCATGATAACGGCAAAGATCAAAGTCAATGCGTTCATCGCATAATCGCTGACGCCCTTTATCGCCTCTGTGTCCTTCATTCCGCTTACAAAATAGCTGTCCACAATACTGTAAAACGCCTGAAGCACCAGGGAAATGGATTTTATCGCAAAAATTTTATAAATTCTGTTCAATCGCAAGGGCCAGCTGATTGGGACAGGAGTTATTTCCGCGGCATTGCGTTCCCTTTAGTCTGCGCACGATTTCCTCCGCCTCCATTCCCTCCGCAAGCATGGCTACACCCGTGGTATTACCTCTGCATCCGTTGGTAAACCTCACATTATAAACACGCCCGTCCTTTAAGTCAAAATCAATCTGTGTGGCGCATACGCCCTGCGTCCTGTAAGTTACATGTTTCTCCATCTTTCCATCCTCTTTTCTTCTCTCCCTGATTTCCGGAAACTCCCTTCCGCCCCGCGGCGGCAGTCCTTCCCTACTCTCTCCGGCTCCGCAGAATCTTTATGATCCGGTACTCATGCCAGCCCGCAATGACCACGATCAGCAGAACCACAATCAGACTTGCTGCTTCCGTTAATTGTACACCAAATATATCAAAGAGACAAGGGACTAAAAGACTTGCCACAAACACCAGCTTTATCAGGCGCAGCATCCGAAGTGTCAACTTCCGGATATCGGGCGTGAACGCCTCCGGCTGCAGTTTATGTACCCTTTCCGGATAACACGCCAACAGGGTGAGCGTTGCATAAACCAGAACCACCGCAGCGATGTTCCACGCAAATTTATACGGGGCGATATGGTAATGGACTCCGTAATAGACCTGTAACACAATATAGAATATTCCAAGCACAATCGTAACTGCTTCAATAAATAATGCCGGAACTGTCATATCCTCTTTTTTCATACTTCTGCCACCTTTCTAATTGCAATCATAAATTATTGTGGTATAATGTCGTCAGACATTATACCGCGCCGAAGTGCGCATCAGTACCATCTACCGTGTGCGGAACGCACATGGTATAATGTGCGCGAAGGCTAAATACTAATTTAAAAGGAGCATTACCTATGGGAGATCTGATAACACCCAAAAATTACAAATCCGAGCTGAATCTGCACGACACCCAGCTAGGCATAAAAATGGTAAAGGACTTTTTCCAGTCCCTGCTTGCCCAGCGGCTTAACCTGACCCGGGTTTCCGCACCTCTCTTCGTTGATCCCTCCACCGGGCTGAACGATAACTTAAACGGCTATGAGAGGCCCGTCAGCTTTGGAATCAAAGAGCAGGATGAAAAGGAGGCTGAGGTCGTCCATTCCCTCGCCAAATGGAAACGCTACGCATTGAAGAAATACGGCTTTTCCATCGGTGAAGGCATCTATACGGATATGAACGCCATCCGCCGGGATGAAGATACCGACAATATCCATTCCATCTTTGTAGATCAATGGGACTGGGAAAAGATCATACAAAAGGAGGACCGCAATCTCGACTATCTGAAAGATACTGTCCGCACAGTTTATAAGTGTCTTCGAAAGACCGAGCAGTACATATCCATCCAGTACGATTATGTGGATCTTATCCTTCCAAAGGACATATTCTTTATCACCACGCAGGAGCTGGAGGATATGTTCCCGGACAACACGCCTAAGGAGCGTGAATACTATATCACAAAGGCCAAAGGCGCAGTCTGTATCATGCAGATCGGCGGCAATCTCGTCTCCGGCAAGCCCCACGACGGCCGGGCCCCGGACTACGACGACTGGAAT
>CAYROM010000062.1:0-7879 GCA_964425905.1 uncultured Lachnobacterium sp. | reverse complement strand
AAGTCCCTCGGACAGTTCCGTCTGGATGGAATTCCGCCGGCACGCCGCGGCGTTCCGCAGATCGAGGTGACCTTTGACATTGACGCAAACGGTATTGTAAATGTATCCGCTAAGGATTTAGGAACAGGAAAAGAGCAGCACATTACCATTACTGCGGGCTCCAACATGTCGGATGACGAGATCGATAAGGCAGTTAAGGAAGCCGCTGAATTCGAGGCACAGGATAAAAAGAGAAAAGAAGCGATCGACGCAAGAAACGATGCGGACTCTTTTGTATTCCAGACGCAGGAAGCGCTCAATCAGGTAGGTGAGCAGATCGATGCGGCGGATAAGTCGGAAGTGGAAGCTGATATTGCAGCAGTAAAAGCGATTTTGGACGCGCATCCGGAGGCTGACCAGATGAGTGACTCCGACGTGGTAGAGCTTAAGGCAGCACAGGAGAAGCTTACCCAGAGCGCGCAGAAGGTATTCGCAAAAATGTATGAACAGGCGCAGGCGGCGCAGGGCGCAGCAGGAGCAGGTCCTGACATGAGCAATATGGGCGGCGCGGCAGGTCCGGATATGAATGCCGGCGGAGGCGCAGATGACGATGTCATCGATGCGGACTTCAAGGAAGTATAATATATAAAATTACAGCGAAACAATAAAACTGCGCTGGGAGATACAAGGTATCCCTGAGAAATCAAAATGCATGGACAAATAATTTTGATTTTGAAGGGATAGCTTTGTATCGTCCGGTACAAGAAAATAAGGTATATAAAAATGGCAGACAAGAGAGATTATTATGAGGTTTTAGGCGTATCAAAAACTGCGTCCGAAGATGAAATAAAAAAAGCTTTCCGGACTACTGCAAAAAAGTATCATCCCGATATGCATCCGGACGATCCGGAGTGCGAGGCAAAATTTAAAGAAGCGCAGGAAGCGTATGCGGTACTTAGCGATGCGGAGAAGAGAAGGCAGTATGACCAGTTTGGCCATGCGGCATTTGACGGAAGTGCAGGAGCAGGGGGATTTGATTTCTCCGGCATGGATATGAGTGATATATTCGGCGATATATTCGGCGACTTCTTTGGGGGCGGTTCCAGAAGGGGCGGCGGCACCGGATCCCAGAAGGGAGCCAATATCCGCATTAGCCTTCGCATCAGCTTTGAGGAGGCGGTATTCGGCTGCGAGAAGGAAATTGAATTTGCCTATAAAGAAGAGTGCGCAACCTGCCATACGACGGGAACAAAGCCGGGAACGACGCCGGAAACCTGCGCAAAATGCGGCGGGAAGGGAAAGGTGGTATATTCCCAGCAGTCCCTGTTCGGCATGATGCAGAACGTACAGCAATGTCCGGACTGCCGGGGAACTGGAAAGATTGTCCGCGAAAAATGTCCTGTATGTCACGGGATCGGCTATAATTCCAGGCGGATCAAGAAAAAGGTTGAGATTCCGGCAGGTATTGACAACGGACAATGCGTTCGTGTCCGGGATTACGGGGAGCCGGGAAAAAACGGCGGACCAAGAGGAGATCTGCTGGTTGAAGTGATCGTAGCCCGCAGTCAGGTCTTTGAACGTCAGGATATGAACATCTATTCCAATGCATCAATCTCTTACGCGATTGCAGCTCTGGGCGGAGATATCCGAATCAAGACGGTAGATGGAGATATCATCTATACGGTTGCCTCCGGAACACAGACCGGAACGAGGATTCGGTTGAAGGGGAAAGGCGTTCCCTCCATTCGAAACAAGGCGGTACGGGGCGATCATTATGTAACGCTTATCGTATCAACACCGACGGGGTTGAGCAAGGAGGCAAAGGAGGTTCTGCGCAGGTTCGATGAGCTGACAGGCGGCTCCCTTACCAAAGAGGGCGGCACATCCACGGCGAAGCCGGAGGGAAAAAAGAAAGGATTCATGGATAAGATCAAAGAGTCTTTGGATGATTTGTAATATTTTGGATCGGGCGGTTTATAACTTTAGTGCAAAATGCCTATGGATTGATAGCACAAAATACCGTATAATGACGCTAGAAATTGTACTGCGCGAATGCGCATGGATACCATAGACGGTGTCCGTGAGGACTTTTTTCCTATATCTAGTGGAAGGATATTTGCTATGACGATTGAAGAAGAACGCAGGGCATTACAGGAACAGCGGCGCAAATTGGAGATGGAGCAGCAGGCTTTTACCAGACGGGTGGAAATCGAGGACAGGAGATTAGAGCAGCAGCAGAAGCTGTTTGATATGAAGTTCAAGATTCTGGAGGAGGAGCTTGTAAAGCTTGCCACGGAAAAGCGGCATGTGGAGCGGCAGAAGGAGTTTTACAGCCGTGTCAACGACTTTGAGCGCGAGTATCATTATTCGCAGCAGCCCGTGCAGCGCCAGAATGTGGTGAAGGGTGAACTGTTCTTTTCCGGAGTTGGAAATAAGCAGTCCCTGAAAAAGCGTTATAAGGACTTGATCAAAATTTACCATCCCGACAATCTGGACGGAGATAAAAATACGATTCAGGAAATCAATCGTGAATATGACCATTTGAGTAAAGTATTTATATAAGAGGGTTGCCTACCGGCAGGATATCAGCCGGAGGCAGTCCTCTTTTTTGTCTCATAGGATTCGGGTGTGCGAAGCGCACTTTTGTTCTATCATATTTTATATCATAGGAAATACCATGTTCGGCGCAAGCTGCCTTTTTCAGTATTATTATTTTTTCGCATTTTTTTTGGCGTCGATGGAATCGACCTCTTTTACGGTCGGGGATTTCTTTTCCTGTTCGGTTTTATTCAGGTCGTCAATAATCCGCTCAATGATCATTTTTTTGATATACACATCAAAGCTCAACTGGCAGATAAAACTGAAAGAGTGAAGAAATGAACGATCCTCTTCCGGGAAATCATTGAAAGTGCTGTTGGCAATATTGTATTTTTTCCCAAGATCCTTTAGCACCTTCTGGGTCTCGGCTTCCTCCAGGGCAAAAACTTCGTTGTATACATCCTGCATGTTGTATCCTTCTTTATTTCCGAAGTATTTGTCAGTAAGCGGATTTAATATGGATTGGATATCGCTGATACTCAAAATGTTTTTGAAATAGTATATAAAGATCAGGGTCAGCATATGTTCCTTGGAATATTTTTTCTTCTCAGGAGGCGGCAGCAGATTATTTTTTGCATAATTGTTGATCATGGTCTTTGTGAGCAATTTGTCATCCTCATGGCGCTTGGAACCGGCAAGCTGTTCATCCATAAAGGTTGTGATCTGATCCATATATAAGTCGATATTCGGAATATCTTCCGGTCGGACATAATCAATCGTTTTTAAGTCCTTTAAAAGATTATCTAAAAATTCGCGTACGCTGACCTCTTCCATAAAATCACCTCTTGACACATTATATAGTAATCAAAACCGGATGACAAGAATTTTTTCGTTTTTCTTCCCACTTTTGAGTGTACATGGTATAATGTCGTCAGACATTATACCGCGCCGAAGTGCGCATCAGTACCATCTGCCATGTGCGGAACGTACATGGTATAATGTCGTCAGACATTATACCGCGCCGAAGTGCGCATCAGTACCATCTACCATGTGCGGAACGCACATGGTAGAATCGAAACTGTAAAATACATGAATGTAACGAGGAAACATAAATGAACTTACTGGACAAATTGAATGAGCAGCAGAAAAATGCCGTTCTTGCCACAGAGGGACCGCTTTTGATCTTGGCGGGGGCAGGAAGCGGCAAGACCCGTGTCCTGACACACAGGACTGCATATTTAATAAAAGAAAAAGGAGTAAGCCCCTATAATATTCTTGCGATAACCTTCACAAACAAGGCGGCAGGAGAGATGCGTGAGCGGATCGATAGGATGGTAGGATTCGGTTCCGAAAGCATCTGGGTGTCTACGTTTCACTCGACCTGCGTGCGTATTTTGCGGAGGTATATCGACCGTCTCGGTTATGATACGAATTTTACGATATATGACGCGGACGATCAGAAGTCCTTGATGAAGGATATCTGCAAACGCCTCGAAATAGACACTAAGATTCATAAGGAGAAAATGTTTTTGAACGTTATATCTTCCGCGAAGGATGAGCTGGTCGACCCAATTGAATTTGCCACGAGGGCGGCGGGGGATTACACGAAGAGAAAGCAGGCGGAGGTATATCAGGAATATCAGCGGCAGCTGCGGCAGAATAACGCATTGGATTTTGATGATCTGCTTTTTAAGACGGTAGAGTTATTTAAATTGGATAAAGAAGTGCTTGCCGCTTATCAGGAACGTTTTCGTTACATTATGGTGGACGAGTATCAGGATACCAATACGGCGCAGTTTGAGTTGATCCGGCTGCTGGCAATGAAGTATAAGAATTTGTGTGTGGTTGGTGACGATGACCAGTCCATCTATAAATTTCGAGGGGCAAATATCTATAATATTTTAAACTTTGAAAAACATTTTCCGGACGCGAAGGTTATAAAGCTGGAACAAAATTACCGATCGACGCAAAATATTCTGGATGCGGCAAACGGTGTTATCGCCAACAATGTGGGGAGGAAAGATAAGAGCCTGTGGACTGACAACGGAACCGGGGATCAGATCACTTTTGAACAGCTTGACAGCGCTTACGAGGAGGCTGAATATATTGCAAGGGATATTGCGGGCAAAGTCAGGCGAGGAGAGTATCAGTACAAGGACTGTGCCATTTTATATCGAACCAATGCACAATCCCGCCTGTTTGAGGAGCGGTTTATCGTTTCGAATATTCCCTATAAGATTGTCGGCGGCGTCAATTTCTATTCCAGAAAGGAAATCAAAGATCTGCTCAGCTATTTAAAGACGATTGATAATGGGCGGGATGACCTTACTGTAAAAAGGATCATCAATGTTCCGAAGCGGGGGATTGGAGCCGCCTCCATCAATAAGATATCTGCGTATGCCGAGGCAAATGAAATTGATTTTTATACGGCACTGTGCGCGGCCGTGGAAGTGCCGGGGATTGGCAAGGCGGAGAGTAAGATCCGGCAGTTTGTAGATCTGATCGAGGGTATGCGGGAAAAGGCGGGGGCAATTTCTGTTGCCGAGCTTTTGGAGGAGATTATCGATGTGACCGGTTATGTCCGGGAGCTTCAGGCAGAGGATACGGACGAAGCGCAGGCAAGGATTGAAAATATTGACGAATTGATCAGCAAGGTGGTTTCCTACGAGGAGAATGCCCAGGAGCCGACCTTAAGAGGATTTTTGGAAGAGGTAGCATTGGTTGCCGACATCGATTCGCTGGATGAAAATACGGATTACGTGGTGCTTATGACCTTACATAGCGCAAAGGGATTGGAGTTCCCGAATGTCTATCTTGCCGGTATGGAGGATGGTCTGTTTCCGAGTTATATGTCCATCATCAGCGATGACGCCTTAGCGGAAATTGAGGAGGAAAGAAGGCTGGCATATGTGGGGATCACCCGGGCGAAGGAACATCTCGTGATCACCTCGGCGCGAATGCGCATGGTGAGGGGAGAGACCCAGTTCAATAGGGTTTCCCGTTTCGTTAAGGAAATTCCTTCGGAGCTTTTGCGGGGAGAGATTTTTGAGCCGAAGCAACGGGAGGAGGATATTCGTTTTACAAGTGCTTTTCAGAAAGCAAAACAGGCATTTCGTGCAGTACCGACGCAGTACGGTACACAGCGCGTCGGATGGGAGACGGAAGACTCCGGCGGGACGGATGAATATATACGGTCTATTTGGAAAAAGAAGGACAAAATTCCTGTCTATACGCCGGTCACAAACCAGCATTCATTTTCGAGCAGCAATACCCGCGGCGGAGGTCTTTCCTATCAGGTTGGAGACCGGGTGCGTCACATAAAATTCGGAGACGGAGAGGTGATGGCGATCGTGGAAGGCGGTCGGGATTACGAGGTTACGGTGGATTTTGATAAGGTGGGAACCAAAAAAATGTTTGCAAGCTTTGCCAAATTAAAAAAAATATAAAGATTGCATAAAATTATAATTTTTCGTAGGAAATCTGGGGAACATATGATATAATGAATACAAGCGAATTTCTTTTAGAAGGAGAGGTAGATAGTATGAATAAGGTGGAAGATATTTTAAACGCTGCAAAGATCAATGAATTATTGAAGAAGAAAGAGGAGGAGAAGAAGCCCTCCAAAACGGTGATCGTATTTGCGGTAATTGGTGTCATTGTTGCGGTAGCGGCTGCTGCTTATGGAATCTATCGTTTCTTTACGCCGGATTATTTAGATGATTTTGAGGACGATTTCGAAGATGATTTTGACAACGATTTCTTCGAGGATGAAGAGGATGATGAAGCGCCGGCACCGGAATCAGCAGCGGCAGAAGAAGCAAAAAGCGAAGAATAATATTTGAAACGACAGGGGGCTTTTGAAAGCCCCCTATTTTTGCTTTGATTTATAGAAAAACGGAAAAGGACAGGGAAATGAAAAAAGGGCAGATCGGGGACGGAACCGTACAGGAGGTTTTATTTCCAAATAAGGGAATTGTATTGACAAAAGAGGGGGAGCGCGTGATTGTAAAGAACACGGTTCCGGGACAGCGGGTTTCCTTCATCGTAAATAAAGCCAGAAAAGGAAAATATGAAGCAAGGCTTAAGAAAATTCTGGAGCGCGCGCCGCAGGAGATGGCTTCGCCCTGCCCTCATTTCGAGGAGTGCGGAGGCTGTACATATCAGAATCTTTCGTACGATGAGCAGCTGGCATTAAAGGAAAAACAGGTGCGGGCGCTGCTTGAAGCGGTAACCGGTCCCTTGGGAAAGGAACAGTTCCTGGGTATTAAACCAAGTCCCAAACAATTTGCATACCGCAACAAGATGGAATTCTCCTTTGGGGACGAGTATAAGAATGGTCCGCTTGCACTTGGCATGCACAAAAGGGGCAGCTTCTATGATCTGGTCACGGTCGAAAACTGCCAGATCGTAGATGAGGATTTCAGGAAAATCCTTATGGCATCGCTCGGTTATTTTTCGGACAAGGGAATCTCTCATTTTCACCGTATCACACATGAGGGTTATCTGAGACATCTTTTGGTTCGAAAGGCGGTAAAGACGGGAGATATATTGACAGACCTTGTGACAACAACGAATCTTGGAAATTTGCTTGGCGCTGAGGATGGAGCGCAGCTGTCGTCACCGGAAGAACAAATGCTTCTGGAGGGCTGGAAGGAATGTCTTTTGGCGCTGGATCTGGAAGGCAGTTTTAAGGGGATTTTACATACGAAAAACGATAGTGTTGCCGATATCATAAAAAACGAGGGGACAGATATCCTGTATGGCGGGGAGTTTTTTTACGAGGAACTGTTGGGGCTGCGTTTTCAGATATCGCCCTTTTCCTTTTTCCAGACAAATTCTCTTGGCGCGGAAGTGTTGTATCAAACGGCACGGGATTTTATTTTGGATGGAGATGAGACGGCGTTGAATGAGAAAATCGTCTACGACCTTTATAGCGGAACCGGTACGATCGCCCAGATGATGGCGCCTGTTTGCAGGGAGGCTGTCGGGGTGGAAATTGTGGAAGAAGCGGTGGAGGCGGCAGCGGTAAATGCAAAGCTTAACGGACTTTCCAATTGCAGATTCCTCGCCGGGGATGTACTTAAAGTGTTGGATGAGATTGCGGAGAAGCCGGACTATATCATCCTCGATCCTCCAAGAGATGGAATCCATCCGAAAGCGCTGGAAAAGATCATTGCCTATGGTGTTGAGCGGATGGTCTATATTTCCTGCAAGCCGACCAGCCTTGCAAGAGATTTGGAGGTATTGCTTGCAAGTGGGTATAAGGTTCAAAAGGCCTGCTGTGTTGATATGTTTCCGGGGACATATCATGTGGAGACTATAGTGGGACTACAAAGGCGAGATATGTAGAAGTCCTTGAATT
>CAYROM010000061.1:0-9120 GCA_964425905.1 uncultured Lachnobacterium sp. | reverse complement strand
CATATAATTATATTTCCCATCAACTTATCTCCAAAGAGCTTTAAATTATAAAAAGCCTGATTTTCCGCTCTCTCAATATTGTAATTCGAATTTGTGAATTTCTTTGTTTATGAGTTTTAACCGAACTAATTTATTCGGATCTGTAATTACTTCATTTCTATTCATAATTTTCATTTACCACTCTTTAGATTCAACTGTTAAAGCTGCTTATTAAAACAAATATCTGTTTGACAAACCTACATTTTTAACTTTTTATAAAAACAAATTCTATGGTCATTTCCGACATAGGCAATTCGGCTCAACATCAGTCCGGGTTGCCCAGCAGCCGCTCCACAAGCTTCACGCACTCCGCCGCATCCTTGGAATATCCGTCTGCGCCGATCTCATCCGCAAAGCTCTGGGTGATACACGCCCCTCCGATGATCACTTTGCTGGTACAGCCCTTTTCCTTACAGATTTCCACCACATCCTGCATGCGCATCATTGTAGTGGTCATAAGAGCCGACAACCCGATAATGGCAGCGTCCTCCTTCATCGCCATCTCAACGATATCCTCACAGGGAACATCCTTCCCCATATCGATCACGCGGTAGCCATAATTTTTTAGCATTAAAACAACAAGATTCTTCCCGATATCGTGGATATCCCCCTCCACGGTGGCAATCACAAGTGTCGGCATATCCTCCCCGTTCCCCTTTTTCTCCATCAGAGGCTCCAGATAGTCGATCGCCTGTTTCATTGTATTGGCGCTGCCAATCAGCTGCGGAAGGAAGTATTTTTTCGCATTAAAAAGCTCCCCGACCTCGTTGATCGCCGGGATCAGATAATCATTGATGATCGAATCAGGTTTTGCCCCTCCATCCAATGTCTTTTTCACTTCGTCAAGGATCGTCCCCTTACTTCCCTTTAACACAGCCTTAAAAACAGGATGCTCCTTTACTGCTGCCTTCGCCGGATCATCCCCTGCGGTTTGCGCCGCGTCTGCGCTCTTTTGGCCGTTCTCCCCTAAATTCCCCCGGCTGTTTAAAGCGCCGGCTGTGCTGTTTCCGGCAGCCGCTTCCGCCTGCGCCCTGCGCCGAGCCTGCTGCGCCTCCTTTTCATGCTTCTCCGCCATGACATTCATATGCTCAATATAGCGGATGTCGCTGTCCGGACGATAGAGCAGCATGTCCGAAGCGAAGGCCGCATTCATCAAAAGCTCCTGGGACGGGTTTGCGATCGCCATCGTAAGGCCCTTGCAGATCGCCATCGTAAGAAACGCCGTATTGACATAGCTTCTCTCCGGCAGCCCAAAGGAAATATTGGAAAGACCGCAGATTGTCGGGAGCTTTCGCTCGTCCCTGCAATAAGCGATCGTCGCATAACACTCCTTTGCCGCCAGCGGATTGGCTCCGATCGTCGCAACCAGTCCATCCACCACAATATCCTCATGCGCCATGCCAAGCTTCATGGCGCGGTCATACACCTCTTCAATGATCTTTTGCTTTTCTGCGGCGTCCTTCGGAAGTCCCGCGTCGGAGAGCGGAAGAAGTACAAACATTGCCCCGTATTTTGCAGCGATCGGAAGAAGCTTTTCCACTTTTTCCGTTTCAAGGGAGATGGAATTGATCAGCGCACGCCCCGGGTAGATCTTTAACGCTTCCTCAATGACATCCACATGGCTGGAATCAATGCACAATGGGCAGTCTACGGTGGAGGAGACTTCATAGATGACCCGCTTCATCATCTCCTTCTCATCGATACCGTTCATTCCCATATTGATATCTAAAATCTGCGCTCCGTTCTCCTCCTGCTGTATTGCCATCTCCCGGACGAGGTCGAGCTTTCCCTCCCGGAGCTGTTCCTGCAGCTTCTTTTTTCCGGTGGGATTAATCCGCTCCCCTACCACAATAAAGTTTCCGTCCAGATCGATCTCAACATTCTGCCGCTCCGAAGCCAGCACCCTGCGATGGGACTTTAGAGGCGTATGAAGGGGCATTCCCTTCACTCTGTCCGAAAGTGCCCTGATATGATCCGGCCTCGTTCCGCAGCAGCCCCCGACGATTGCGGCTCCCGCCGAAACAAGCGCCGCTCCCGCCTCGGCAAATTCCTCCGGCGTCATGCGGTAAATGGTCTTTTTTCCCTCCAGCTCCGGAAGTCCTGCATTGGGTTTTGCAAGAATCGGAACCGTCGCATACTCCGCCATCTTTTTCACAGGCTCCACCATCTCCATCGGCCCCGTAGAACAGTTGATGCCGATTGCGTCTACCCCCAGGGATTGCAGCACGACGACCGCCGTCTCCGGAGGGGTTCCGAAAAGCGTTCTTCCATCCTCGTTGTAGGTCAAGGATACCATGATCGGCAGATCACAGACCTCCCTGATCGCAAATACCGCCGCACGGCATTCCTGCAGGCTCATCATGGTCTCCACCACGATCAGGTCCGCCCCCGCATCGGAAAGCACTTTTGCCTGCTCCTTATATACTTCCACCAGTTCCTCAAACATCAGCTCTCCAAGCGGGAAAAGCTGCTGTCCGGTCATGGTCATATCTCCCGCTACAAGCGCTCTTCCCCCGACAGCTTCCCTGGAAAGTTCAACCAAGGTACGGTTGATCTCCACCAGCCTGTCCGCAAGCCCGTACTCCTCCAGCTTGATCCGGTTCCCGGTAAAGGTCGGCGCATAGACGATATTGGTGCCGGCTTCCACATACCTTCGCTGGAGGTCAAGCAAAACCTCTTTGTGCCCGAGTATCCATTCCTCCGGGCATACTCCTATCGGCATTCCCGCGTCCATCAGATTTGTCCCCGTCGCCCCGTCCAAAATGACCGGACCGTTTTCTGCATATTTACGAAATTCTGCTTTTTGCATTGTATCCTCCTAACAGTTACCACTTGCAGTTTTTTTATTTTTTATTATAATTGTGAAAAGAAATCCATAATATTTGCGGAAAGGAAAAAATTATGTCAGATATCCGTCTCGTCGCATTAGATCTCGACGGCACTCTATTCAATAATCAAAGTAAGATATCCCCCGCCAATTTTGAGGCAATAAAAAGGGCCTGCAAAAAAAACGCGGCGGTCGTCATATCGACCGGAAGACCCTTCAGCGGACTTCCCTTCGATCAGATCGAAGGCTCCGGCATCCGCTATGCCATCACGACAAACGGAAGCGCGCTCTACGACATTCCCTCCCGGAAATGTCTCTTCGAGGACGGCATGAGCCCGTCTCTGACCCTTCCGATCCTCCGTTTTCTTTTGAGCAGGGATATCCACATGGATGCCTTCATTCAAGGGAATGCGTTCTCCCCTGCCTGCTGTCTTGAAGCAGCAAGGAAACTGTCTGTTCCCGCCTCCATAAAAAAATATATCATCGAATCCCGCGCCCGCATAGAGGATCTGCCGGGATATGTGGAGGAAAACCACCTGATGATCCAGAAAATGACCTTAAACTTTTACCCGGACGCAAACGGGGTTCTCGTGGATCGGGAAGAAGTAAAGAGCTACCTTTGTTCCAACCCGGATATTGTATGCGTCAGCGGAGGCTACAATAATCTGGAATTCACAAAAGCCGGAGTCAATAAGGGAACAGGTCTCATAAAGCTGGCTGATATTCTTGATATCCCGATGGAATGCACCATGGCGGTGGGCGATACCGAAAACGACACGGAGATCTTAAAGACCGCCCGCCTCGGAATCGCCATGGGCAATGCCGCTCCTGCCGTAAAAGCAATCGCAGATGACATCACCCTCTCCAACGAAGAGGATGGTGTCGCTGCCGCACTCGGTAAATATCTTACATGATTTTTCATGATTATTCAATCCCTCTGAGCAGTTCAAGGTCTTCTTTTAAGACCTTGATCACCCTGTCGACCTCTTCCTTCGTATTTTCCGCACCAAGGGAAAAGCGGACGGTTCCGGCCGCATATTCCTTTGGCACATGGATTGCCCGTATCACATGGGACAGGCGGGTCTCCCCGGTATTGCAGGCCGAACCTGCCGCAGCACAAATCCCATCCTCCTCAAGCAGCACTAAAAGCGCGGTTGCATCCACGCCCGTAAAGCTGAAGGATATGTTTCCCGGAAGCCTTTTATACGGATGCCCGTTATATTTTACATTCTCACACTCCCTCATGACCCGGTTCACAAAATAATCCCGCAGACCGGTTACCCGGCGGACATCCGCCGCCATTCGTCTTTGGGACAATTCCAGCGCCTTTGCCATTCCGACGATGGACGCTGCATTTTCGGTTCCTGCACGTTTGCCCCTCTCCTGACCTCCTCCGTGGATAAAGGACGGAATGTTTAGGTCTTTTTTTACATACAAAAAACCGATTCCCTTCGGACCATGAAATTTATGAGCGCTGGCGCTCAGGCAGTCGATCGGCAGTTTTCTTACGGATATAGGGATCTGCCCTACCGCCTGCACCGCATCCGTATGAAAAATGATTCCCTTTTGACGGGCAATCATTCCGATCTCCACCACCGGCTCAAGGGTTCCGATCTCGTTATTCCCATACATGATCGTGATAAGGGTCGTGTAAGGATTTATGCAGCCTTTCAGTTCCGTAAGATCCACCATTCCGTTCATATCTACATTTAAATAGGTTACGTCATACCCCAGATTTTCCAGATAGGCACAGGAATTCAGTACGGCATGGTGTTCGATCCGGGATGTAATGATATGCCTTCCAAGATATTTATTTTCCCCTGCTATACTCTTTATCGCCCAATTGTCGGATTCCGATCCTCCGGATGTAATAAAGATTTCCTCCGGCTCCGCATCCAGACATCCGGCAATTATCCCACGGGCATTTTCGATCGCTTTTCTTGCATCATCTCCCAGGCTGTACGCGGTAGACGCGTTTCCGTAATGCTCCGCCATGTAGGGTTCCATCGCGGCCTGCACCTCCGGCCACATCTGCGTAGTCGCCGCATGATCAAAATAGATTTCTTTTTTCATATACTTCCTTCTTCCCTCATAAGATAAGTAACAAGGTTCCCAAGTGGAGATTTCCTTGAATATCAGAAAACAGAATTGTCAAATTTTATCCAAAGTAAAAGATCCCCGCAGGCTGGTTTCCTCGCCTCTGCTCATCGGTACCTTCTTTCTGACTGTGTCCGGAGTGATCAGCCGGCTTCTGGGCTTCTTTTATAGAATATTCCTGTCACGAACAATTGGTGCAGAAGCATTGGGATTATATCACCTGGCATTTCCGATTATCGGACTTATGTTCTCGATTTCCTCCTCGGGAATACAGACCGCGCTCTCCCGCTATATTGCGGAGGCGGTCGGCAACAGCATAGACTGCCGGGAGGGTGAGAAAAAGGCCCGGCGCTATCTTGCCGCAGGACTGTTTTATTCCGTGCTGCTGTCTCTCTTGTGCGCTATCCTGTTATACTTTTTTTCCGATAGGATCGCACTTTATCTTCTGGGCGATATCAGATGCGGACAGATCCTTATGATCCTTGCCTACTCTCTTCTTCCCTCCAGCATCCACTCCTGTATCAACGGATACTATTACGGGAAAAAGAAAGCGCTGGTTCCCTCCGTCTGTCAATTGGCGGAACAGATCGCCCGCGTGACCGGCGTCTACCTGTTGTATCTGATTGTCGCGGAGCAGGGGAAGCCCCTTACTGCCGTACATGCATCCTGGGGTCTTGTGATCGGCGAACTGTGCGGTCTTCTCGTATCTGTCACCGCCCTGAGTTTTACCTCCTGCAAAGCCCAGGCCGGCGAAGGCTCCTGCAGGCACCGGACATCCGCTTTTGGTGCGCTCACATACCGCAGCGCGCTCCGTCTGGTCGGCGTCATGGCAATTCCCCTGACTGCCAATCAGGCTCTCATCCACCTGTGCGGAAGCGTAGAAAATCTGCTGATTCCTCTCCGCTTACAGCATTTCGGCTATTCCTCCGGCGAGGCGATGGAAATCTACGGCGTATTATCGGGTATGGCGATCTCCGTGATTTTTTTCCCGGGGGTTGTGACCAACTCCCTGTCCGTCCTGCTCCTTCCAAGCATTTCCGAGGCAAATGCGCAAAAAAAGGAGGCCAAGATCCGCCGCACGGTTTCTTTTGCGATATACGGCGGCCTTTCCCTTGGTTTTCTATTCACCTTTTTCTTTCTTACCGCAGGTGATTATATCGGAACGGAAATTTTTCAGAATGCCCTCGCCGGTGTTCTGATCCGCCGGCTGAGCTGGATGTGTCCGCTGATGTATGTAAGCAGTCTGCTGAACGGAGTCCTTCATGGCCTTGGCGCTGCAAAAAATGTATTTTTTATCAATCTGCTCTCCTCCGGAATCCGTATCGGTATCATCTTTCTTCTGGTTCCCGCCTACGGTTTATCTGCGGTTTTGTGGGGAATGCTCCTAAGCCAGCTCTTCTCCGCTGTCTCCGGGATTTTTCTGGTAAACAGCCAACTTAGCCATTGATTATGCGGCGGCTAACTGCTAAAATATTTACAGCGAAAGTCCCAGAAATAACTTAAGAAAGGTCATAACAAAAATGAATTGTCCAAGATGCGGAAGTCCGAATGTGATCGGCAGAGCAGTTACCGAAACAAGCACAAAAGAAAAAACGAAGGGATTCGGCTGGATCAAAGCATGTCTGGGTTTCCTGCTCTTCAGCGTCCCGGGAGTCCTCTGCGGTCTGTGCGGAATGGGAAAGGGAAAGAGCAAAACCACTACTTCGACCAGGATCATAAACATATGCCAAAACTGCGGAAATCAATGGTAGATTTTTTAGACGACATCGGCAGGGCAAGCGGATGTCACAGAATGCCCGAACGGAGCTTCTTTTATAAGGGGCGCCAATTCCCGGTATGTGCCAGATGCACAGGGGTTTGCATAGGTCAGCTGGCAGCGGTACTTGCCAATCTGGCCGCGGATATTCCCTTAAGGATTTCAATGGTCTTTCTTGCAATCATGGGAATCGACTGGGGAATTCAGGAGGCTAAAATCAGGGAGTCCACCAATGTCCGGCGCCTGATCACAGGCATAATGGGTGGTTTTGGTCTGTTTAACCTCTATCTCTCCCTCTTGAAAAAAATCCTGCGTTTCCGAAAACCGAAGAATTAAAAAACCCCGATATTCAACGTCTCCGTCAAATATCGGGGTCATTTTTTCGTATGCGTCTATACGCGGGATAAATACTCTCCGGTACGGGTGTCGATCTTGATCACATCCTCCTGCTCTACAAACAGAGGAACCATAACGGTTGCTCCCGTCTCAACAGTTGCCGGCTTGGACGCGCCGGTAGCGGTATCTCCCTTAAATCCCGGCTCAGTCTCCGTAATCTGAAGTTCTACAAAAAGAGGCGGCTCTACGGCAAAGACATTGCCCTTGTGAGAGCATACCTTAACCATCTCGTTCTCTTTTACGAACTTAAGGGAATCTCCTACGGAATCCTTCACCAGATCAATCTGGTCATAAGTCTCAACGTCCATAAAATGATAGAAATCATCATCTGCATAAAGATACTGCATGTCCTTGCGATCGATATGGGCTGTCGGACACTTTTCAGTCGGACGGAAGGTCTTCTCGACAACTCCGCCGTTGATAATATTCTTTAACTTGGTACGAACAAAAGCAGCGCCCTTTCCCGGCTTAACATGCTGAAATTCGATAATCTGATAAATATTACCTTCATATTCAATGGTAACACCATTTCTGAAATCTCCTGCTGAAATCATTCGAATTTTCCTCCTTGATTAGTTGCGCGGACACCTCTTGCTCCGGCGGCTGTTCTTCTCTGACCTTTCTATTTTACAATAAATGACAATACATTTCAACTCAATTTTGATTTCTTTTTTCAATTTCCGCAAACATTGCCACCCGTTTGGCATGGCGTCCGCCTAAAAATTCCGCGTTAAGATATGCCCCGACAATATCCTTTGCCAGTTCGCTCCCTACGATCCTTGCCCCAAACGCAATGATGTTGGCATCATTGTGTTCCTTCACCAGCCTGGCGGTCGTCACATCCGAGCATACTGCGGCCCGCACGCCGTTGACCTTGTTTGCGGCAATGGATATTCCAACGCCCGTGCCGCAGATCAAAATTCCGCAGTCGTACTCACCGGACGCCACAGCCCTGCCTACTTTCTCTCCATACTCCGGATAATCGCAGCCCTCGCCGGTATCCGTACCGAAATTTTCCACCTCATGTCCGAGCGTTCGGACATATTCCACGATTTCCTTCTTCAACTCAACTGCTGCGTGATCGTTTCCAATTGCAATTTTCATATATTTCTCCTCTTCGCTTGTTCTTCCCTTTTCCGTTGATACAATACTTCCTTTATCGCTTTTCAGCAGACCTTTGTGAGATAAAAGACCGCAAGCAGCGCCGGAAGGACTCCCTCAAAGTCCTGTTTCAGTATATACCCTTTTGCTCCAATGTCCAATGCTTTTATGATATATTCATCATTTTTCACCACTTTTTCTTGTTGCCCATGCGCTAAGTCATGGAGAATAACCCGTTTTAGCTTATCTTCTACACTTTGGGTACTTGTATCAGAAAAATGCAGCTCGACTAAGCAGGTTGTCTTATGATATCTTTTCTATGCCCGCCTTATTGCACAGCTTTTCCAGGTACCTGTCATAATTTGAATTAGGTGTCCGTTTTCCGTTTTGGTTCAGGAATACATGCTCTGAAAATTCAAATGAAATCATCTTCCCATCCTTCTTCGCCCTTTCGTTTTTCATGTCTATCAGCATATTATAAATAGTTTGCGTCATGGGGATGTCGCGCAGACCGGAGTTTGTTTTAAGTTCCCCGGTTATAAACCTGTTATGGCTTGAATCGTAGGTAACATTTCTCCGTATATGTATTATGCGGTTTTGAAAGTCCACATCATCCCATTTTAACCCCCCTTAATTCACTAGACCTTATCCCTGTCTGTAATACGAAAAGAAAATGATTGTAATCCACGCTTCTCTTGTTCTCCTAACATCAGTACGTTTCTCCGGCTTTTTGGGCATTTAACAGATTTCGTTACTGGATTATACTTAATAATCTCATTCCCTAATGCACCTGAAAACATTGCGCTCATAGTCGCTTTTGTCCTCTGCATAGACGAACCGGAATAACCATCATCGTCCAGATTATCTTCTGCTGCTTTGTTTTTATCATACATTGCGTGGAATA
>CAYROM010000060.1:0-9240 GCA_964425905.1 uncultured Lachnobacterium sp. | reverse complement strand
CGGCCTCCTGGTCCCAAACCAGGCGCTCTAGCCAAACTGAGCCACACCCCGAAGGGATATTCAGCTTTGCCACTTCGTGACGCAGGTATTATTATATTATAGGGTTTTGTGCTTGTCAACAACTTTTTTCTTTAATTTCAATTTTCAAAATTTTGCAAAAGTAATTCCTTTATGGAGCGAAGGGCCTTGCCTCGGTGGCTGATCGCATTTTTCTGTTCTCTTGAGAGAGCCGCCGATGAACATTCATACCCATCCGGATAAAAAATAGGATCATAGCCAAACCCATTCTCTCCCTCCGGCGCTTCTCCGATATACCCTTCCATCGTCTGCCGCGTCACAAGCTCGGACTGATCCGGGAGAACGGCTGCAATTGCACACACAAACCGCGCAGTACGCCGCTCCTGTTCCACACCTGCAAGACGATCTATAAGAGCCTGATTCTTTATTGTATAGGAAGTGTCCTCCCCAAGATAACGGGCAGAATATACCCCCGGTTCCCCGTTCAGGTAATCGATTTCCAGTCCGGAATCATCCGCCAGTACGACCGCATCCGTATATGCCGCAACTGCCCTCGCCTTAATCAGCGCATTCTCCTCAAAGGTCTTTCCATCCTCCACGATATCAACGGAAATTCCCGCCTCCTTCATGGAATAGATCTCCGCATCCATATCCGCCATGATCTCGCGGATCTCTCTCATCTTATCCTTATTTCCTGTCGCAAAAATAATCTTTATCATTTCTAATATCCTTCCTCAAACGCCTGTTCAATAGCCGCATATATCCCTTCTGCCGTCTGTTTCTGGTAGTCCTCGGATGTCAGACTGGCAAGTTCCTCTCGGTTCGTTAAAAATCCCACTTCAATCAGAGCGACCGGCGCCTCGCTTGTCCTGATTATATAGATAGAATCCCCCTTCACCAGCCCGATGTCCTTACTCCCCAAAGCCGCCGTAACATTCTCCTGACAGATCTCTGCAAAACGTTCGCTGGAAAGCTCCGACGTATCCGATTCGCTGTACATCACCTCTGTGCCGTTTATGCTGGAGAACCTGCCGTTATAAGAGGCATTGTTATGTATACTGATAAACAGGTCAGCGTCCGCCTTATTTGCCAGCTGCACCCGCTGATCCAAAGTCGGATTGCTGTCATCAGTCCTCGTATAATACACGCCGATATTTTCCGGGCATTCTTCCAGTATCGCCTTAAGCTCCAATAACATTGCAAGATTAATATCTTTTTCCGCAATTCCCAGCTTTTCCGCTCCGCCATCCCTTCCGCCGTGTCCCGCGTCTATGACGATCACCTTATCATAAACCTCATGCGTTCCTAAAAAATCCAGATAGACGCTCCCGTCCAGAAACTCATTCTCCAGTTCATACACCTTGTCCAGCATGAGGGCGATCACGCCCACGCCATCCTGACAATAATAGGAAATCTCCTTAATATGATCACAGCTGCCTCTTACACTATAATCGACAAAATAATCCCTGGCATCTGTCGGAATGGTCAGATAAACCGTCTGCGTCAGATAATCATTTTCAATAGAAACATCAGAAATATCTATTCCTTCCGGTAATTCAATGCTAAGCCTGCCGTCCATGCTGCTGACCGTCTCCACAATTTCCTGGGGATCCTGCCCCTCAAGCGCCGTCCCTTCCACTTCTATCGATCCATAATAGCGTTCCGCTGCCAAAACGGATTTCTCATGGAGCTGTGGAAAAAAGAACAGAGAAAAGCAAACCACAACTGTAAGCGTACTAATTGCTGCAGTTATCCATTTTAAAACACGTTCATCCATAGTTATCTTTCGTTGGCATAAGCCTTGATACAAAGGTTACATTCCTGCTGGTAGTTCACGTCAGTAAATTTTATTCCGTTGAAGCTGATATAGCCTTCTCCGTCCTCCAAATCCACCGAGTCAAGCGCAGAATCTCCGGAATCATATTCGATCGCCAGAGGATGCGTCGCTCCCGGCGTATTGATATAGAGCACTACCGCAAAGCGTTCTCCCGCCTCCACCGATACAGGCACTTCAAAATCAATGGTATAATAGCCCGCCTGTTCAAGCGTTCCCTCCGCCACCTTCTGCCTGCCGGAAACAAAATCGCTTCCGTCGCAATTATTGACTATATATACCTCATACTGCGTACCGGAGCCTGTGGCGTAAAAACCTGCCGCTGCGATCTCCTGACGCTCTACCGCCGTAAAAACATTTGCCCCGTAGATATCCTCCCGGTCGTAGCCCAAACTTCCTACCCATCCGCACAGATCGCTCTGATATAAATAGTCATAATTATCCACATCCTCCACGCGGGTATAAACGACATTGTGCGTGCCAATGTTGGTATCGTAGTAGGAAACATAAAACACTCCGCCGTCGCCAAAGCTTTCGCCCCAGCTGTTCTGGCAGATAAATGCGCCATCCCCCTCCAACGGAACCGCGAAATTATCCTTGGAATAATTGTCATCCCAACCGATGATTACCACATCATGGTTTGGCTTTTCCGTGCCAATGTAACAATATGAGTTTGTCCCGCTATTATAATATTCCGTATCCTTCTGGGAGCTTTTCAGATTGCTGTAAAGCGAGGTCTGCACACCTCCATACTTAAATACGGCAGCTTTGATTCCGTCATAATCCTTTCCGTCGATGATGCGCATTTCCTGCACGTGCTTGACGGCGGTAAGGCTTTCATCGGTTTTCCCGTCGCCATATGGATCGTCCGCCTCGTACACCGGCCCCTGCCATGCCGCAAGATACGCCATTCCCATTGTGTACTCACCGCCATCATACTGATTGACATTAAAAGAATTGCATAATGTCATATGATCCACGGAAAACAGCTGTGACTGTTCCGGCAGAAGAACCGATTCCAGCGCGCTTGTCGCAGCAAATCCCCAGCAGGTTCCATAGGAGCCCTGATTGCGTACCATAGACACCCGTTCCTTTTCCCTGAGATCATAACGCGACGGAAAAATGATGGTGCTTTCCGAGGTATCTGCAGTAGTAAAGGTCTTGCTTATGATATCAAAGGAATAAGAATATCCCAAAAGCTCCGACAGGTCATTTAAACTGACATAATATTCCCCTTCATACCGGGTAAATGCCGATACGATAGGAACCGTTTCCTCCCCTGTATCCGCAAACAGCTCATTTAAGGAAAAAAGAACCGAATTATTGTGCTTTTCCACCAGCAGCTCATTGCCATCGTACACATGCGCACTACAATTTAAGGCGTCCCGCAGGATAGACACCGGCACCATAATATTCCGGTCTTCATTCATATAAAAAGCTACCGTCTCATTTGTATACTCTTTATTATCGATCACAACCCTGAGCAGGCTTCCGTTTATATCATCCGCAATCAACGGATTCCATACCTCCGCCGCCAGATTTCCGCCGCGGAACTGCCCGATCTGTGCATTATCTATTCCCAGTACCTGAAAGCGCACCAGAAATACAAGCATCATCACAATTGTAAAAGCAATATATCTTTTTGAATATTTCATACTACACCCTCTTCGGAGGTTTTGGACCCAAAAACTGATAATAGTAGGTCTTTATCATACCATTATATATTTTACGGTTTTTGTCCGCTTTCTTCCCTATGTAGCGCTCCGCGTCCTCATAACTCGTTATCATATAAAGGGACCACGAATCCAGGCCATTATAGGCTTCCCCGATCTGTTTATAGAGCTCCGGCAGATCTCTTTTATCCTCCAGTCTCTCTCCATACGGGGGATTGGTAATGATAAATCCGTATTTTTTCGGATGGTGCAGATCAGCCACCGCCCGCTGCTGTAAGTGGATCAAATGGTCTACCCCTGCCCGGGCTGCGTTATCCCTCGCAGCCTTCACCACTTCCCCGTCAATATCATAGCCCTGAATATCCACGGAAATGTCGGTATCGATCATATCCTCCGCTTCCTTTATCGTATCATACCACAATTGCTTTGGAATGAGGTTTGTCCACTTTTCCGAAGTAAAACTGCGATTCATGCCCGGAGCAATATTTGCTGCCATCATTGCCGCCTCGATGGGAAACGTCCCGCTTCCGCAAAATGGATCTACTAAAATCCGATCCCTTTTCCAAGGGGTCAGCATAATAAGGGCGGCAGCCAATGTCTCTGTCAGGGGCGCCTTGCTCGTCATCAAACGATATCCGCGTTTATGGAGGGAGTCTCCGGATGTATCGATCGTGACCATAACTTCATCCTTCATCAGGAAAATCCTGACCGGATACGACGCGCCGGTCTCCTCAAACCACTCCCTGCCATAGTGCTGTTTCATCCGCTCGACCATAGCTTTTTTGGCAATGGACTGTATATCCGACGGACTAAATAGCCGGCTTTTGATAGAGGAGGCTTTCGTCACCCAAAAACGTCCGTCCTCCGGTATAAACTCCTCCCACGGAAGCGCCTTGATTCCCGCAAACAGTTCGTCAAAGGTTTCCGCATGGAACCGCCCCGCCTGAAGAAGCACCCGCTCCGCCGTCCGCAGAAAAATATTTGCACGGCAGATTGCCTCCGCATCCCCCTCAAAGGTAATCCGCCCGTCTTCTACTTTGGTAATCTCATAACCCAAATTATATATTTCACGCTTTGTAACGGCTTCCAAACCAAAATGGCATGGAACCACCAGTTCATATGTTCTCATTTTTCTTCCATCCGTATTCCTGTCATACTTCTATTTTTACACATTCTTTCCGTTTTTGAAATAGATTTTGACAATTTTTTTCCGGAAATCTACATATACTTTTTCATTGCCTCAAAACCGCCCACAACGCTTGCCATCCGGTATCCCTTCAGACCAAGTCTTCTGGCGAGCTGCATACTGCTTCCGCCATGCTCGCAGTACAAGATCACCAGACGTCTGCCCGGCAGTCTGCGCTCCCATTTTTCCACCTCACTATACGGAAAACAGCCCGCCCCCGGCCAATGTTCCTTCCTATACTCTTCCTCCGGCCGCACATCCAACAGTATCGCATGTTCCTTCCGCATGGTTTCTTCTATGTTTTTCGGATAAATCACCTGAAAATTCATATGTCCTCGCAACAGAAAAACAGATTATAAAGGAAACCCTTTATAATCTGTTTTTTCTTATGATATGCAATTAGTTTGCATTCTGTGCATTTGAGGCATTTGAAGCGTTTGATGCATTGCTTGCATTAGACGCATTGGATGCGTTCGATGCGTTGGACGCGTTTGAGGCGTTGCTTGCATTTCTTGCATTGGACGCATTGGTCGTATTGGATGCATTGGATGCCTTGTTCTTACTGTCCATATTCTTTGCCATTTCTAGTTCCCTCCTAAATCGCCGTATCATTGGCAGCAACCAATTCCTACGGTTTTATTTTCATGTTGCACAAATAGTATCCACGATTTTTTTGCAAATATTCCTATTTTTTAATTGATTTTAATTCTTCACTACTATATAATGGCAAATGAAAAGATATATATCTTTTCTAGTTATACCTCTTATTAATTATTTATACTCCCCTCAAAAGAGGCTCTTGCAAAAGAGTCTCTTTTACCGTCTAAAATTCTGTTTTTTCAAAATGCTGGTAATCCCTGCTTGAAATCCAGTCTCCGCCCCATGTAAAACCATGCTCAATAAACAGCTGATAGCACAGATCATCGTGGTCGATCTTATACAAAAACTCTCCCTCCCGGTCCGTATAATCTGCTGCATTTGCCGGCTGTACTTTAACATTTTCCCCAGTCCCCGTAACATACGGATTGTACAAAGGATTGATATCGATCGCAAGACCATACGCATGGTTTGAGATTTTTGTGGTTCCCGATATCACACGATAATTGAAACAGGAGGAGTTGTTGGCCGCCATGGATGCCTCGTCATCTCCATTGTACTCATCCACGAGCGCGATCTCTTGAATCGGGTATTTTGCCAAGTACAATTCCTCAAATATTTCTACCAGATCTTCCGCAATCGCTTTATTGCATATGAGTTCACCCTCCTGCACCTGTCCGTCAAAATCATAGTGCATAACATGAACATATGCCAAATCCTCATAGCTTATCCGCAGCTCCTCCTCCGTTTCCGGATAGGATATCCCCGTAATTCTGTTCTTTATTTCCTCGGACAGTTCCGTATAATAAAAATTCTGCTCCATAAATTCTTCCCCTGCGATTTGTGCCCCTTTTGCTCCCTCCGTCCCGTATTCCGCCGTTTCATCCGAAAGCGGCTCGGAATTTCTGCCGACCAGAACCATCAGAACCATTGCCAAAAGTCCTGCAATGCTTACCGCAAAAAATAAAAGTCTGCTCCTTTTTTTCGAAATATATCCTTTACCGGAAAAAAACAGTACCGCTGCATTCAAAATACATACGATCGCCAGCACAATGAACAGCTGCCATACCCATGCGCCTTTTCCCGGAGCTTTCCCGGCAGTCTCCGGTCCCGGATCGGTTTCGATTTTCGCCATGACAAAGGTTTCTGCAGCCGGTTCTTCCTCCTCCAATTCCGCTATGTTGATCACCGCGCTGTCCGCCGCAAGATCAAACAGATTAAATGCCCGGACAAAAAATCTCCCGCCACCGTCTTCCGGAAGAGGTATCTCAAAGGTAAAGGATCCCGTGTCCTCCGGCCAGGGCCTAAGATCCGCAAAGGTTGCGCCATTATCCGTCGTCCAGGTATAGTAGAGCATACGGCTTTGGGAATCATATGCACTAAGATCGACCCGGATCGTACCGGTCTCTCTATCGATCACAGCCCTCGTAACCGTACACGCATCCGGCGCGGTCGTATCCGGAAGTACGGTCGAAGCCGGCGTCTCAACAGCGGAATAGATAACCCCTCCGTAATCCACTCCAAGCTCCTCTGATTTCAGTCCAAAATATTCTGCCACGGCAGTCGCATCCAAAACGCCGTATCTTTCCGGCCAGCTGTCGCTGTCAATAAACGGATCATCCATTGCATTGTCAAGATGGCAATGCTCAATAATAACGGAGGGCATTCCGATTGCCGTTGCCCTGCGGATAACTCCATAGTAATCGGAATTACCGGAAGAACTGATCCTTGTCTTGATCCCGCGGTCGTACAGTCCAAGCTCGGTCAGCATATCATTTTCAATCGTCGCAAAATCATAGCCCTTTGCGTAGCAGTCGCCATATGCGGATACCCAGCATTCCGCACCATATAGTGTATGCTCCGCTGACATATTAAAATGCAGGCAGAAAAAGAAATCCGCTCCCACCGATTCCGCATAATCCACCCTTTCCTCCAGCGACATATCGACATCCGAGGTACGGGTCAGATATACGGTGATATTCTCATACTTTTCCAATTCGTTTTTCATTGCCAGCGCAACCTTTAACGTTAAGTCCTTCTCCGTAAAGCCCCCATAAACGCCGCCCTCATTGCTTCCCCCATGTCCGGGGTCAAGCACCACAACGACCGACGCTGTGTCCGCATAAACTGCTACGGGATCTGCCAAAAGACAAACGATCCCCCACAGAAGACTTCCGATCAACACCGCTGCTTTGATGGCAAAACTTATGCTCTTTGTTCCTAAACCACGCATTATTTGTCCTCCTGCCCTGCCTCCATCCGCTCTTTTTCCCGCCTTTTGTTTTTCCTTCCGGTATATATTATCCCTATATTACGGATTTTCCCTCTGTCGGCGCACACGGTTTAGATGCTGTTCAAAATATCCTTTATTGATAAATTCTGCCAGCGCATATTGCTCTAGAACCGGAACCGTACAGGAAAACGCTCCGGAACTTTCCCTATATCTGCCCATCAAATGCTCCGGAAGGATCATATACCCCATTCGGATGGAGGGCGAAAGACTTTTCGTAAATGTATTAATGTAAATGACCGACTGATTGTTGTCCAGCATAAAAAGTGTTTCTATCGGCTTGCCCGGCATAAAAAATTCGCTGTCGAAATCATCTTCAACAATATACCGCGCAGGACAGCCTTCCCCCTGTTCCTCCTTGCCCTTTCCCGCAGCCGCCCAGTCCAGATACTCATATCTTTTTCCAATCGTTGCCGTCACCCCCGAAGGATAGCTGTGAAACGGCGTCACGTGAAGCACGTTGGCCCTTGTTTCTTTAAGCAGTTCGCTTTCAATTCCGTCCTGCCCCATTTTCAGCTTTTCACACAATGCGCCCGTCCCCTCATAAACCTTCTGTATCTGGGAATAGGAGGGATCTTCAATCCCATATATTTTATCGTTTCCAAAAAGGCGTACAACAGAGCCATATAAATGTTCTGCTCCCGAACCGATAATGATCTGCTCCGGCTGTGCATAAACCCCACGATACCGCAGCAGATATTCCGCTATGCTGTTTCTAAGTATTGCACATCCCTCATTTGGCGAGCGGAAAAGCAATTCCTCCCCATATTCCGAAATTACGCTTCGGATGGTTTTAAAGTAGAGGGACGCTGGAAAATTGGAAAAAGGCGTCTCTGCCAATCTATCATTTTTCACCTTTCTATACGCGGCATCCGGTGCGGCAGCTTCCTCCTCACCCTTGACGGCAATTCCGCCATATCTGCGCTCCACGGGAAGCAGTTTAAGCTTATGCTCCCTACTTTGCACCCGGTGCGTCACGTGTATTTCGCGCACATAATATCCGCTCCGTTCCCTTGTCTCGACATAACCTTCATCCTTTAACATCTGATAGGCATTCTCCACCGTGATCAGACTGATTCCAAGATGCTCTGCCAATGTCCGCTTCGAGGGAAGCTTCTCATTTTTTTTCAGTTCTCCCGAGAGGATCTCCTCTTTCATCTGTTTGTATAAATAATAATATTTGGGCTCATTTCCCCGAATATCCATATTGTATGTGCGCATAAAAATACTCCTGTTTTAACCGAACTTTTTTCCAAATTCTGGTACTGCCATTTACTATTTTTTAGCAGCATTTTATAAGTTCAGTTTAAAACAGGAGTATGCATATGTCAAAAAGAATATTACTAAAAATAAAACAGGTCTTCAAATGTGAATAGATGTGAAAGATCGTTTGGAAGTGTAGTAAATATTTGAAATTTATAAAATCGTTCGATTTATATATTATATAATTGAAAAAAGATTTAACCCTCTGTATTTCTAAAAATATTAGAAGTAGAAAACAAAACCGACTAGCATGAAAAGCGAAGCTATTTACCCTTTAGGACACACGGCAAAAAGAGACAGGATTTTCTTCCTGTCTCTTTCTGTATACGTGCGCGAGAGGATTCGAACCCCCGACACCTTGGTCCGTAGCCAAGTGCTC
>CAYROM010000059.1:0-10018 GCA_964425905.1 uncultured Lachnobacterium sp. | reverse complement strand
CATCGAGATGTTTGAATTTTCATAGGCTGGAATCTGAAATATTTTGGTTATCCCACAGAAACAACTCTGCGCAAAATCTGTATTTTTTGTGCAGAGTAATTTTTGTAAAAGAGGTATGCCTTACAATTGCTGATCTTGCAGCTGCATTAAATACCTGCCAGATCAAGACCGGCGCACCAAGCAGATCCGAGCGCGTGGCAAAATACAATCAGTTGCTCCGCATTGAGGTGCAGCTCGGCGAGGCAAACGTTTATCCGGGAATCGGAGCGGTCGATGTCTTTATTTTAGAAGAAGAGGGTGCATTTGTGGGGCTGGAAGCAATTGTTTTCGATACGGAGATGGAATTATTATCCCATCTGTGCGAATTGACTTTTGAGGAATATGTAGGAATTTATGAACATGTTTATGGGCGGGATAAAGCCTCTCATGTAATACTTGTACAATAAAATTTCCAGGCGTATAATGATTGCGTCAAGGAGATTTTGTCATGGAAGAGCAATTGAAAAAAGAGAAGAGCAACTATTTGTTTGACAACCGGGCATTGGTGACATTGATCATTCCGCTGCTGATCGAGCAGCTTTTATCGGTGCTTGTAGGTATGGCAGATTCCATTATGATCGCCAAAGTGGGAGAGGCAGCAGTATCCGGTGTATCGCTGGTAGATCAGGTGATGCTTCTGCTTATCAATCTGTTTGCGGCGCTTGCAACCGGAGGGGCAGTTGTAGCCGGGCAGTTTCTGGGACAGCAGAAAAAGGAAAAAGCATGTGCCGCGGCCACGCAGCTTGTATGGTTTATTACAATCTGCGCAATTGTGATCACGGCGATCGTATATGCAGGAAAGTATTTTATCCTGCACGGGATATTCGGAAAAATAGAGCCGGACGTTATGTACAATGCCAACGTCTATCTTTTGATCGTTACGGCGTCCATTCCGTTTATGGCTTTGTACAACGGGGGCGCTGCGATTTTTCGGGCGATGGGCGATTCTAAAATATCCATGCAGGTGTCCATCGTAATGAATGTGATCAATATTGGCGGTAACGCAATTCTGATTTATGGTTTTCACAGGGGAGCGGAAGGCGTTGCGATTCCGACGCTGGTATCCCGGATTGTTGCGGCTGTTATCATCATCGCGCTGCTCTGCGACCGGAAACGCCCGCTGCATATTGACCGGAGTCTGCGGTATCGGATGGACTGGCCGATGATCAAACGGATCTTAGGGATCGGTGTACCGAACGGGCTTGAGAACAGTATGTTCCAGCTGGGGAAGATTCTGGTATTAAGTCTGGTATCTACTTTTGGAACCTACGCGATAGCTGCCAATGCCATAAGCAATGTCATTTCAACCTTTCAGTCGCTTCCGGGTATGGCAATGTCTCTTGCAGTTACGGCGGTGATTGCAAGATGCGTTGGCGCGGGAGATTATGAGCAGGTAAAATACTATATTAAGAAATTGCTGGTCATTTCCTGTGTTTGTATTGCGGTAATGGTAGCGGTCATATTGGCGATACTGCCAATAATACTAAAAGCCTATAACCTTTCGGATTTAACAGCGCAAACCGTAACAAAAATTATATATTTCCACGGATTGAGCGCTATTTTCATATGGCCCATTGCCTTTAATCTGCCCTATGCTTTTCGCGCCTCCGGGGACGCCAACACCTGCATGTGGATCTCCATCATATCCATGTGGATTTTCCGGATCGCGTTCAGCTACGTATTGGGAAAGTATTTGGGCTGGGGCGTTTTCGGCGTATGGGTGGCTATGGTGATCGATTGGGTTTTCCGCGCGATATGCTTTGCAATCCGTTATTTCCGGGGAACCTGGATGAAAAACTCAATTACATAGATCAAAAGCCTGATGTTTTTACCGTTGGAAGCGAGGAAAGATTGTTCCTTTCGGAATCGTCCGGGATTGATTTCAGATATTCGGTGTCCTTATTGTGTGCAACGCCAACCCCTCTGATCTGGCCGGATTTGGCAAGGCTTACTCCCTCCTCGCGGCTTACGATGCGGTTGTCGGACAGATTTTAAAGGATGTCTAAAAGCATATCCTTCTTTTCGTTCTGACTGCAATCAAAGAAACGCCGAAAAAATCAATGATTTTAATATTGCCTTGGCAGATCGGAAGGAGCGTTACTGCAGGCTTGTATTGTATCCGCAGGCGGTAGAGGACGCCCGGTATGTTCAGGGAAATAATCCCCCATTTAATTATTACCAATTTTATATGAGTTATAAAATTATGCTGAACAAAGAGTGTACGGTAAGCCTGTATATGGAGGAGTATACCTTCATGGGCGGAGCACACGGCTTGACCATACGGACGTCCGATACATGGAATTTCAGGACGGGAAAACGGGTTTATCTTAAGGATCTATATGGGGAGGATACGCTTCTTAAGGAAAGGATCTTAAAAAGTATCCGGCAGCAGATATCTGAGCGTTCAAAGGCTTCGCCCGAAACCTTTTTCGATAATTCTGCAAAGCTGGCTCAGGATACGTTGAATTTAAACAATTCCTGCTGTCGGGGATTTGAAGCTTGCAGAGTACAGCCTTGGGCGTGCGCAAACGGGTAAAAATAAAATTGAACTGCAATCATATGTGAAATATTCTTCGTAGGGTTTCGTTTTCCACAAGAATGTCTTTTGCCATTTTGCGATACTTGTCTTCGTGAAGATAGGTATGCCGGAATGGTTTGATGGAGGGAGCAAGATCAATGGCCTCCAGATAATCATTGACGTTGAGGTTTAGGGTTTCCACATGGTCAAAAAATCCCGTATCGGTAAAAATGGTGTGGACGCGTTTGTAGCGGTGATCCTGCACCAGACTCATCAGATAGGTTGCGATACCGACCTGAATGCCGTGTAACTGCGGAGATTCGGAACGCTTGTCCAGCGCGTGGGAAATTAAATGCTCGCTTCCGCTGGTCGGAGCGCTGCCGCCCGCGATCTCATTTGCAATACCGCTCATGGCAAGGGAATCCAATAGCTCCTTTAAGAACAGGTCATCCTTAATGCTTTCAAAGGGGGTTCGCACGAAACTGTTTACTGCCTTCTTTGCGATCATCATGGCAAAATCATTTACCTCGGCATAGCCGTTCTTTTCTTCATAGAGCCAATCATATAAAGAGGTGATCTTTGCCACCATATCGCCGATACCGGAATAGAGGAAGCATTCCGGAGCGCTTTTGATTACGTCGATATCCACGATGATTCCGTAGGCCATTTTTGCGGGAACGGAATTGCGTCTGCCGTCGATCAGCAGCGATGCGCTTGCGCTGGAAAATCCGTCGCTGGAGGCAGAAGTCGGGATGCTGATAAAGGGAAGATTGCGGAGAAAGCTGCTGTACTTTGCTGCATCAATCACTTTGCCGCCGCCGATGCCGATGATTGCCTGGGTTTTATTAGGCAGACTGAAGGCCAAAGAGGTAATATCCTCTAAACGCACGGAGTCCAGCTCCTGATATTCCAATACTTCAATTTCTGACTCCCGCAGAGACTCCATGACGGTACTTCCAAACATATCGATCAGACCGTTTCCGAAAAAAATAACGACTTTGTTCAGACCGCTGTCCTTCAAAAAGGTGCCGATCCTGCCAAGAGCACCCTTTTCGACCTTTAGTAACGCCGGAATCGAGATATAATCGCTGGTTTTTTGCTGCATAGTTTTATTCCTCCATGTATAGATTATAGCCATCATATCATGAAATTGTCATGATTTCTACACTTTAAAACAGATTAGTCCAAACCCATTAGTTTCAGTTTCAGCCGCAAAATGCGAACCAAAGATTCGTCAATCCGTTCAAGCGGAATCTCATCATTTGCTGCCGCATCAAGAACACCTTGATAAGCGCTGCCGAAATCCTCCGGCATCAGGATCAGATCCGCTCCGGCATTGATCGCGGTAATGGCTGCTTCCGCGGAAGAATATTGCTGTGTGATAGCGCCCATATTAAGGGCGTCTGTAATAATGATCCCATCGTAGCCCATTTCATTTCGCAGCAGGTCCGTAAGGATCTCACGGGACATGGAGGCTGGCGTGTGATCTCCCAGTACATTGGGAAGTGAAATGTGGCCTGCCATAATGATCTCAATACCATTATCTATGCCCTCCTGAAAGGGGAGCAATTCACATTCCATTAATTCATCCAATGTTTTGTCGGTGTAGGCGTATCCTTCATGGGTATCGCCCAGAGTGGCTCCATGTCCGGGAAAATGTTTATATGTGGCGGCTATTCCCTGGGACATAAGCCCATTTGAAAAAGCAAGCGCCATCTGTGACACATTGTCTGTATCACTTCCAAAGGAACGTTTTTTTACGACCTGATTGTCAGGATTGCTCAGGACATCTGCGACCGGGGCAAAATCCACATTAAATCCCAGATCGGAAAGATAGGCTCCGATATAATTTCCTGCACTATACGCGTTATCCGCATCATTTGTTGCTCCGATCTGCGCCATATCTCCAACATTGTCAACGCCAAAGCTGTTGTTTCCCGCAATCCTGGCGACGGTTCCGCCTTCTTCGTCCACGCACAGAAGGGCGGGCAGTCCAATGCGCTCCATGCTGTAAGTCTGAACATTGCTTAACATGGACTGCACCTGTTCCACGGACTTTAAGTTATCGCTTAAATAGATAAATCCGCCAACCGGGATATCATTGATTGCCTCTTTTGTCATATCTCCGGCTGCCGTCACATGATCTACGCCGTCAATAAGGGCTTCCGGCGTGACGATAAAGAGCTGGGCAACCTTTTCTTCCAATGTCATTGTGGATAGATACTGGGCGATAATGCTGTCAACCGGATCCGTAACGGACTCCTCCGTGTCCTTTTCATCCGATGGAAAAGTTTGGGGGACGTTTGTCTGCTGCGCCGGTTCGGACTCCTGTTGTTCTTCGGTTGAAATGTCATTGCCCGAATCAAAGGCCGAGCATCCGGCCGCCGCGAAAACCGAACATGCCAACAGAAGGCAAAGGATTCTTTTGTTGATGTTCATTTTGTCTGTTATCCTCTTCATATTCTGCCGATACCTCCTTTTGCCAAATAAACCAAATTGGAATTCTTTGTAATTATTTTGCACAGCTCTTAGGCTGTTATTCTTATTATGACAGATTCTGGTCTAATTGAAAGGGGAAAATGCCCTTCATTCCTTTGGCGATTTGTGGGGATAGAGGATTGACAACCTCATCCTGCAATGCTATGATGTTACCCAATAACATGAAAAAAGCGAAGACGGAAAAGAGTAGTATGCAGGAATCATCCAGAGAAAATGACATTTGGTGGAAGTCATTTATGAGAAATGGATACGAAAACCATTCCAGAGCCGCGGCGCCCAAGATGAAGTGTCGTTGTTAAGCGCTGCCGTATGCCTGCGTTAAAGGATAGGATTTGTTGGAATCCGAAGTGAAAAGTTAAGGTGGAACCGTGCAAGATGCACCCTTAGAGATACGAAGCTTCGTATGTCTATGGGTGTTTTTTTAATCTCATAGGAAATTTCTTCCTATGAGATTAGAAGCCTTCGGCCGGACGATGCGCATGCGCGCGGCGAAAAGCTGCGCCTGTGAGATTTTGAAGGTGCAGATTAGAATTTGCGGAACGGATTGATGGGAAAACCATTCAAGGAGGGACAGGAAAATGATAAAAAGTATGGAGAAAAAATTGTCGGTACAAGCGGGATTTCCTTTGTTGAAAAGCCGCCCTATTACAGCAATCCATCCGGCGGGATCGGTCTGCTGTCCAGCATGTATACCGATCCGGCATACCGGAGAATGGGAATTGCAAGAACCCTGCTGGATAAAGTGGTGAATGAGGCGAAAGCCTGCGGCTGAAACCCAAAATTTATGCAGTACATCATATAGTTGCGCGCGCTACCTTTTTGTGATAAAATGCAAAATTGATTAAGGAGAAAAAAGCATGAATGATCAATTTTCAAATTTGGGACGACTGATTTCCATATTTGACCGGCTTATGAAAATGTACTATGACCGGGGGCTGCCGGATTTTGAAATTGGATGGGGCCAGCAGTTCTATGTGGAATATCTTTACGATCATCCCGGCGCTTCCGCGCAGGAAATGGTGGAATGTATCCGCGTAGACAAGGCGACATTGACCAAAATCATAAAAAAGCTGACCGAAATCGGGTATATCAGGATTGTCGGAGACGAAAACGACAGGCGTATCCGGCATTTGTATCTTACCGACAAGGCGATCCCTGCGGCAAAGCGGATCAAGAAAATACATGCGGATTTTTACAATACCCTGAGTGCAGAAATTTCGCCGCAGGATCTCATTCGAACGGAGCAGACGCTGCAGATCATGGTAGATAATATCAATGAAAAAATATGGCACAGAATGGAGAAGCATCGTGGAGAGTAACGAAAATATACAGGCAAAGAATCCGCTGGATTCGGAACCGATCGGAAAACTGATACTGAAATATTCCCTTCCGGCAATCGCAAGCAGTCTGGTCAGCTCTGTCTATAATATTGTGGATCAGGTTTTTGTGGGGAACAAAATAGGGGAATTGGGAAATGCCGCAACCAATGTGGCATTTCCTCTGGTTATGGTCATAACGACGCTGGCGATGACCTTTGGAGCAGGAAGCTCGGCATCGTTTAGCCTGTTCCTTGGAAGGAAAGAAGAAAACAAGGCAAGAGCGATTGTTGGAAACGGTATGACGCTGATGATTCTCTGCGGGATTCTTGTCGCTGTCCTGTCGCAGATATTCCTAAGTCCGACCCTTATGGCATTCGGAGGCCGGGGACAGACGCTGGAGTATGCGATCGAGTATACGCGTATTTTGCTATTCGGATTTCCCTTTGCGATTTTAGTAACCGGGGCAAGCCAGTTGATCCGGGCAGACGGAAGCCCAAGGTATGCGATGGCCGCCACATTATCCGGAGCAGTATTAAACTGCATACTTGACCCGGTTTTTATCTTTGAACTGAACATGGGAATGTCCGGCGCGGCGCTTGCTACCGTGATCGGACAATGCATTTCCGGAATTCTGATCTTATCCTACTTTGCAAGGTTTCGAACCTTTCGGCTGAAATATAAGGATTTTGCATTGCGGATGGAAAGTGTGGCGCAGATTTTCAGGCTCGGTGTTGCGGCGGGGGCGAACCAATTGGCGATCACTCTTGTGCAGGTTGTGATGAATAATACGCTGGGCTATTACGGCGAGCATTCGCAGTACGGACGGGATATTCCGCTTGCCTGTGTGGGAATTATCTCAAAAGTCAGTTCCGTTTTTAATGCGGTGATCTTTGGTATTTCCCAGAGTACACAGCCGATCATCGGATACAATTATGGCGCGGCAAATTATGTCCGTGTAAAGGAAGCTTTTAGAAAGGCGGTTATGATCGTAACCTGTATATCCTGTGCGGCATTTCTCTGCTTTCAGATTTTCCCGCGCCAGATCATCAGCGTATTTGGAAACGGGGACGAACTTTACTATGATTTTGCGCTGCGGTATTTTCACATTTTTCTGTTTTGCACCTTTATCGTTGGGGCGCAGATCCTATGCGCACAGTTCTTTCCGGCTATTGGAAAGGGCGGTATCGGCACCGTGGTATCTCTCAGCAGACAGGTCTTTTTCCTGCTGCCGTTCGTGATCGTATTCCCATTGTTCTGGGGTATAAACGGAGTGTTGTGGGCGGGGCCGATTGCGGACGGACTCTCCGGGATACTGGCGCTGCTCTTGGTTCGGCGGGAAATGAAAAAATGGTGAGGATCGTGATTGATAAAATGTAAAAATATATTGCGAAAATTATCTAAATGCACGATACTATAAGCAGAGAGAACACAAGAGCATGATCGGGAGGGGCGCGTGTCTTCAAATTTAATCTATACTAACGAAAAATGTGTGGGATGCAACCGATGTATTTCCGTGTGTCCGGTAATTACTGCAAACGTTTCTACTATTCGGGATGGCGCGCAGCGCATAGAGGTAAACCCGGCACAATGTGTCGGCTGTGGTTCCTGCTTTGATGCCTGTGAGCATAACGCCCGTTCCTATAATGATGATACGGAACGTTTTTTTGCGGATTTAAGAAAGGGACAAAAAATATCGCTGCTTATTGCGCCTGCATTTTTGGCAAATTATCCGAGTGAGTACGGGAAGATCCTCGGAGGGTTAAAGCAGCTTGGAGCCAATCGGTTTATCAATGTTGCGGCAGGGGCGGATATTACCACATGGGCGTATATCCGTTATATAACGGAGCACCATTTTCAGGGAGGGATTTCCCAGCCCTGTCCCGCGGTGGTCGGCTACATAGAAAAATATATTCCGGAATTGATCCCAAAACTGTTTCCGGTTCACAGCCCTATGATGTGCGCGGCAATCTATGCGAAAAAATATATGCATATTTCGGACAGGCTTGCGTTCATCAGTCCATGCATTGCAAAGAAAAATGAGATTGAAGATTCCAATACACACGGATACATACATTACAATGTCACCTTCCGGCATCTGATAGATTACATGAGAAAAAACCGGTTGCTTGGGCCGGACGCCTCCGACGAGGTTGAGTATGGAATGGGAGCTATCTATCCCATGCCGGGCGGGTTGAAGGAGAATGTTTACTGGTTCTGCGGAGAGGAGCTTTTTATCCGCCAGATTGAAGGAGAAAAGCATGTGTACGAATATCTGGAGGGCTATAAAAAGCGCATAGAACAAAGAAAAGAACTTCCGTTTATGGTAGATGCGCTGAATTGTTCTCAAGGATGCCTTTACGGTACGGCGGTCAGTCTGGATCTTGCACAGTCAGACGATATCAGCTTCGAATTGAATCACCTTCGGGAGAAGCTGCGAAAAGGAAAGACCGGTTGGGGAAGACATGACAAAAACAGTTCTCCAAGGAAGCGTCTGCGCCATTTAAACCGCAGATTTTCAAAGTTGAAGCCGGAAGATTTCATACGCAGCTATACGGATAAATCCGCAGCTGCCCGGATAAGGATTCCTTCCGATTCAGAATTAAACAATATTTTCCTTTCCATGGAAAAACATACGGAGAGTGAACGCAAGATCAACTGCGGAGCATGTGGATACGGGACGTGTACGGATATGGCGGTTGCCATTTATAATCAATGTAACGTTCCTGCCAACTGTATACAATACGAAAAGAAGCAGGTACAGGAGGAAAGCAGCAAGATCTTGGATCTATCCAACAGAGCGAAGGAGCGAAATGAACAGCTTGCGGAATTCATAGTTAATGACTTTGATAAGCTTGATATTTCCATCTCAGAGGTTGCCGAGGGTAACGGACAGACTGCCCAGCAAACCTATGACATACAATGTGCTATGGATGAGGTTCGGGAATTCTGCGCACAGATGGCAGATTCCTTTGAGGCGATTTCGAATCTGCTTTCAGAGCTGGAGAAAAATAATAAGAGTATCACAAAAATATCCAAGCAAACAGAGCTTCTCTCTTTAAATGCATCTGTGGAAGCGGTACATGCAGGAGAAGCCGGACACGGATTTTCCGTTGTTGCCTCTGAGATGAGGGAATTGTCGGTTTCCTGTGAACTTGCGGCGAAGGAAAGCATTGACAACAAAGAAGAAATTACGATTACAATGAATCAATTATCCCAAAAAGCGGCAGAGTTAAAAGAATTGATAAATACGGTCGGCGACAATATGAGCGATCTTGCTGCCAGAACAGAGGAGATTACTGCCGCCACGGAAACGGTGAGTGAAGTGTCCAAAAATGTCAGACGTGCAATGGAAAGTCTTACGGAAAGGGCCTGATGGCATTTCACGCAAGAAAATCGGCAGCTTATGCTGTCGGACATTGCCCCCATAACAAAATCATGTTACCCTCAGTATATGGGGCATGATGACAGATGACATCGGCATAGCGTGATATCAGACTGCCATCCGCCTGTCAAGGGTAAATAAACTGCTGCGCAGCCCTTGACAGCCGGCAGCCATCCTGATAACAGGCAATCAAGCTGGTTAAGCCAGCGCAGCTGCTAACCAGCAGCAACTATAAACAAAGCAAACTGAAGATATCCGGAA
>CAYROM010000058.1:0-10219 GCA_964425905.1 uncultured Lachnobacterium sp. | reverse complement strand
TTGAGCGGCGGCAACATGGATGTGATTACGATGTCCTCCGTGGGTCAGCAGGGGCTGATCTTCCGCGACCGTATCTTTACGGTTTCCGTGCTGCTGCCGGATAAGCCGGGGGAGCTTGCAAAGGTATCCTCGGATATTGCCAGGGCACAGGGCAATGTGATCAAGCTGGAGCATAACCAGTTTGTATCGACAAACCGGAATGCGGCGGTAGAGCTTCGCATTACACTAGAGTGCTTCGGATCGGATCACAAAAAACAGATATTAAAAGAACTTGAAAAAGCGGGATATAAACCGAAGGTTGTGCGCACGGCGATCTAACAGGCAAAGCGGCAGGAGACTGAAAGCCGGAGAGCCAAAGCCTTGCCAGAAAAAGGGAGGAGACAAAAATGGAATCAATGAAGGACTACGAGAAGGAGCTTGAGAATTCCTTCCGCACATTCAGCGAGGGGGATATTATTTCCGGTACGGTCATTTCCGTAACGGAGGAGGAAGTTACCCTTGATCTCAATTATTATACGCAGGGGATCATCAAGGTGGAAAATTTAAGCAATGATCCGGATTATGATGTGATGGCAAATGTGTTTGCGGGGGATGTGATCGAGGCGACTGTTGTAAAAACGGATGACGGAAACGGCAGCATTGAGCTTTCCAGAAAAGAGGCAAACGACGTGCTGGCATGGGACAGACTTCTTGAGATGAAGGAAAAGGAAACGATCGCAAAGGTCCGTATCAAGGAGAGCGTAAAGGGAGGCGTCACAGCCTGCCTGGAGGGTATCCGGGCGTTTATCCCGGCATCCCAGATTGCCGCCGATTACGTGGAGGACACAAATGCATGGGTCGGAAAAGAAATTGAGGCAAAGGTGATCACCGTGGATAAGGAAAAGGATAAACTGGTGCTGTCCGGGAAAGCGGTTGCCCGTGAGCGGGAGACGGAAGCGCGCAATCACAGGATATCCATGCTTGTTCCGGGGAGCATACTGGAGGGAACGGTGGAGAGCATTATGCCCTACGGCGCCTTTATCAGCCTTGGAAACGGATTGAGCGGACTGGTCCATATCTCACAGATCAGCCGGAAAAGGATTGCCTCGCCCCACGAGGTGCTTAAGGAGGGGCAGAAGGTGAAAGTCAAGATATTGAACACCAATGACAACAAGATCAGTCTCAGCATGAAAGCACTTGAGGAGGAGATGGTGGATACCGAGGACGCGGGAGAGGTGGAGCAGTATGTATCCAATGAGACCGCCGGAACCAGCCTTGGGGATCTGCTCTCAAAGTTTCATTTTGATCATTGAAAGGGACCGATCCGGGAAAATCCGGATGGAGAAGGGAAAACAAAAAACAGGGGGAGCATATGAAAAAAGTTAAGCTTGGAAGAACAGGACTTAATGTTCCGGCGGTAGCGGTGGGCTGTATGCGGCTGGCGGATAAAACGCCGCAGCAGATGAACGGGTTCATCCATGCCGCTATGGAACAGGGGGCGGTGTTTTTTGACCATGCGGATATCTATGGGAACGGCAGGAGCGAGGAACTCTTTGGGGAAGCCTGGGCGGCGGATTGTTCTCTTAACCGGGAGGATATGATCCTGCAGTCCAAATGCGGAATCCGAAAGGAAGGCAGAGGCTTTTACGATCAGTCGAAGGCGTATATCATACAGTCGGTGGACGGGATATTAAAAAGGCTTAAGACGGAATATCTGGATATCCTTCTTCTGCACCGGCCGGACGCTCTGGTGGAGCCGGAGGAGGTGGCAGCCGCCTTTGAGGAATTGTCACGAAGCGGAAAGGTACGCTGCTTTGGCGTCTCAAACCATAAACCCATGCAGATAGAGCTGCTGAAAAAATATGTGGAACAGGAGCTTTGCGTCAACCAGCTCCAGCTTTCCATTCCGGTTTCCAATATGATCGCAAACGGAATGGAAGTCAATATGGACACCGGCGGCGCTGCGGACCGGGACGGAAGCGTGCTGGATTACTGCAGGCTGCATGACATTACGATTCAGGCATGGTCGCCGTTTCAGATGCCAAATTGGGGCGGCTGTTTTATCGGAAGCGAAGCATACGGGGAATTGAATCAGGAACTGAACCGGCTGGCGGAAAAATACGGGGAAAGCCCCACAGCCGTCGCGGCAGCCTGGATACTGCGCCATCCGGCCGGGATGCAGATTATTGCAGGAACGGCAAATCAAGAACGTCTCGGACAGATCATTGCAGCGGGGGATATCGCGCTTACCAGAGAGGAGTGGTACAGACTTTATCTGGCGGCAGGGCATCCGCTTCCGTAGCCTCTTCTTTCTTTGAGGGATCAAAAAGACTGTATTCGGCATAGAAAAGTATATCGCCGGATGCCAGCTTTTGGGCTTATGGGCGCTTTGATCCTGCTGTCAAAGTAGATTTCGCTCTGTCCGCCGCATATGGCTCTGATCGGTGATATTTTTCCGATCCTGCGGGTGGTGGCAAAAAGGAACAGCCCGGAAAGCAGCAGAAAGAGGAGTATGGAAAAAGGATTCCCGCCGCGGCGCCGATCACCTCTGCCGTTACATATGATTCCGGAAGCCTTGCGGTGAGTAAAGAGGTAACGGGAAGCGGTGCAGGCAAAGACGCTGGAAGGAATGATGACCGTTGGGACATATAGGAAAAGAAAACCGCTATGCCGCCGTCATTCTGCCGGCAGAAGCTGACAGCATTTGATAAGCAGGTGTCAAGAAAGAAGACTTGACACCTGCTTTTGCTTGTGCTATTTTTACTCCAAAGAGGACACAGATAGCAGCCGAAGGCTGTCGTGTGCGAAGCGTTAATGAATGGACGGTCAGGGTGACGATATGGACGATAAACTGCGGCAGGCATACCTGTATGATTTTTATGGTGAACTTTTAAATGAGCGTCAGCGCCAGATCTATGGTGACTTTATGTTCAACGACCTCTCTTTAGGGGAGATTGCGGGGGAGGAAGGAATCAGCAGGCAGGGCGTGGCGGATATGGTAAAGCGCTGTCGGGGAAAGCTGGAGGGCTATGAGGAAAAGCTTCACCTTGTGGAAAAATTCCTATCGGTAAAATCGGATGTAGAGCGCATCCATCTGCTTGCGGAAAGATTCCGGAAATCAGGGGATGAGACGGCGATGGAGCAGATTGAAGAGATTTCAAACGACATCCTGAAAATAATATAGAAGAGACGGAAGCTCAGGAATGTACGGATAGCGTAACAAATAGGATTATGGGAGGCGTTATGGGAAGAACTGGGAAGGAAAAGAAATCCGGAAAGAAAATCAATATCCGCAAAATGACGCTGATCTGGCTTGTGCTGGGAATCTTATGCGCGCTATATGGCTTGAGCGTTCTGGCGGTCGGATCGGGGACAGCCTTTTTTGCAGTCTGGCTGGGACTTGGAGCATGTCTTTTTTTGTTTTCCCTTTTTGCCCAGAAGGGGCTGTGGAGAAAGCTGCCGAAGGCGGCAAGAAGACTCTTTGTCTGTCTGGTCGCGGCGGGCGCGGCATTTTTTTGCGTCACAGAGGGGTTTGTCTTCAGCGGCTTTACCGCTAAGGGCTCCGACGGTCTGGATTATATTATCGTGCTGGGCGCGCAGGTGTATGAGAGCGGTCCGAGTATGGCGCTGCAGTACCGGCTGGAGGAAGCTGTCGATTATTTAAATGAAAATCCGGACACTATCTGTATCGTTTCCGGCGGACAGGGCGCAAACGAGCCCTTCTCCGAGGCCCGGGGGATGGCGGATTATCTGATTTTCCGCGGGATTGATGAAAGCAGGCTGCTGCTTGAGGATCAGTCGGGAAATACGGTCGAAAATATCCGAAACAGTATGGAATTCATTGATCCCCAAAAGGATTCCGTTGGAATCGTTACCAACAATTTTCATGTGTTTCGGGCGATGGGAATCGCCAAAAAGCAGGGGATCGTCCATGTGGAGGGGGTTTCTGCAAATTCAGACGCATGGTATCTTCCAAACAATATGTTCCGGGAATTTTTCGGAGTGCTGAAAGATACCCTAAAGGGGAACATGAGCTGGTGAGCAATGGCAAAATACACATGTCAAGAAAAAATACTTGACACTATGTCTGTGATGTGATAATCTAACCAAGGTCGCAAAGAAGTGTAGAGGGTAAAGTATGGCATTTGACAGTTTATCGGAAAAACTTCAGAATGTATTTAAGAATCTGCGCAGCAAGGGAAGACTGACGGAGGACGACGTTAAGACCGCACTCAAGGAAGTCAAGATGGCGCTCTTGGAAGCGGACGTTAATTTCCGTGTGGTAAAGCAGTTTACCAAGGATGTGCAGGAGCGGGCAATCGGGCAGGACGTTATGAACGGTCTTAATCCCGGGCAGATGGTCATCAAGATCGTAAACGAAGAGATGGTCCGGCTCATGGGTTCCGAGACTACGGAGATCGCCTTTCGCCCGGGCAAGGAGCTGACCGTCATCATGATGGCTGGTCTTCAGGGCGCCGGTAAGACGACCACTACTGCAAAGATTGCAGGCAAGCTGAAACAGAAGGGGAAGAAAACACTTCTGGCAGCCTGCGACGTATACCGCCCCGCTGCGATTGAGCAGCTTAAGATCAACGGTGAAAAGCAGGGGATAGAGGTATTTTCCCTCGGGGATAAGGAAAAGCCTGCAAATATTGCAAAAGCGGCTGTGGAGTATGCCAAAAAGAAGGAATTCAACGTCCTTATCATTGATACCGCCGGACGTCTCCATGTGGATGAGGATATGATGGCGGAGCTTGTGGAGATCAAGGAAACCGTCGATGTGTTCCAGACAATTCTTGTGGTGGACGCCATGACCGGTCAGGATGCGGTGAATGTGGCGGGAACCTTTGATGAAAAGATCGGTATTGACGGCGTGGTTCTGACAAAGCTGGACGGCGATACCCGCGGCGGAGCCGCATTGTCTATCCGGGCGGTGACGGGAAAGCCGATCCTTTACGCGGGAATGGGCGAAAAGCTTTCGGATCTGGAGCAGTTCTATCCGGATCGTATGGCGTCAAGAATACTTGGGATGGGCGACGTTTTGACCATGATCGAAAAGGCGCAGGAGAACATCGATGAGGAGAAAGCCCGGGAGCTTGAGCAGAAAATGCGCAAGAACGAGTTTGACTTTGAGATGTATCTGGAGTCCATGAGCCAGATGAAAAAGATGGGCGGACTTGCAAGCCTTATGGGAATGATGCCGGGCATGGGCTTCGGCGGGAAAACGCCGGATATCGATACGGATGCCGCGGAGAAACAGATGGCACGCACGGAGGCAATCATATATTCCATGACCATAAAAGAGCGCCGGAATCCGGGTCTTTTGAATCCAAGCCGCAAGCAGCGGATCGCAAAGGGAGCCGGTGTGGATATTTCGGAGGTAAACCGTCTGGTAAAGCAGTTTGAGCAGACAAAAAAGCTGATGAAGCAGATGCCGGGAATGATGGGCGGCAGAAAAGGGCGCCGCGGAGGCATGGGAGGCATGTTCAAGGGATTTCCCTTTTAACCGGGACACACATCGCGGAGAAGCCGAAGGCTTTGCCGCTTGTGCATTCAAAAGCATCAGATGACTTTTGAATTAGATAAATTTTATGACTTTACGAGGAGGTGAAAAAGATGGCAGTAAAGATCAGATTGAGAAGAATGGGACAGAAGAAAGCTCCTTTCTATAGAATCGTTGTTGCAGATTCCAGATCCCCGAGAGATGGAAAGTGCATCGAGGAGATTGGAACTTACGATCCGACCAAGGACCCTAGCGAGTATCATGTGAATGAAGAGCTGGCAAAGAAGTGGCTGGCAAATGGCGCGCAGCCGACAGAAACTGTTGCTAGAATTTTCAAGAACGCTGGTATCGAGAAATAGGATTTGTGAGGTGACGTAATGAAAGAATTGGTAGAAGTAATTGCAAAATCGTTAGTCGACAATCCAGATGAAGTTGTTGTGACTGAGACCGAGACTGAAAAAGCAATTGTTTTGGAATTACGTGTTGCACAGTCTGATATGGGCAAGGTGATCGGCAAGCAGGGAAGAATCGCGAAAGCGATCCGCGCCGTTGTGAAGGCCGCAGCCTCAAAGGAAGACAAGAAGGTTATTGTCGAGATCGTACAGTAACTGAAGAGCCGTCTCAAGTATTTGGGACGGCTTCATTATTAGGTAAAAGCGAGAACTCTTTTTGGAACAGAGAGGGGTACAGATGGAAGATTTATTGCAGGTGGGCGTTATAACCACCACCCACGGCGTGCGTGGAGAAGTAAAGGTATTTCCAACGACGGATGATGCCGGCCGTTTTCGGAAATTAAAGCAGGTGATCTTGGATGACGGGAAGGAAAAGCGAATGCTTGAGATTGTTTCCGTCAAATTTTTTAAAAACCAGGTCATCTTGAAATTTAAAGGGATAGATGATATCAATGAGGTAGAAAAGTACCGGAAGGCTACGCTTTGGGTCACACGGGAGAATGCAGTCCCTTTGAAGGAAAATGAGTATTTTATTGCGGATCTGATCGGGCTTTTGGCTGTGTCCGAGGAGGGAGAACAGCTTGGAAGGATCAGCGATGTCCTTCAGACCGGGGCGAATGATGTGTATGTAATTGAAAAGCAGGGGGAGCAGGATCTGCTGATCCCGGCGATAAAAGATTGCGTGAAGAGTGTGGATGTGGAAAACGGCAGCATGACGATACATCTGTTGCCGGGGCTTAGATAATAGATTGGTTATGGAAGAAATGAAGACCGGAGACAGGCGGAACAACGGGAGTTTTAAAGCAGACCGGAAAAGATGGAGGGAAAAATGTCAAGATATATCAGAGATGAAATTTTAAATCAGCCGGAAGATTTTATAAATTTTATGATGCAGGACTTTCTGTCAAAGCACGGGTTTGAATATAAGGAGTTCAAAGGGCAGATGGTGTACCGCGCGGGAGGCGGATTTATTGAACTGCCGAAGTTTTTTATATGGAATTATCAGAATGGGATCATGCACATTGAGGCGTGGGTTCGTGTCCTGTGGCTTCCGGGGGTCTACGGGAAAGAGAGTGATATGGACGGTTTTTACGGCGCTGTGGTAAAACAGATGTACAAAAAGGATGTGGATGATCTGATCCGGCTTCTGCACCAGCCGCTCAATCAGCAGGCATACGGGCAGCCGGGGATGCAGCCGAACGGAGCGGCATACGGGCAGCCGGGGATGCAGCCGAACGGAGCGGCATACGGGCAGCCGGGGATGCAGCCGAACGGAGCGGCATACGGGCAGCCGGGAATACAGCCGAACGGAGTGCCGCAGGGAGTACCGACGATTCAGCCGCAGGGGCCGATTATGGTACATGGCGTGGACACGCCACGGTATGCGAACATGGCGCTTGGATTTGGTATTGTCGGTCTGATATTTTGCTGGTCGTATTATGGAATCCTTTTTGACGTTATCGGAATCATGGGACAGAAATCCTCGAAAAAGGGAAGGGCGATCGCGGGGCTTGTCTGTTCCATCGTAAGTCTTGTGCTTATGATGCTTTTCTTCTTTATGGGAGTTATGATCGGACTCATGGAAATTTAGGATAAAAGGTGCGCAAATGGATTTTCATATTTTGTCGCTTTTCCCGGAGATGGTTATGCAGGGGCTTTCGACCAGTATAACGGGAAGGGCAATGAAACAGGGGAAAATTAATATCGAAGCGGTGAACATCCGCAGCTTTGCCACAGATAAGCACCGAAGGGTGGACGATTATCCCTATGGCGGAGGCGCCGGGATGCTGATGCAGGCGCAGCCGGTCTATGATGCATGGAATAGCGTTGCGGAACCGCTTTTGGAAAACGGACAGCGCAAAGTGCATACCATTTATGTCACCCCTCAGGGAGAGACCTTTACCCAGAAAAAGGCGGAAGAGTTTGCAAAAGCGGATGACCTTGTCCTGCTCTGCGGACACTATGAGGGGATTGACGAGCGGGTGCTTAAGGAGATCGTGACCGATTATGTTTCCATCGGGGATTATGTGCTGACCGGAGGAGAACTGGCGGCAATGGTGATCGTGGATGCGGTGGCGAGACTTGTTCCGGGGGTGCTTCATAATGAGGATTCTGCCCGGACGGAGTCTTTTTTTGGCGATCTGCTGGAATATCCGCAATATTCCAGACCCGAGGTCTGGCGGGGGATAGGGGTGCCGGAGGTGCTTTTGTCGGGCAACCAAAGGGAAATCGACCGATGGAGGCGTGAACAGTCGGTGCTTAGAACAAGGGAGCGCAGACCGGATCTTTTTCAGAAATATCAGAGGTTAGAGGAATGTAAAGCGAAGCTGCAGAAAAAGAAGCTTCTTCATATAGATATGATCGAACTGATCAATCGGGGGAGGGCGGAGCTTTTTTCGAGCGGAAAAGACAGCATTCTTCTTAGGGACAGGATATCCGGAATATATTACTATACCAATCTGTGCCGGGAGCCGGAGGGAACTTTTGGCGGAATTTTTTCAGGGCTGCCGGAGGATACCGCGGCAGATTTTTCCCGGATGGCGGTACACGGGGTGACGGCGGAGCAACTGGAACAGCTTTTCACATATGTGAAAATCATGCGGTGCGCCCAATTGGTTTATACCCGCAGGGAAAAGCTGCCCGTCCGCGGGCTTTACTGTCCAAACGGCAAAGAATCAAAATCCGGTCTTTGCATCCGGGAAATCTTCCCTGAGGAGTGTGAGAAAATGCTTGCGGAGTGCGTCCGGACTAAGGCGGAAGAATATTTTCGCAGCAGGAGCCGGGAAAGAGCGGTGTACGGAGCCTTCGTACACGGGGTGATCGCGGCGGCCGCGGGAGCAAATATAGACGGAAGCCTTGGCATGCTGTATGTGAGGAAGGCATTTCGGGGACAGCATATCGGAATGGCTCTCGGAACCTACATGATAAATCTGGAGCTTGACCTTGGCAGGACTCCGTATGTGCAGACGGAAGAATCCGATGCCGCCTTAATTGCCCTCTGGGAAAAACTGGGGCTTTGCCGGGCGAAGGAACCGGTGATATGGATGGAATTTTAAATAACGCTGCATGGAAGGTCTTGCTTTCGCAAGATTTAAGGCCAATAGAAAAAGGAAGTAAAAAGTTTGCTTTTGCACTTGATTTCACGATAAAATTGTGGTAGATTGATCATGTTGTGAATAAAAATGATGGTCCTCTGTTGCGAAAGACAGTAGCATTAAGAACGTCAAAATAATAGGAGGTCACAAAAATGAATGCAAATGAGATCATTAAGAACATTGAAGCAGAGCAGTTAAAGGCTGAGGTTCCGGAGTTTTCCGTCGGAGATACCGTAAAGGTTTACGGTAAGATCAAAGAGGGTAACCGTGAGAGAATTCAGGTTTTTGAGGGAACTGTTATCAAGAAGCAGAACGGAAGCAACCGCACCACATTCACCGTAAGAAAGCTTTCCAACGGCGTCGGCGTAGAGAAGACCTGGCCGCTCCACTCTCCGAACGTAGAGAAGGTTGAGGTTGTGCGCAGAGGTAAGGTAAGACGTGCAAAGCTTTACTATTTAAGAGATCGTGTTGGCAAGGCTGCCAAGGTTAAGGAATTAATGAAATAAGAAAAGCAAAAAAGAGGATCTGAAGTGGGTAAAATCACATCAGCTCCTTTTTTTATAGGAAATTTTTTCCCGTTTTATTAAAATTGCCCGTATGCCCTTTCGCAACGAAAAAAAATATAGTAAAATATAAAGGCATTTTAGGCGATGATTGGTGAGGAGAGATTTACGTGAGAAGAAGACGCGGCGGCTTAAATTTTGGAAGACAGCGGAAAAAATTCAATATGCCTCTGTTTAAGGAGATCATGTCATGGATCGTTGAGCTCGCCATCGTGATTGTGTTGGCGTACGTTTTAGTCACCTCCTTCGGATTTCGTACCAGCGTGGTAGGGCAGGCGATGGAGGAGCAGCTGAATAACAATGACCAGCTTCTGGTAAACCGGTTCGTCTATCTGATCACCCATCCAAAGTCGGGGGATGTGATCGTTTTTCTTCCAAACGGCAATGAAAAATCCCATTATTATGTGAGACGTGTGATCGCAACACCGGGAGATACGGTGCAGATAAAGGACGGGGCGGTCTATGTCAACGGAAGCCTCTACAACGAGACGGTGGATGTGGCGGCAATCGAGGACGCAGGGCTTGCGGAGGAGGAGATCACGCTTGGAAAGGGGGAATATTTTGTGCTGGGAGACAACCGCAATAACAGCGAGGACAGCCGTTACGCCAATATCGGTATGGTAAAAG
>CAYROM010000057.1:0-10972 GCA_964425905.1 uncultured Lachnobacterium sp. | reverse complement strand
ATAACGATTGAAGCGGAAAAATACAACAGCGATGACGACGTTGAGGTACATGTTAAAATTACGGACAATGCGGGGAATACAAAGGAACAGACCCTTACCTTGCGGTTTGATACAACGGCACCTGTAATATCAGTTTCCTACGACTCATCAAATGAGCTTTACAGCAAGACGGTGGATGAGACGGGATATTTTGCATCCTCACGAAAAGCGGCGGTAGTTATCACAGAGAGAAGCAGCAGCTTTGACAGCGAAGAGGCAACGGCCGGGATCCGAATTACTGCGACCGATGCAAACGGGAATACCATAGCAATAGACCGCTCCTCAGTAATCTCCGGATGGACGACGAAGACGGATGAGTCGGATCCGGACAAGACTACGCATACTGCGGTAGTAACATTTTCAGAGGAGGCAAATTATGAGGTTTCCTTTAGTTATACGGATATAGCCGGAAATAAAAATGCTCAGGTTCTGTACAACGGCTCCATAACGCCGACAAAGTTTACGGTCGATACAACGGCTCCGTCTATTACGGTCACTTATGACATCAACGATGGGGATGATTCATTTGCGGATGGTGTTTACTTTAATGCTGCCAGAAATGCGACGATTGAGATTATGGACGGCAATTTTGATCCGGAGGGGGTAACAGTTGACATTACAAATACGGAGGGCGTGATACCGGAGCTTTCGTCATGGTCTATCCGTATGGGAGATGGAAATGAAATTGTGCATACGGCGACGGTAGCCTATGAAGCGGAGGGAGATTATACCTTTGATATCTCGTGTAAGGATCTGGCGGGAAATGAAAATACAGAGGTGGATTATGGCGTATCACAGGCGCCCAATTTATTTGTGATCGACTTGACCGAGCCGGTGGTCACGGTAACATATGATAATAATGATTCTTTAAACGGAACTTATTTTAGTGAGAGCAGGACAGCAGCCATAACGATCAATGAGCACAATTTTGATTCCTCCCGGGTCGATTTTTCCTGTACGGCAGATGACAATGGCAGCAATATTGCGGCTCCGACACTAAGCGCGTGGAGCGATAACGGGGATGAGCATACGGCAACGATTACGTTTGAGGATAATGCCTTATATGCTTGGAATATAGAGTGTTCGGATAAGGCGGGAAATCAAGCAAAGAGCATGCAGCCGGAAAGCTTCTATGTGGATCAAAGCGCTCCTTATGTAACCATAACCGGTATCAGCAATCATTCCGCAAACAGCGAAGAGGGCAATATCGGTCTGTCCATAGATTGTGTGGATGCGGAGGGCAATCTGGATATGGTTACACCGGTATTGACGAGGATCGTTCGTGTGGGGAACAGTTTTACGTCGGAGACAATCGAATGGAAGGTAAGTGATATTGCAAACGGCAAGAGATATACGATCCAAAATTTTGAGAATGACGGAATTTACAGATTGACCTGTACCGCGGATGATTTGGCGGGAAATGCGCTTGATAAGGTCACGTTTATAGATGAAAACGGAAATATAGCGGAGGAAGACGTCGGTGATGACAGCGTGCTTTTGATGTTTTCCGTGAATAGAGACGGTTCCTATTTCTGGGTGGAGGAAGGCGACTATACGCAGCAGATCTTAGATGATTATTATGTGCAGTCCATTGACAGCGCTCTGGAAATCTGGGAAGTGGATGTTGATCCGCTGGAATCCTATGCAGTATTTTTAAATGGAGTGGAATTAATTGAGGGATCGGATTACTCGGTTGAGGTATCCGGAGGAGAAAACAGTTGGTATATGTATCATTACAGGCTGCCGCAGACTCTGTTTGCAGAGGAAGGGGAAAATAGCGTCATAATTGAATCCGTTAATAAGACAGAAACGGTTGAATACAGCGATATTAAGAATTTGTCATTCGCATTTGTCGTCGACAAAACGCCTCCTGTCATCACAATAAGCGGTTTGGAAAACGGAGGAAACTATCAGGCGGAGGAACAGGAAGTTATTGCCATTCCAACAGATGACGGCGGAAAAATCAAAAGTCTTGAGATCGTTGTCCGGGACAAAAATGGAGATCTGTTGAAGGATGAAGAAGGAAATGACATTAGCATCCGCTTTTTCTTGGAGGGGGATGAATTATTATCCTATTTAAGTGATAACAATGGGCAGGTGGTCTTTACGGTTCCGGAGGGGAGAAATCTTCAGTTGGAAATCCTCTGTGCAGATTGTTCCGTTGCAATGGACGGAAGCACGAACACTACTGTGATCGGCATTGAGGGCATTACGGTTTCATCTAGTGCGCGGGTCATCTTTATGTCGGAGTACGGCACACTTATCGCAGCAGCAATGGGCGGTATTTTGGCGCTTTCTGCCGCCGGGGCGCTGATCGTAAGGATAAAGAGAAAACCGATAAGGCGGTAGGTTCGTAAAAAAAGATTGACATCGATTCACATCATGCTATAATACAATTGAACATATGAATAAATGCTCATATGAAAAAATATAAAGGAGATGTGAAAGATGAAAAAGACTTACAAGATTGAGGTTGATTGTGCAAACTGTGCGAATAAGATGGAGGAGGCTGCAAAGGGTACGGCAGGCGTGAAGGATGCAACCGTAAATTTTATGGCGCTTAAGATGATCGTGGAGTTTGAGGAGGGACAGGATGACAAGGCTGTCATGAAGGAGGTCCTCAAGAACTGCAAAAAGGTAGAGGATGACTGTGAGATCTATCTTCAAGGTGCAGCGTTATGAATAAAAAGCAGAAAAAAATGCTCATCCGTATCATCGTTGCTGCGCTTCTGATGATCGTCTTAAAGATTGCGGGAATCTTTATCCCCTTTGCAGGCATTCCCTTTGGAGGAATTATCTTGTTCGTCCTCTACATGGTGCCCTATCTGGTCATTGGATATGACATCCTGAAAAAAGCGGTGAAAGGGATATTAAATAAGCAGGTATTTGATGAAAACTTTCTGATGGCGGTTGCGACCGTTGGGGCGATCATCATTGCCCTCGTTGAAAGCGGCGACTATACGGAAGCCATTGCGGTTATGCTGTTCTATCAGATCGGGGAGCTCTTTCAGGGGATTGCAGTTGGAAAGAGCCGCAGAAATATCAGCGAGCTTATGGACATCCGCCCGGATTATGCAAATATTGAGGTGGACGGAAAGCTGCAGCAGGTCGATCCGGATGAGGTGGAGATCGGAACGGTTATTGTGGTGCAGCCCGGAGAGAAGGTGCCGATCGACGGTATCGTTATAGAGGGCGCAGGCACCTTAAACACAAGTGCGCTTACGGGAGAGAGCCTTCCGAGAAATGTGCATACGCAGGATGAGATTATCAGCGGCTGCATCAATATGACGGGAGTGCTTAAGATCCGTACCACCAGGAAATTCGGGGAATCAACGGTCTCAAAGATTCTTGATCTGGTGGAAAATTCGAGTTCAAAAAAATCCCGCTCCGAAAATTTTATTTCAAAATTTGCAAAATATTATACGCCGGCGGTGTGTTATAGCGCGGTAGCATTGGCAGTAATTCCGCCGCTTGTACGGCTGCTTTTGATGGGACTGTCACCGGACTTTGGAACGTGGATTTACCGGGCGTTGACATTCCTTGTAATCAGCTGCCCCTGCGCGCTGGTGATCAGCATACCGCTAAGCTTCTTTGCCGGAATCGGCGGTGCAAGCCATGAGGGCATACTGATAAAAGGGTCAAATTATCTGGAGACATTGTCCCAGACCAAATATGTTGTGTTTGATAAGACCGGAACCATGACCCAGGGGGTATTCGAGGTCTGCGGGGTTCACCACAGCAGGATGGAGGAAGAAAAACTGCTGGAATATGCGGCCCTTGCGGAATGCTTTTCCTCTCATCCGATCAGCATCAGCCTGAAAAAAGCATACGGAAGACCCATCGATCAGAGCCGCGTAACAGAGGTTGAGGAGATCGGCGGGCACGGCGTTACGGCAAAGGTGGACGGCGTTTTAGTTGCTGTGGGCAATGCAAAGCTTATGAAGAAGCTTGGGCTTGAATATCACGAATGCAGCCATGTGGGCACGGTCGTACATATGGCGGTGGGCGGAGAATATGCAGGACATATTCTGATCGCGGATCGATTGAAGCCAAATGCAAAGTCGGCAATCGGGGCATTGCATGAAACGGGAATTTCGCGTATAATCATGTTGACAGGTGATGCCGGGGCCGTCGCGGATCAGGTAGCGGCGGAGCTTGAGATTGACGAGGTATATAGTGAACTGCTTCCGGCAGATAAAGTTGCCAAGGTGGAGGAACTCCTTGCGGAAAAGAAGGAGAAAGAAAAGCTTGCATTTGTCGGCGACGGAATCAATGACGCGCCGGTACTTTCCCGGGCGGATATCGGGATTGCAATGGGGGCGCTCGGCTCCGATGCGGCGATCGAGGCGGCGGACATCGTGCTGATGGACGATGATCCTCTTAAGATATCCAAGGCAATCCGTATTTCCGGAAAATGTATACGGATCGTCTATGAAAATATTTATTTTGCAATCGGCATCAAACTGATCTGCCTCTTGCTTGGAGCGGTCGGAATTGCCAATATGTGGTTTGCCATCTTTGCCGATGTGGGCGTTATGGTTATAGCTGTCTTAAATGCGATCCGGGCGCTTTTTGTAAAGAAGCTTTAAGGGAAAAGTGGCGGAAATGCAAAAAACGGAAAGGAATGAAAAGAGCATGGGCAGGACGGAGGATATGGAAAAGGAACTGGATTGCTGTGAGACCACAGAGGTTCATGCGGAGCTTTTGAAGATAGTAAATGAGACAATGCCGGAGGAAACCGAGCTGTATGATCTCGCGGAGCTGTTCAAGGTATTCGGCGATTCCACGAGAATCCGCATACTGTTTGTCCTTTTTGAGGCGGAGGTCTGCGTGTGTGATCTGGCGGAGGCGCTTCATATGACGCAGTCTGCAATTTCCCATCAGCTTAAGATATTAAAGCAGAGCCGGCTGGTAAAGAGCCGCAGGGAAGGGAAGTCGGTATTCTATTCATTGGCGGATGATCATGTCCGGTCCATTATCGATCAGGGCAGGGAACACATCGAGGAAGATTGATATACGTTTTCATCTTACATCGGGAACCAGGAAATATTGGTTCCCGATGTGTGCGTGAAAGGCTTAAATGGTAAGTCCGTATTTTTCCATCCACGCATTGATCTGGATAAAATATGCCAAAAGCTGGGGGCCTGCCATGAGCTGGCCAAACCACGGCTTTCCAAGCTCCTTGTGGGAGGCGATGAATTTCCTTGCTTTCTTCTTATCGATCAGGGGCTGGATCGGGGCGTTTGAGTCCTCCACAATGGCGGTAAGACGATCCTCCAGCAGTTTTTCATAAGCCGGATGATAGGTTTTGGGATAGGGACTCTTTTTCCGGTATAAAAGCTCCTTTGGCAGAAGGTCTGCGGCGGCGTCCCGGAGAAGCGTTTTTTCCACTCCGTTCCGGTATTTCATTTCCCACGGTACATTAAAAACATATTCTATGATCCGGTGATCCGCAAAGGGAACCCGCGCTTCAAGACCGGAGTACATGCTGGTGCGGTCCATGCGGTCCAGAAGCGTCTGCATGAACCACTTAATGTTTAAATAGGCGATTCCACGGCGTTTTTTCTGCTCTGTATTTTCTCCGTCAAGAAATGGCGCTTTTGCAAGAGAACTTTCATACCGCGCATGGGAGTATGCGTCAAGCTGAAGCCGCCTTTTAACGTCCTCGGCGAGGAAAACCGTGCGGGCGGATATGTCTGCGGACCAGGGGAAACCGTCGCGGTCCATCAGTTCTTTCCGGTAGAACCAGGGGTAACCGCCGAAAATCTCGTCCGCACATTCCCCGGTAAGGGTAACCTTGTTGTGCTGTTTCACAAGGGAACAGAAATAGAGGAGAGACGCATCTACATCTGTCATACCCGGGAGGTCTTTTGCGTCCACCGCGTCGTACAGGGTATCTGCCAGAGTCGTCTGGTCGCATTCCAGATAAGTGTGGTTCGTGTGGCAGTGGGAAAGCATAATGTTCACATAGGGCAGATCGCGTTCCGGCTGAAAAGAATTGGACTGAAAATACCGCTCATTTTCCGTAAAGTCGAAGGAGAAGGTGTTTAGGGTTTCCCCGTGGCCTGCCATGAATTTTGCAGCGAGAGCGGTGACGATGCTGGAATCAATGCCGCCGGAGAGAAAGGTACATACCGGTACATCGGAAACCATCTGTCTTTGTACTGCGTCCCGTACCAGATAGGAGGTTTTTTCCACGGTGGCGGCGTAGTCGTCGGTATGCTCGCTGCTAAAAAGATCCCAGTAGCAGACGTCCGTTATGCCGTCTTTGGCGACAGAGAGGAAATGTCCGGGCAGAACCTCCTTTAAGCCGGAGAAAACGCCGCATCCGGGCGTCCGGGCAGGGCCGACGGAAAGAATTTCACAGAGACCGGATTCGTCGAGGGCAGGCTTGCAGTCCGGATGACAGAACAGGGCTTTTGGCTCGGAGCCGAAGAGGAAAAAATCACCGCGCCGGGCATAGAATAAAGGCTTTACGCCGACGCGGTCCCGGTAGAGGAGCAGTCTGCCGGCAGCCTCATCCCATATGGCAAAGGCAAAGATACCGTTTAAGCGGGATACGAATTGTTCTCCATAGTGGATGTAGGCGTACAGTATTACCTCGGTGTCCGAAGTGGTAGAAAAGGTGTAGCCGGATCGGACAAGCTCCGGCAGCAGTTCGTCTGTATTGTAGATCTCACCGTTGTAGACAATTGTATAGCTGTTTCCATGCGCCATGCGCGTCATGGGCTGGGAGCCCTTGGCAATGTCACGGATGGACAATCTGGCATGGGACAGTCCGGCGTGGGAGAAAAGAGAACTCCCGAAGCTGTCATCCCCGCGGTGTTTAAGGCTTTGATGCATCCGGGTCAGGATGTCGTCCCAGAAAGCCTTTTGTTTGGTCAGATCACAGTAAAAATCAGTAAAACCAGCGATTCCGCACATAAATAGTTCTCCATTTCAGGGACCGGGCAGGATTGGCATAGTGCCCGGAAGTATTCTTAGATAGTATATGCAGTTAGGACGTTTGCGAATCTTTTTTTTCAGAGCTGCCATATTTTCACGGGGATTAAGATTTTTATACCGGAAAGGGGGATTATATGGTAAGCTATATGTACAGCAGGTTTTAACAGTCAGACGATATTTGGTATACGAAAGTGATATTTTATGAAAAAGATGATTTTGAAAAAGCAGAAAATGATAGCGGCACTTTCGATGGGAGCGGCGCTTGTCTTGAGCGGCTGCGGGGCGCAAAGCGCCGTCCTGGAGCAGACAGAACAAATGCAGACGGAGACGGCTGTTGAGGAAAGCGGATCACAGGCGGCAGCAGCAGAAGAAACGGAAAGGGAGCCGGTGGTGCAGACGGTTACGATCACGGCGACGGGGGACTGTACGCTGGGCTCTGCCCAGACGCACGGTTATGAAGGTTCCTTTCATGAATATTATGACAGCTACGGCGAGGAATACTTTTTCGGCGGGGTTCGGGAGGTCTTTGAAAACGATGATCTTACGCTGGTCAATCTGGAATGTGTGCTTACGACCGCGGACGAGCGCGTGGAAAAAAAGTGGAATCTGAGGGGAAGACCGGAGTATACCGGGATCATGACCAGCAGTTCTGTCGAGGCGTGCAGTCTGGGAAACAACCACACGCAGGATTACGGGGAGATCAGCCATACGGATACGGAGAATGCCTTAGAGGAAGCCGGCATCGTGTTTGGATACAATGAACATCTGGGAATCTATACGACAGAGGAAGGCGTGACGGTGGGGATCGTATCGGCAAATCTTCTTTCCGAGTCGCAGGAGGATGAAGCTTATATCCAAAGCGGGATCGGGCAATTGAAGGAGCAGGGCGCGGATCTTGTGGTGGCATGCTGCCATTGGGGGATCGAGAAGGACTATTATCCTACGGAATACCAGCAGGAAACCGCCCATAAGATCATTGACTGGGGTGCGGATCTTGTGATCGGAAATCATCCGCATGTGCTTCAGGGGGTTGAAGTGTATAACGGAAAAGTTATCTGTTACAGCCTCGGCAACTTCTGTTTCGGAGGGAACCGCAATCCGTCGGACAAGGAAACCATGATGTATCAGCAGACGTTTACTCTGGTCGATGGGGTTTTGCAGCCGGATATTACGGCACAGATCATTCCGTGCAGGATCAGCTCCATCAAAAGCCGCAATGATTTTCAGCCGGTTATCCTTTCCGGGGAGGAGAAGCAGACGGTTATCGATAATGTCAATACATATTCTGCGGCATACAGCCGGATCAGCTTTGATGGGGAGGGAATACTCTGCGGTTCCCGGAGTGAACCGTAAAAGGAAGGCGGTTTCGCCGAAGAAAATTTGCCGGGCCGAAACTTCTTTTACGCCGCACCGGTGCATATAATATTTGTGAGGGAAAACTGTCTGGTATGCTATGAATCCGAATAGAGGAAAAATCATCCATTTGCAGGTATATATCGGCACGATCTGCATTGTGGCAATTTATCTTTTTACACAATATTTTCCGGCGGTAAGTACGGGACAGGTAGACGCGGGACAGATAGAGGCGGAGCAGGTGGTTAAGGAGGATAAGAAAGTTGCGATTACATTTGATGACGGCCCGAATGCGCAGTATACGGAAATACTGTTGGACGGACTAAAGGAGAGGAATGTAAAGGCAACTTTTTTTCTGATCGGAAAACAGGCGGAGCAGAATCCGGAGATTGTGGAAAGGATGCAGCGGGAAGGGCATGAAATAGGAAATCACACCTATGACCATGTAAATCTGTGCAGTCTGAGCGTATCGGAGGTAAAGGAGCAGGTGGATCTGACCAATGAGGCAATCATGGAAATCACCGGAGAGTATCCCATCTATATAAGGCCGCCCTTCGGCTGCTGGAGCGATGAGCTTGGGGATGAGACGGGAATGATAGACGTCATGTGGAATGTCGATCCGAGGGACTGGGAAACGGACAGCGTGGGAACGATCATCCAAAGGGTATTGAATAATGTGGAAGACCGCGACATCATCCTGTTTCATGACTGTTCGAAATCCTCCGTGGATGCGGCGCTTGCCGTTGTGGATGCCCTTCGGGAGAGAGGGTATGAATTTGTGGGAGTGGATGAGATCCTGTTCGATTGATTTATGTATTTTTGTTGCATGAAATCCTTTGTTATGTTGCAAATTTTATTTAGATATTGCAAAGAAAAATTCCAACGTTATAATAAAATCAGAAGTAAAAAATTTTTGTAAAAGGAGAGCAAAAATGGAGCAAAAACTATTGGCAAAATTTAAAGAACTTTTTGGGGGCGAGGGTGATATCAACGTGTATTTTGCGCCGGGGCGTGTGAATTTGATCGGGGAACATACGGACTATAACGGCGGACATGTTTTTCCGTGCGCGCTTACGATCGGTACATATATGGCGGCACGAAAGAGAAGCGACCGCAAGCTGAAATTCTATTCCATGAATTTTGAGGATCTTGGCGTGATCGAGTATTCTCTGGACGAGCTTACCCCGAAGGAGGATGGGGAGTGGACCAACTATCCAAAGGGTGTGATCTGGGCTTTTGAGGGGAGAGGAATGAAGCTGGATCTCGGTCTTGACATCGCCTTATATGGCAATATTCCCAATGGCTCCGGACTTTCTTCTTCCGCCTCCCTTGAGGTGGTTACCGGATATATGTTAAAGGATATGTACGGTTTTGATGTGACAAATCAGGATCTTGCGCTGATCGGGCAGTATTCCGAGAATAATTTTAACGGCTGTAACTGCGGAATTATGGATCAGTTTGCGTCTGCAATGGGAAAGAAGGACAATGCGATCTTCCTTGATACGGCCGATCTTTCATTTGATTATGCGCCGATCACATTGGATGGCGCAAAGATCGTGGTGACTAACAGTATGGTAAAGCACAGTCTGGTTACTTCCGCATATAATGACCGCCGCAATGAAAGCGCTAAGGCGCTGTCTGATCTTCAGAGTGTGGTTGAGATCAACGGGCTTGGAGATCTGACCGAGGAGCAGTTTGAAACTTATAAATCTGCGATCAAGGATGAGACAAACCGCCGCCGTGCAAAGCATGCGGTATATGAGAACCAGCGCACGATCAAGGCGGTGGAAGCCCTTAAGAATCAGGATATCGAGACCTTCGGAAAGCTGATGAATGCCTCCCATGTGTCCCTTCGCGATGATTATGAGACTTCCTGCGAGGAGTGCGATATCCTTGCGGAAGAGGCCTGGAAGATTCCGGGGGTGATCGGCTCCCGCATCACCGGAGGCGGATTCGGGGGATGTACGGTCAGCATTGTAAAGGATGAGGCAATCGACACCTTCAAGAAGCAGCTTACTCTGGTTTATCGGGAAAAGGTAGGAAAGACGCCGGAATTTTATGTTGTTGAGATTGGGGACGGGCCAACGAAGCTGCTGTAAACAGCAATCCCGGAGAAGCAATGAAAGATGAAAGAGGAGGAGAAGGAAATATGATTCAGGAAAATATATTGGAATTGACAGAATATGGTCTGGTGACAGGTCTGGTTGCACCGGAGGATAAGGTATACACCATCAATCGTCTGATGGAGCTGTTTCTGGTGGACGATATCGAGGATGCCGTGTTTGAGGCTTACGAGAAGAGAGAGCCGATGACACAGGAATCTGCAGAGGCTGCGCTGGAAGGTATTTTGGATCAGATGATGGATTACGCTTATGCGGAAGGGATCATGAAGGAGAACAGCATCGTGTACAAGGATCTGTTCGACACAAAGATCATGGGTTGTCTTGTTACACGGCCCAGCGAGGTTCGCATGAATTTTAAGGATTTATATGAGAACGAATCGTCCCTTGCCGCAACGGATTATTTTTACAAGCTGAGCTGCGACAGCAATTATATCCGCAGACAACGGATCAAAAAGGATCAGAAGTGGACGACGGAGACAGAATTTGGAACGCTTGATGTTACGATTAATCTG
>CAYROM010000056.1:0-11301 GCA_964425905.1 uncultured Lachnobacterium sp. | reverse complement strand
CCCTCGTATACGATCTGGGCAAGTTTGTCGCCCATCTCTTTTTTGACTTCCATTGTGGCGCGGTCGAGCACCAGCTCCTCCAGCTGCCGGTGCGCTTCCATCAGAATGGTTCCGCCGGGAGTCTCATATACGCCGCGGGATTTCATTCCGACTACACGGTTTTCCACGATATCAACGATTCCGATTCCGTGTTTTCCTCCGAGACGGTTCAGCTCACGGATAATGTCGGAAACCTTCATTTCTTTTCCGTTTACGGAAGTCGGAACACCCTTCTCGAAAGTCATGGTCACATATTCGCCTTTGTCCGGCGCTTTCTCCGGAGATACCCCGAGAACAAGCAGATGGTCGTAATTTGGCTCGTTTGCAGGATCTTCAAGCTCAAGTCCCTCGTGGCTGATGTGCCAAAGGTTGCGATCGCGGCTGTAACTCTGGTCAGCGGAGAACGGAAGATCAATTCCGTGTGCCTTGCAGTATTCGATCTCTTCCTCACGGGACTGCATAGTCCAGCTGTCCTGCCGCCAAGCGGCAATGATCTTAAGGTCAGGGGCAAGAGCCTTGATGCCAAGCTCGAAACGGATCTGATCGTTTCCTTTTCCGGTTGCGCCGTGGCAGATGGCGGTAGCGCCTTCTTTTCTTGCAACCTCAACCAGTTTTTTTGCAATGCCCGGGCGGGCCATGGAGGTTCCGAGTAAATATTTGTGTTCATACACAGCGCCTGCCTGAACGCATGGCACAATGTAATCATCACAGAATTCATCGGTGATATCTTCAATGTACAGTTTGGATGCGCCGGATAATTTTGCTCTTTCTTCAAGTCCGTCCAGCTCCTCGCCCTGTCCGCAGTTGATACAGCAGCAGATGACTTCGTAATCGTAATTTTCCTTGAGCCAGGGGATGATCGCGGTAGTGTCAAGACCACCAGAGTACGCTAATACAACTTTTTCTTTCATAACGTATTTCCTTTCTTCCTTTATAATGTGATGCGCGCATGAATGACAGGCACGCTCATAAGCTAGATTTACTATATAACATATGAAAATAGAATGCAAGTGAAAAAATATACAAATAAATGAATAAATATTCAAAAATTTGTTTATTTTTTCTCTTTACGGAAAGCCAAAGGTATACTATATTATTATGGGTAAATACCTTGCGTTAAAAGGAGCGGTAAGAAATGAGCCAGGACACGGTTTTCTTCCGGATTCGGGAGATGAAAATAGAGGACTATGATAAAGTATACGGATTGTGGATGGGAATTCATGGATTTCGCATCCGCTCCATTGATGATTCCAGGGACGGAGTGGCGCGTTTTTTGAGGAGGAATCCCACCACCAGCATGGTTGCGGTCTGTGACGGGAAGATCGTAGGGGCAATTCTCTGCGGCAATGACGGCAGGAGAGGGTGTCTGTATCATGTCTGTGTCGATGAGGCTTACCGCCAACACGGAATCGGAAAGGCGATGGCATCTGCCTGTATGGAGGCGCTGCGAAGGGAACAGGTAAATGTTTGTACCCTGACCGCCTTTAAGTCCAATGAAATAGGAAACCATTTCTGGCAGGAAGCCGGATGGAGCTTTCGGGATGATTTAAATTATTATGATTATTCGCTGAACGATTCCAATATTTAAGCGAGAATGAATAGGGAACCGGAGAGGGCTGCCTGATCGGGGGAAAAGGATCAGGGCTGAAAAAATGGAAACTTTGAAATGCAGAGGATGGAAAAGAATATGAAAACAAAAATTTTTATCGATGGAAGTGAAGGAACGACCGGGTTACGGATTTATGAACGTTTTGAGGGGAGAGATGATATCGAGATCCTGCCGATCGCAAGTGAGCTTAGAAAGGATAGAAAGGAGAGGAAACGGCTGATCAATGAATCGGATATCACCTTTCTCTGTCTTCCGGATGAGGCGGCCAGGGAATCGGTAAGCCTTGTGGAGAGGGAAGGGGTAAGGATCATTGATACCTCTACTGCGCACCGCACAAAAGAGGGCTGGGCATATGGGTTTCCGGAGCTGTCGAAGAAGCACAGGGAGGCGATCAAAAAAGGCGGCAGAGTGGCGGTGCCGGGCTGCCATGCCACAGGTTTTATTTCCCTTGTATACCCGCTCATTGCGGGAGAACTGCTTGCACCGGATTATCCGGTAGCGGCCTTTTCCCTGACCGGTTACAGCGGAGGCGGGAAAAAAATGATCGCGGAGTATGAAGCGCCGGACCGGCATGGAGATATCGAGGCGCCCAGGGAATATGCGCTGACGCAGCAGCACAAGCATTTGAAGGAAATGAAAAAGATTGCGGGATTGGCAAGGGAACCGCTTTTTTCCCCGATCGTTGCGGATTATTACAGCGGCATGGTGGTATCGGTTCCACTCTATACGGAGTATTTGAGGGATTGCAAAAGTCCGAAGACCCTGCGGGAATATTTCGCGGAGTTTTATAAGGAAGGCCGGTTTGTCAAGGTGGAAAGCGAGGCGGAGGGATTGTACGGCGGCATGCTTTCCGGCTGCAGCTTAAGCGGCTGGGACGGACTGAAGATATACATAACCGGGAACGAGGAACGTCTGGTGCTGTCTGCCCAGTTTGATAATCTTGGCAAGGGGGCGTCCGGTGCGGCAATCCAATGTCTGAACATTATGATGGGATGCGAGGAGAACAAGGGATTAAACCTTTGATTCAGACAGAACAGCAGGGAGGAAAACAAGAAGAGGTTTTCCGATGTCCGGAAAGAATAAGAACAGGAAAAAGAGAGGGAATGAAAAATGGACGAGAAAAATATGGAGGAAGTTCTTCAGAAGGCGAAGGTGTTGATCGAGGCGCTGCCCTATATCCAACGCTTTAACCGAAAGATCATCGTAGTGAAATACGGCGGTTCGGCTATGGTGGACGAGAAATTAAAAAAGCAGGTGATTCAGGATGTGACGCTTTTAAAGCTGGTAGGCTTTAAACCGATCATTGTTCACGGAGGCGGAAAGGAGATCAGTAAATGGGTTGGAAAGGTCGGCATGGAGCCGGTTTTTGTCAATGGGCTCAGAAAGACCGATGAGGCGACTATGGAGATTGTCGAAATGGTTTTGGGCAGAGTGAACAAATCTCTGGTCAAGCTGGTGCAGGAGCTTGGCGTTCTCTCCGTCGGGATCAGCGGCAAGGACGGTGGTCTGTTAAAGGTGAAGAAAAAGCTTTCCGGAGGCGAGGATATCGGATATGTGGGAGAGATCACGGAGGTCAATCCAAAGATTCTGTATGATCTTTTGGAAAAGGATTTTCTGCCGATCGTATGTCCCATCGGCATGGACGATCAATTTGAGACCTATAATATTAATGCGGATGACGCCGCGTGTGCGATCGCAAGAGCTGTATCTGCGGAAAAGCTGGCGTTTTTAACGGACATCGAGGGGGTTTACAAGGATCCGGATGATGAGGATTCCCTGATTTCGGAGCTGACCGTCTCGGAGGCGCGAAAGCTGATTACAACGGGCTTTATCGGGGGTGGGATGCTTCCGAAGCTCAACAACTGCATTGACGCAATTGAGAACGGAGTTTCCAGAGTACATATTCTCGACGGACGGATCGCGCATTGTCTTCTCCTTGAAATCTTTACGAACAAGGGAATCGGCACGGCTATATTAGGGGACCAGGAGGATCAATTCTATCATGAATAAGCAGGAATATATGGCTGCGGCAGAGGGGAGTCTGCTGCACACCTACAATCGTTTTTCTCTGGTACTGGACCATGGAGAAGGGGTTTATCTGTATGATACGGATCAAAAAAAATATCTGGACTTTGCTGCAGGGATTGCGGTATGCGCTCTTGGTTACAGCAATGACGGGCATAAGGCGGCGCTGAAGGAGCAGGTGGACGCCCTTCTTCACACCTCCAATTTATATTATAATGTTCCGATAGCAGAGGCGGCTGAAAAGCTGCTCAAGGCAAGCCGGATGGATCGTGTGTTTTTCACAAACAGCGGTACCGAGGCAATCGAGGGCGCGCTGAAGGCTGCAAAGAAATATGCGTTTATGAGGGACGGACACGCAGGTCATGAGATCATCGCGATGGAGCATTCCTTTCACGGTAGAAGCATCGGAGCGCTTTCCGTTACCGGGAACGCCCACTATCGGGAGCCTTTTGAGCCGCTCATGCCGGGAGTGAAATTTGCAAGGTACAATGATCTGGAAAGCGTAAAGGAGCTTATTACCGATAAGACCTGTGCGGTCATTATGGAAACCGTGCAGGGAGAGGGCGGGATTTACCCGGCGGATCCTGCATTCATCGAGGGCGTCCGAAGGCTCTGCGATAAGCATGACATGCTGCTGATTCTGGATGAGATCCAATGCGGAATGGGAAGGACCGGCGAAATGTTTGCTTGGCAGCACTACAATGTAAAGCCGGATATCATTACCTGCGCGAAAGCTTTGGGCTGCGGCGTTCCGGTAGGAGCATTTGTGATGACCCGGAAAGTGGCGGATAAGTCCCTTGTACCGGGGGATCATGGAACGACCTACGGAGGAAATCCTTTTGTCGGAGCAGCGGTTTCGGAGGTTTTTAACCAGTTTGAAAAGCTTGGCATCTTAGAGCATGTGAGGGAAATTGCGCCATATTTTGAGCATAGGCTGGATGAACTTGTGGAAAAATATGAATGCCTGACCGCCCGCCGGGGAAAGGGGCTGATGCAGGGGCTGGTATGTACGCTTCCGGTTGGGAGCGTTGCGGCGAAGGCTCTGGAACATGGACTGATCGTGATCACGGCGGGAAGCAATGTGCTTCGCTTTGTTCCGCCTCTCATAATAGAGAAGGAGCATGTAGATGAGATGGCGGAAAAGCTTTCCGCTGTTTTGGACAGTTTTGTGAAATGATTTTGAAATAGACTTGTAATATCTGCAGAAACCCGATAAAATAGGTTCAAGTGCTAAAATCTCTTTCCCTGCGGGAAGGAGAACTATGAAATTGAGTAAAAAAATATCGGGTTTGGTGATAGGTCTGTTGTCTTGTCTTTTGCTTGCAGGCTGCGGTGACGGCGGCAGTACGCTGATCCTTGCAGGCGAGGATGCGGGGCAGATGGATTCTGCCTCCCGGAATATGCCGGAAGAGGATACCGGCGCCATGTCCGGTTCGAAAGCGGAGGAGACGGACGATGCCGCTTTGAACGCAGATGAGCAAAAACAGCCGGAAAGCGCCGGGGTCTGTGTCTATATCTGCGGAGAGGTGCAAAATCCGGGGGTATATATTTTGGCGGAAGGCGCAAGGCTTTGCGATGCGGTGGAGGCGGCGGGCGGAATGACCGATAGCGCCAGCCGGACTTACTGGAATCTCGCAAGGGTGCTCGATGACGGTGAGATGATCTATGTCCCGACAACGGAGGAAGCCGAACAGCGCGGTCAGACGGAGCTGTATTCGTCCGGGGAAAACGGCGGACAGGAACAGAGCGGGGGCGGTATTTCCGCGGATGGCAGGGTGAACATCAATTCTGCCACGGAAGAACAATTGATGACGATACCGGGGATCGGGGAGGCGAAAGCAAAGAGCATTATCGCCTACCGGGAGGAAAACGGAAATTTTGCAAGCATAGACGATATTGTAAACGTATCAGGGATCAAGGACGGACTTTTCCAACAAATAAAAGATTATATTACGGTTGATTGAGGTGTGAGATGGCGAAGAGGGTTCTCGTTGTAGACGACGAAAAGCTTATTGTAAAAGGGATCCGTTTCAGTCTGGAACAGGACGGAATGGAGGTGGATTGTGCATATGACGGGGAGGAGGCCTTAAATCTTGCCCGGGAAAATGCATATGATATGATTCTTCTTGATATTATGCTGCCGAAAATGGACGGATTTGAAGTGTGTCAGGCAATCCGGGAATTTTCCAACATGCCGATCGTGATGCTGACGGCGAAGGGGGATGATATGGATAAGATCCTCGGTCTGGAATACGGAGCGGATGATTATATCACAAAGCCCTTCAATATCCTTGAGGTAAAGGCGCGCATCAAGGCGATCATGCGCCGCACTTCGTCATCTCTGCCGAAGCGTCAGGAGAATCCTTCTTTGATCGAGAAGGGGGATCTGAAGCTGGATGTTGACAGCCGGAGACTGTTTATTTTGGGAAAAGAGGTGAATCTTACCGCAAAGGAGTTCGATCTTTTGGAGCTTCTGGTAAGAAATGAAAATAAGGTATACAGCCGGGAAAATCTTCTTGCAACGGTCTGGGGAGCGGATTACCCGGGGGATGTGCGCACCGTAGATGTGCATGTGCGGAGATTGCGTGAGAAGATCGAGGCAAATCCGAGTGAACCGAGGTATGTCCATACGAAATGGGGAGTAGGCTACTACTATAACCAGAAATAATAAGTGAGGCTGTTACATGAAGAAAAATAAGGCGATTCTTCAGTTTTTGCATAGTTTAAAATTCCGCCTGATGCTGCTTATCATGGCGGTTGTAATACTCCCAGGTATGATTTTATGCGTTGGAATTTTAAATTCTTACGAATCCCGGGCACTTTCCATCCGGGAGAGCGAGGTATTGAGCCAGGCAAAGATTCTTGCAAACAAGATTTCCACAAGCAGATATGTGGGGGGCACGAATCAGAGCACGGAGACGATCCAGGCGCAGATGGAGCTGCTGACCACCATTTATGACGGCCGCGTGATCATTGTGGACGACACCTGCAAGATTGTATACGATACATACAATATCGATATGCACCGGGTAATCATTTCCGAGGAGGTCATTCGGTGCTTTTCGGGGACTGTGATCAAGAATTATGATTCGGAAAACCATTATCTTGAAATGACGATTCCGATCATCAATCCGGATGACGAGCTGGAAAAGGTTCTCGGGGTCTTGCTGGTGAGCGTATCCACGGACAACATTACGCTGAATCTGATGTATCTGAGGAAAATCGCGATTCTCATTTTTGTCGTGGTTGCAATATTGATGACCTTTTTCGGGATCACAATGGTGGTTTATCTGACCAGACCTCTGAAAAAGGTATCGGACGGCATTGCTGCGATATTCACCGGATATGGAAGCGACAGCCTTGAGGTGCGGGATTATACGGAAACGATTCTTATATGCGAAAAGTTCAATTCCATGCTTTCCCAGATGAAGATCATGGATGAATCCCGGCAGGAGTTCGTGTCGAATGTCTCCCATGAGCTGAAAACGCCGATGACATCTATGAAGGTATTGGCGGATTCCATTAACAGTATGCCGGATGCGCCGAAGGAAATGTATCAGGAATTTATGGGAGATATCACAAACGAGATCGAGCGCGAGACAAAGATTATCAACGATCTGCTATCCCTTGTAAAGATGGATAAGTCGGCGGCAGATTTGAATATCACAACGGTCAATATGAATGATCTTTTGGAGCAGATTTTAAAGAGGCTGCAGCCGATTGCGGACAGACAGCAGGTAGAACTGGTGCTGGAGAGCTTTCGGCCTATCGCCGCTGAGATCGATGAGGTGAAACTTACGCTTGCCATTACCAATCTGATAGAGAACGGGATTAAGTACAACCGGAATGACGGAACCGGATGGGTTCATGTGTCCATCAACGCGGACTATCAGTATTTCTATCTGAAGATTGAGGATAATGGTATTGGTATTCCGGAGGAATCCCTGGATCATATTTATGAGCGTTTTTACCGTGTGGATAAATCACATTCCCGTGAGATCGGAGGAACAGGGCTTGGGCTTGCAATCACCAGAAGCAGTATCCTTATGCACCGCGGTGCAATAAAGGTATACAGCATAGTAGGGGAAGGCACAACCTTTGATGTAAGGATCCCGCTAAATTATATTGCATAGGAGAACAGTATGCGAAAAAAAATAGTTTTTTTGCTGGCGGCAGTTCTGCTGCTTGTGCTGTTTGGCGGCTGCGGCGGTGAAAATAAGGAGACGCCGGTTCAGCTGTTTTATCTGAATATGGATGTTACTAAGATCTCTGCCGAGGAGTATGTCCCAAAAGAAGAGGGCGGGATCGAGCTGGCCGTTGAACTTTTGGAAAAGCTGCAGGGGGAGCCGGAATCCGGAGAGCTGCGGCAGTCGATCCCCTCATACGTTACCATTAACGGATGTTCCTACAACGGCTACTCATTGATGGTTGACTTTAGTGAAGAATACTACAATATGGGGATGACCGAGGAAGTGCTGACGAGGGCTGCTATTGTAAAAACCTTGATACAGATCAAGGACTATTCGATGATTTCCTTTACCGTGAATTCCGAACCGCTTGTGGATGCAAAGGGAGCTGTGGTAGGATTTATGGACGGGGAAAGCTTTGTGGAGAACCCGGGGCAGCAGATTAATTCCAGTCTGCAGACTACCCTGACCTTATATTTTGCAAGCGGGGATGGAACCTCGCTTGTCAGGGAGACAAGGTTTGTCCATTACAGTTCCAATATTTCGTTGGATAAGCTGGTCATAGAGCAGCTGATCGAAGGGCCGGAGACATCCGGATTTCTGGCGACTATGCCTTCGGGTACAAGACCGATCAATATTTCCACCGTAGAAGGGGTCTGCTATGTCAATCTGGATGAGACCTTCCGAAACCAGAATAGTGAGATTACGGAGCAGGTGGTGCTTTATTCGATCGTTAATTCGCTGGCGGAATTGCCGGACGTCGATAAGGTACAGGTTTCCGTGAACGGTGACACCAGCGGAAAGGTGCGCTATGACTATGATCTGTCTGTGATGTATGAGCCGGATTACAATTTGCTGGAAGGTCAAAACAGCGTTGACATGGAAGACACGGAAAACTGGTAAAAAGGAGTAAATTTGAGAAAAAGACCATTGCTTTTTGGGGCATGCGTCTTTGTGATAGGTATTTTATCCGCCCGGTATAAAGGCTGGTATTATCCGGCGGCGGCTGTTGTCCTTGTGATTTACGGACTGGAAAAGCTTTTTCGCGAGAAAAACTGGAAAAGACTTCTGGTTCGCGGATCTTTCATCACATGCCTTTTTATTTTGGCATGGTTTCACATGGAATATAGGCTGCGCTTCCGGGAGGAGGAACTATCACATATAAAAGCGGGAGAGGAACTTCTGCTTAAGGGAGAGGTTTATAAAAAGGAATTTAAAAACGGGCAGTTTGTTTTTTATCTTAAGAACTGTACGGCTGCCATATCTGACATGGAGATATCGTGCAATCATGTGATCTCCTATCTGGAGGCTGATACCTATTCTATCGGCGAAACTCTTATCATAAAAGGAAAAGTGAATATATTTAGCAGCGTTTCCAATGAAGGGCAGTTTGATATACGGGCGTTCTATGAGAGCCAGAAAATTGATTTTTCGCTGTCGGATACGGAGGTGCTCATGACGGATGGAAGGAAAGATTCCGTCGGGGAGCGCTTATACCGGCTGAGAAAGAAGATAGGGAATGTATATGAAACCGTCTTGAACGAAGCGCAGGAGGGTTTGCTTTCGGTTATGCTCCTTGGAGAAAAATCCGGGCTTGATAGTGAGATGCGACAGCTTTATCAGGAGGCGGGGATTTCTCACATACTTGCTATTTCCGGACTGCATGTATCCATGATCGGAATGGGACTGTACCGTTTTCTGCGGCGGCATGGAAGGGGATTTGCAAGTGCATTTCTGTTTTCCGCAGTCTTTTTGGTTTTGTATGCCGGGATGACCGGCAATAGTGTGTCCACCCTGCGCGCGGTGGGAATGCTCTTTTTTGCCATGTTTGCCGCGGTACTGGGGCGAAGCTATGATCCGTTAAATGCGCTTGGGGGGATGGTGCTTCTTCTGCTGTGGGAAAATCCTTTCTGGCTTTGGTATTCCGGCTTTCAGTTTTCGGTTGTGGCAATTTTGGGAATTACGCTCATTGGCACGTGGCTTCAGATCGATCCTTCGGAAAAAGAGGATGCAGACCGAAGGAAAGCCGGGACAAAGACGAAAAGAAAGAATGCATGTTTTGTCAACAAGATCTATGCAGGAGCGGCAGTATGGATTGCGACCCTGCCGTTAGTGGCATTTTACTATTTTGAGATTCCGACATATTCGGTTGCGATCAATCTGCTGGTGCTTCCTCTGTTACCGGTGTTGTTTTTCTGCGGAATGGCAGGGGGCCTTGCGGGATGTATCTGGATTCCGGCAGCCCGGATTTTGCTTTATCCATGCAGTCTGGTTTTGCATTTATATGATTTTCTTGCGAATATATTTTTAAAGCTTCCTTTTTCCGGCATTATTGTCGGAAAGCCCTCCCCGGCAAAGATTGTGGTAGTATATCTGACTCTTTTGGCGGTCGCATGGTTTTGTTATAAAAAAAGAAGGGGACATTTAAAAAGAGTTTTGGGGATCGCAGCTGTCCTATTCTTATTTTTTCTGCCGCAAAAGCATGGATTTGAAGTGGATGTGCTGGATGTTGGGCAGGGAGACGGGATTTATCTGTGCAGTAAAAACGGAGTGTCGATGTTTATTGACGGCGGGAGCAGCAGTACAAGAAATGTGGGAACCTACCGAATCCTTCCATTCCTGAAATCAAAGGGTGTTTCACACATATCCTATTGGTTTGTGACCCACGCGGACACGGATCATGTCAACGGTCTTAAGGAAATTATGGAGAGCGGATACCGGATCGACCGTCTTGTGGTGGCAGAGGCTGCGCTGGCAGAGGCCGCTATGGATGAGCTTGTTGCGCTTGCAAGGTCATATGGCATTGGCATTGTAACGATCCGGGCGGGGGATAAATTTGTATTCTGCGAGGATACTATTACATGTCTCTACCCGGCGGGAGATACGCAGAATGAGGATAAAAATGACCTTAGTCTGGTGCTGTTGTATGAGAGTGAAAACTTTTCCGGAATATTTACAGGAGATATTTCGTCGGAAGTGGAGGCGGAGCTTTTGGAAAGTGCAGGAGGTTTGGAGAAAGCAAGCTCTTTTGGGGGACGATCAGGGGGCGGGATTGATTTTTATAAGGCAGCCCACCACGGATCAAAGTATTCCAATTCGTTAGAGTTTCTTTCCGAGCTGTGTCCGGAAATTGCGGTTGTATCATGCAGCAGTACGAATAATTACGGGCATCCTTCCGCAGAAGCAGTTGCCAATATGGAGGCGGCTGGAGCGGAAATTTACTATACAATGAAACAGGGGCAGATCCGGATCACCGTTGATCGGAGCGGAAATTTGCTTGTGTCCCCTTTCCTGGATGACCTTTTGTGTCTTTGGAATAGCATATCCGTCGAAGTTTATGCAGAACAAGTTTATTTATAATTGAGTATGCTTGAGTTTCCGCAAACTGTAATTCAAAAGTGAATATAGTCTCTCAAAGTACCAATCTGCTCCATTTTTGAG
>CAYROM010000055.1:0-11511 GCA_964425905.1 uncultured Lachnobacterium sp. | reverse complement strand
AGGTTCTGACCCATGGCTTAGCACTATATTTTTACTTCAACTCCGAAAGATAGGTTCCATGCCTGACCATTTTGTCAATACATATTTTTCATTTTACAGGAAAAAATATCACTACATGAAAAATCCTGCTTATTATAATGATAGGCATGAATTTATGGGAGGGTATGATTTATGGTAGAGGGCGCGTATCCGATTCGGACCGACCTTGCGCTGGAAACGCAGGAGAGTATGCGTGACGACGAGGGTGAAGTAAGAGGTGTGGATTTTAAGGAAGAGAAGCGTGACAATGGCGTTACGGTCAGCACGGTCGTTATCCAGACTGAGAACGCGGCAAAAGCGATGGGGAGACCGCGGGGGCATTACGTCACGATTGAGGCGCCGGAGATGGTGGAGGAGGATGAGGGATATCATCGGGAGATTTCGATCGAGCTTGCCCGCATCATCAAACAGCTGCTTCCGGAGGAGACAATCTCAGAGGATTCCCTGGAGGCATCGGTACTGATCGTAGGGCTGGGAAACAGGGACGTCACACCGGACGCATTGGGACCAAGAGTGATCGACAATATGTTTATCACAAGACATATTATCAAGGAATTTGGAAAATACGCATTTGGAGATGAGAAGGTCAGCAAGATCAGCGGAATCGTTCCCGGAGTTATGGCACAGACGGGAATGGAATGTTTGGAGATCGTGAGGGGAGTAGTAAAGGAGACAAAACCGGATTTTGTGATCACGGTGGATGCGCTGGCTGCCAGAAATGCGAAACGTCTGGGACGGACGATCCAGCTTACGGATACCGGAATCACGCCGGGCAGCGGAATAGGAAACCATCGCCACGCCTTAAACGAGAAAAGCGTAGGGGTGCCGGTTATTTCGCTGGGAGTTCCAACGGTTGTAGACGCTGCGACCATCGTGTCGGATGCGATGAATTCCCTGATCGAGGCGATGTCACTTTCAAATCTGGAGAAACTCGATGAGTCGGAAAGACAGGAGCTGGCAAGAGAACTGCTTTCCCCGCAGCTGCATGGGATGTTTGTCACTCCGAAGGATATCGACGAGTCTATCAAGCGGCTGAGTTTTTTGATCTCGGAAGGACTTAATATCGCGCTTTTAGGGAATAAGGAGCAGTATGCGGACATAAGATAAGGTGTGCATTTGCACACAAAGGTGGTGTCTTTTTGCGGAAAAAAATTTCGCTGTTTCTTATATTGAGTTGTATTTTGCTGCTCTGCTTTGGCTTACGCTTTGGGGGAGACTTCTGGAGACTCGTAAAGCGGAATACGGCAGTAAAATTCTACAATGGGGTGTTGGAATTATTTATTCCCGGAGTGTCTATGTCCGGGAATCAGCAGACCGTACCCATATACGATGACCTTGCCGCGTCTCTTCTTCCGTCTCTCTACTATCACGAAGAATTGCTCTGGTATGATTCACAGGCGGAGGACTGGGCGGATTACGAATATCTTGCAGCGCAGGAAAATGAGCAGATGGAGCTTTTTATTGCGGAGAATGAAAGCGCTTATGTGGGACAAAGTGCAGAGACGGCGGCATCCGGAAATGAGGACGCTTCAGATCCGTCTGCGGGGACGGAGTCTGAGGAACCTGTGCAGACGGCAGCGGCGGCGACGGAGAAAAAGGTTACGGTCAACAGGGAGAAATTGTATGACTTTGACTATTTACGTCAGAATTTTTATATTGTTGATAGCAGTACGACGATTGGAAGCGACCAATTGAATGTGGAGAAGCTATTGGGGAAGGATATGACGATTACAGATGAAGGCGAAGGGCCTCAGATACTGATCTACCATACCCATTCGCAGGAAGGGTACATTGACTCCACAAAGGGAGATGCAGACACTTCGGTGGTGGCGGTGGGAGAATATCTGGCTCAGATCTTAACGGAGGAGTATGGATTTCGCGTGCTGCACCATACGGGGGAGTATGACGTTGGAGACCGGGATCATGCATACTCCAACACAGCGCCGGCCCTGGCGGAGCTTTTGCAGGAGTATCCCAGTATTCAGGTTGTGATCGATGTACATAGGGACAGCGTAAGTGATGCTACACATCTGGTTACTGAAATCAACGGAAAACAAACGGCTAAGATCATGTTTTTTAACGGTCTCAGCAGGACGACAACGAGCGGGGATCTTACCAATCTGCCAAATCCGTATATTGAGGATAACCTTGCCCTTTCCTTCCAGCTCCAGCTTGCCGCCGCCGAATATTACCCGGATTTTACCAGAAAGATCTACCTGAAGGGATACCGGTATAACATGCACTATTGTCCCAAGTCCATACTGGTGGAGGTGGGAGCGCAGAACAATACGCTGGAGGAGGCAATGAATGCAATGGAACCGCTGGCGGATATTCTTTCAAAGGTGCTCACCGGCACAGAATAAAATAGACAAAATATTAGATTCATGCTATGATGTAATGAATAAATGCGCATAGATGCCAAGCCGAAGGCTGCCGTGTGCGAAGCACATGGCATAACGAGCGTAAAAGGTGGAGGAAGAAAACACATGGTTGATTATGCACAGGGAAGCGGCAAGCAGTATCACACAGGAGTCGGTCCTGAGGATATCGGAAAATATGTGATACTTCCCGGCGATCCGAAGAGGTGCGTAAAGATCGCGGCCCATTTTGAGAATCCGGCACTTGTCGCGGACAGCAGGGAATATATGACCTACACAGGAACGCTGGACGGCGTGAAGGTCAGCGTTACGTCCACCGGGATCGGCGGACCATCCGCAGCAATCGCCATCGACGAACTTTCCAAGTGCGGTGCGGATACATTCATCCGGATTGGGACCTGCGGCGGAATGCAGCGGGAAGTCAAAAGCGGTGATGTGGTCATCGCAAACGGCGCCGTGCGGATGGAGGGGACGAGCCGTGAGTTTGCCCCAATCGAATATCCTGCGGTGGCGGATATCGGTGTGACAAATGCCCTGATCAATGCGGCAAAGGAGAAGCATATCCGGTATCACGTGGGCGTTGTGCAATGCAAGGATTCTTTTTTTGGACAGCATGAGCCGAATATTATGCCGGTAAGCTATGAGCTGGAAAATAAATGGGAGGCATGGAAACGCATGGGATGTCTCGCGTCGGAAATGGAGTCGGCCGCCCTTTTTATCGCGGGAAGCTTTCTCCGGGTGCGGGTGGGCTCCTGCTTTCTTGTCGTGGCAAATCAGGAGCGGGAAAAGCTTGGGCTTTCCAATCCGCAGGTTCATGATACGGAGATTGCAATTGTCACGGCGGTTGAGGCAATGCGCAGTCTGATTCGGGAGGATAAGGAATCCTATGAAAAATAGTCTGTTGATGGAGGCTGCCCTTGCAGCGCGCAAGTCGGCCTATACGCCCTACTCCGGGTATGCGGTGGGGGCTGCGCTTTTAACGAAAAGCGGAAAGATATATAAAGGCTGTAATATTGAAAATGCGGCTTATACGCCGACGAACTGTGCGGAGAGGACCGCATTTTTTAAGGCGGTAAGCGAAGGCGAGCGGGACTTTGAAGCGATCGCCATTGCCGGAGGAAAAGCCGGGAGAGCCCCTGTGGGGGATTGTACGCCCTGCGGTGTATGCCGGCAGGTAATGATGGAGTTTTGCGATCCGAAGACATTTCTGGTCATCGTTGGGACAGGAGCAGCAGATTGGCGGGCATATACCTTGGAGAAATTTCTCCCGCTTGGATTCGGGCCGGCGGATCTTGAAATAAAAAGTGAGACCGCAGGAGCAGAGGCGTCCTGCACGATCAAGGCGGATGAATAGATAGCGGCAGGAAGGACAAAAAAGAGAATTAAAGGAAAATGGATCAGAAGGATATTTTAAAAATTGTAGATCACACATTGCTTTTGCAGACAAGCACATGGGAGGAAATCAAAAAAATCTGTGACGACGGGATGAAATATCATACGGCATCGGTCTGTATTCCGCCCTGCTATGTGAAGCAGGCGAAGGAATATGTGGAAGAGCGTGTGAAGGTGTGTACCGTGATCGGCTTTCCAAATGGAAACCATACCACAGCCGCGAAAGTCTTTGAGACGGAGGATGCCGTGGCAAACGGCGCGGACGAAATCGATATGGTTATCAATATCGGCATGCTGAAAGCAAAAAAATATGATTATGTTTTAGAAGAAATCAAGGCTGTCAAGGCTGCCTGTCAGGGAAGAATCCTGAAGGTCATCATTGAGACCTGCCTTTTGACGGAGGAAGAAAAGATTCAAATGTGCCGGATTGTAACCGAGTCCGGCGCGGACTATATCAAGACCTCCACCGGGTTTTCCACCGCAGGGGCTGTTTATGCGGATATTTCGCTTTTGGCAAAGCATGTAGGTCCTAATGTGAAAGTGAAAGCTGCCGGGGGGATTTCCTCCCTTGAGGATGCAAAAGAATTTATTGCGCTCGGCGCGGACCGTCTGGGGACAAGCAGAATTGTAAAGATCATAAAAGAACAGGAAAATGCGTAAAGGGGAGGAGTACGGATGGCAGGATTTAAGCGCGTATTTATCATTGTGATTGATTCGCTGGGGATTGGCGCCATGCCGGATGCCGATCGTTTTAACGATGCGGGCGCGGACACACTTGGACACATTGCAGAATCCGTGGATTCATTTGTCATTCCCAATATGCGAATGCTCGGGCTTGCAAATCTAAAGCCCCTTCCCAATGTCGCCCCCGCTGCAAAGCCGATGGGCTATTATGCTGCCCTTAGAGAAAAAAGCAACGGCAAGGATACGATGACCGGTCATTGGGAAATGATGGGGATCAATACCCAAAAGCCGTTCATTACATTTACGGAGAACGGATTCCCGCCGGGGCTGATCGAAGAACTGGAGAAGCGCTGCGGCCGGAAGGTGATCGGAAATAAGGCGGCAAGCGGAACCGAAATTTTGGATGAGCTTGCGGAAGAAGAGATAAAAAACGGTTCCATGATCGTATACACTTCGGCGGATTCGGTAATGCAGATCTGTGGAAATGAGGAAACCATGGGGCTTGAGAATCTGTACCGCTATTGCGAGATTGCCCGAAAGCTTACCTTGAAGGATGAGTGGAGAGTCGGGAGAGTGATCGCACGCCCTTATGTAGGAAAAAAGCGGGGAGAGTTTTTCCGCACCAGCAATCGGCACGACTATGCCCTAAAGCCAACCGGGCGAACGGTATTAAACGAATTGAAGGACGCCGGATACGATGTGATTTCCGTCGGGAAGATCAGCGATATCTTTGTGGAGGAGGGAATCACGGAGGTCAACCGTTCAAAAAGCAGCGTACACGGGATGGAACAGACCATAGAGATTGCAAAAAGAAAATTTGAGGGGCTCTGCTTTGTGAATCTGGTGGATTTCGACGCATTGTGGGGACACAGGCGCAATCCTTCGGGCTATGCGAAGGAACTGGAGCGCTTTGATGTAAAGCTGGGAGAACTTCTTCCTCTTGTAAGTCAAGAGGATCTTCTCATCATCACGGCAGACCACGGCAATGACCCGACCTATGCAGGGACGGATCACACGAGGGAAAAGGTCCCGTTTTTAGCATACTCCCCTTTGTTTCAGGGGCAGGGGAAACTGCCGGAACAGGATACTTTTGCCGTCATTGGGGCAACCGTTGCGGATAATTTCGGAGTGAAAATGCCGGAGAAAACGATTGGAAGGTCGCTTTTGCCCCGGTTATTGTAGAAGTTTACAGTCCGGCAGAAAAGCAGGAGGGAGACATCAGATATGAACCTAAAAGATATGCCGAAAATTGAACTTCATTGTCATCTGGATGGTTCCATGGGGATTGATGTTACCCGGCGGCTGCTTGCCGGACAGGGGATAAGTTACGGAAGGGAAGAACTGCGGGAATTGCTCGAGGCGCCGATGGAATGCAGGAGCCTGGCGGAATACCTCGAGAAATTTGATGTTCCGATCCGGTGTCTCCAGACCGAGGAGGGATTGCAGGACTCGGCCTTTGATCTGGCGAAAAGCGCCGCGGAAGAAAATGTAAAGTATTTGGAGGTGCGTTTTGCGCCGTCCTTTTCTACGCAAGAGGGACTGAGCATCCGCAAAATATTGGAGAGCGTGCAGGCGGGACTTGTGCGGGCGGAAAAGGAGAATGATATCCGTACGGGAATCATTGTCTGCGGCATGAGAAATCTTCCGATGGAGACAAATCTCTCCATGCTGAAGGAGACGGCAGAGTTTTACGGACAAGGCGTGGTCGCCTGTGATCTTGCAGGGGATGAAAAGGCGTTTCCCACAAAGCTGTTTGCGGATTTTTTCGAGCTGGCAAAGAAGCTTTCCATTCCCTTTACGATTCATTCCGGCGAATGCGGAAGCGCGGAGAATGTCAGGACGGCGGTTGACATCGGTGCAAGACGTATCGGACATGGCATTGCGATGATAAAGGATGCTTCCCTCATGAGGCTTTGCGCAAAAAAAAGGATCGGAGTGGAACTTTGCCCCACCAGCAATCTTCAGACAAAAGCGGTGCGATCCATGCAGGATTATCCGTTTTTACAGTTTTTACATGCGGGAATTCCGTTGTCCGTGAATACGGACAACCGGACGGTCAGCAAAACCACCTGCACGGAGGAATTTAAGCTCTTGCAGAAGACCTACGATCTTTCTGAAGAGGTGTTTCGAAAAATATATCAGGATTCGGTGGAGGCGGCATTTGCGCCGGATGAGGTAAAGCATGAGCTGCTAAAAAAGGCAAGAGAATCCTAATGAAAATGTGATAAGAAAATCAGGAAAGAGGAAACAATATAATGGCAATCGATCAGAGCAGAATCCGCAATTTTTGTATAATTGCCCATATCGATCACGGAAAGTCCACTCTGGCGGACCGTATCATTGAAAAGACAGGTACGCTGACCAGCCGGGAGATGCAGGCGCAGGTGCTTGACAATATGGATCTGGAAAGGGAGCGGGGAATCACGATCAAATCCCAGGCTGTCCGTATCATCTATGAGGCGAAGGACGGGAAAGAATATATTTTTAATCTAATCGACACGCCGGGGCATGTGGATTTTAACTATGAGGTATCGAGAAGCCTTGCTGCCTGTGACGGGGCGATTCTTGTGGTGGATGCCGCCCAGGGGGTGGAAGCGCAGACGCTGGCAAACGTTTATTTGGCGCTGGATCATGATCTGGATGTAGTCCCGGTCATCAATAAGATCGATCTGCCGAGTGCAAGGCCGGAGGAAGTGATTCAGGAAATCGAGGATGTCATCGGGATCGAGGCCCAGGATGCTCCAAGGATTTCCGCAAAGACAGGATTGAATGTCGAGGATGTGCTGGAGCAGATTGTAGCAAAGATTCCGGCTCCAAAGGGCGATCCGGGGGAGCCTCTTAAGGCATTGATCTTTGATGCGGTGTATGATTCCTATAAGGGAGTCATTGTATTTTGCCGTATCATGGAGGGGACGGTTAAGGTTGGCACCGCAATTAAAATGATGGCAACCGGAGCAACGGATATTGTGACGGAGGTCGGATATTTCGGGGCGGGACAGTTTATTCCCTGTGACGAGCTGACTGCCGGAATGGTCGGATATATAGCAGCAAGTATCAAGAATGTGCGGGATACCCGCGTCGGGGATACGGTAACGGAGGCAGACCGCCCTTGTAAGGAGGCGCTGCCGGGATATAAGAAGGTCAATCCGATGGTATACTGCGGCATGTATCCTGCGGACAGCGCAAAGTATCCGGATCTTCGGGACGCATTGGAAAAGCTGCAGATCAATGACGCGTCCTTGCAGTATGAACCGGAGACTTCGCTGGCGCTTGGGTTTGGTTTTCGCTGCGGATTTCTTGGTCTTCTTCATCTGGAGATCATACAGGAGCGTCTTGAGCGGGAGTTTGCGCTTGATCTGGTGACGACGGCGCCGGGGGTTATCTATAAGGTACATAAGACAAACGGAGAGGTGATCGATCTGACCAATCCCTCTAATCTGCCGGACCCTTCGGAGATCGAATACATGGAGGAGCCCTTTGTATCGGCGGAGATCATGGTGACCAGCGAGTATGTGGGGGCCATTATGAAGTTGTGTCAGGAGCGCCGGGGCGTCTATATCAGTATGGAATACCTTGAGGAGACAAGGGCGCTGATAAAGTATGATCTTCCTTTAAATGAGATCATCTATGATTTTTTTGATGCTTTAAAATCCCGTTCGAGGGGATATGCTTCCTTTGACTATGAGTTAAAGGGTTATGTCCGCTCAGAATTGGTGAAGCTGGATATCCTCATCAACAGGGAGATGGTGGATGCTCTTTCCTTTATTGTATTTAAGGATAGCGCCTATGAGCGCGGACGCAGGATGTGCGAGCGTCTGAAGGAGGAAATTCCCAGACACCTGTTTGAAATTCCCATCCAGGCGGCTGTGGGAGGAAAGGTCATCGCCAGGGAGACGGTAAAGGCAATGCGCAAGGATGTTTTGGCAAAATGCTATGGCGGCGATATCACCCGAAAGAGGAAGCTTTTGGAGAAGCAGAAGGAAGGAAAGAAGCGTATGCGTCAGGTGGGCAACGTCGAGATCCCGCAGGAGGCATTTATGAGTGTCCTGAAATTGGACGAAGACTGATAGCAGTCTGGAAAGCAAATAGAGTTCGGGAATTCCCGAAGGAGAAATTGTAAAAGGAGTATGGAACATGGAGGAACGGAAATGAAAAAAAGCTTGGAGCTCTATCTTCATATTCCTTTTTGCATGAAAAAATGTGCTTATTGCGACTTCCTTTCCTTTCAGGCAGACGAAAGAATACAGATTAGCTATGTGCAGGCGCTGATACGTGAAATGCAATATTACGGAGCTCAGATGGGAGAGTATGAGGTCACGACAGTCTTTGTGGGAGGCGGGACTCCAAGCTGGCTTGGCGAAAGCAGTATGCAGGAAATTTTTGCGGCAGTCTATCGGAATTTTAACGTGGATAAGGATGCGGAGATAACGATTGAATGTAATCCGGGGACGCTTACCGCAAGAAAACTGCTCGTGTATAAGGGCTGCGGGATCAACCGTCTGTCCATAGGGCTGCAGTCGACAGACAATGAGGAGCTTAAGCTGCTGGGAAGAGTCCATACCTATGAGCAGTTTCTGAAAACCTACGAGATGGCAAGGGTATCGGGATTTCAGAATATCAATGTGGATCTGATGAGCGGGCTTCCGTACCAGACGGCAGATAAATTTGTGCGTAGTTTGAAAAAAGTCATCAGTTTAAAGCCGGAGCATATTTCCGTATATACACTTATGATTGAGAAGGGAACGCCTTTTTATGAGGAGTATAAGTTTGATGCGGTAAAGCAGGAGGCAGGGCTGCAGCCGGAAATACTTCCGAATGAGGATGAGGTCTACCGCATCTATAAGGAAACGCAGATCCGTTTAGCGCAGGCGGGTTACCGGCAGTATGAGATTTCCAATTATGCACACCCGCAAAAGGAGTGCAGACACAATATCGGTTATTGGACAAGAGAGAATTATCTGGGGCTTGGACTTGGGGCGGCATCCCTTGTGGAGAATGTCCGTTACAGCAATACCAGAGATCTGTATCAATATATGGACGGGACAAAGATGATCCGGGAAAAACCGCAGTCATCTTTTGGTGACGGACAAAAATCCGCCGGAACGGAAGGCGGCGGAGAACAAAACGGTAATACCGCATCAGGCGGCGGTGGCAGGCAGAACCAGCGCAGCAGTCAGGGAGGGGCTGCCGAACCATTTTACTGGATGGGGACCAATCTGCATGAAAGTGCAGATCCTGTACCGCGCAAAGCCCGGATGGAAGAATTTATGTTTTTGGGTTTACGCATGAACTGCGGCGTATCCAGAGATGAGTTCGAGCGGAATTTTGGGATCACGATCGATGCCATATATAAGGAGGTTATTGAGGAACTTAGGCGTGAGGAGCTTCTTGTAGTACAAGGGGGAAGGATTGCACTCACCGATAAGGGGATGGATCTCTCCAATTATGTTATGTCAAAATTTCTATTTTAAACTCATTTGCAAAAGTATGTTCTGTCTTTGAAATGGTCGAATGATGTAGTATAATAAAATTATCCTTGGCATAACCATTCGCCGTGGGCAGATATCAATGGAAGAGAAGACGAACATAGGAGAATTGTATGGAGAGAGAAAAGGGTAATAAAAATGAAGTATCCTGGACGGTGAGCGCAGTTGCATTATTATTAGGAATAATATTTATTTTGGCAGCGATTATAAGTGATAATTTTTTTGTTATTGAAAACAGTAAAATTGCAAATACGATTATAGGCATAATCTCTAAAGGGGTATCCGCTGTCGGAATTTCTTTAGTAGTTGGTTTTTTGACATCGCAAATACAAAAAGAGGATAAAAAGCAAAAGGAGAGGAAGGAAGAGGAACGGCTTAAGGAATTGCTGCAAAATATAGTTATTTCCCAGAACTATATTGGTAAATTGACGCAGGAAAGTAAAGCGAATATTATCAAAAATTGTTTGTCTAATAACGACGAAAATTCAAAAATGTCTGAATACATTTTGCACAAGATCAAGAAATTGCAGCAGATTAACGATTGCACGATAAGAAGTAATATTGATTATACGACAACAGCGTCCATGCGGGGGAATTGTGTTGTTTTAAAAACGGTCATGAGTTACCGTATTTATCCCCAGAACGGAAAGTATTCCAAAATCCAGCACGATTTTGAGAAAGAGACCGGAAAGATTTTGGAGATGAAAATTATTTCTCCAAATGGTGAAACCTATATGGTGCCGTCGGAGCAGCTGAAAACAAAGGAGGAAACACGCCATTTTAATGATAAGATTTTCACCAATTCCATTCAGATACCGGAAAAATATAATGGCGAAAAATCATTAACCCTTAAAATTACCGTTGAGGAGACAGGATTTGACCATTGGGCTCATCTTGTTTGGATGTCGCTATATCCGACGGAGACGATTTCCTATAAGGTCATATGCCAGAATAATCTGATCATCAAAGAACATATGATATTCGATAACCAAAAAGGTTTATATTATGTTCAGGAAGAAAAGGATGATGAGGGGCATATTATTGAATATACGATTTCATGCGACAAATGGACTGATCCTTATACCGGATTTGCTCTAGTCGTCAGTCAGCCATAATATGGGATTGCCGTTTCTTTTTTCGATTTCTCGAATCAGTTTATGGGATATGGAAAGCAATTCCTCATTGTTATATTTATACCGCAAAAATTTACATATAAGTTTTATATCGTTTTCCTGAGCGGATTTACTGCAATTATAAATATTGTTATGCAGATTTTCGATAACCAGATCTAATGTCATAAGGACTCCTTATGGTTTATAATACTTAAATATATTCAGAGTATGGATAAATATACAATCCCTGCGTCGGACAATACGGGAGGCAATAGTGATAATAGACAGATTTATACCCGCAAGTTTTGTGAATAATTTTAAGCGAAATAAATAGATGAGGACTTGAACTTACGATATTCAGATGCTATAATCAGTTCAAAGCAAATTTTCATATCAGGCATGGCCGTTAATTGGGGCTGC
>CAYROM010000054.1:0-11574 GCA_964425905.1 uncultured Lachnobacterium sp. | reverse complement strand
ACAACGAGGATGAGATCGTATCTTCCGATATCGTAGGAATGAGATTTGGTTCTTTATTTGATGCTACTCAGACAATGGTTAGCAAGATTTCTGACGATCAGTATGAAGTACAGGTTGTTTCATGGTATGACAACGAGAACAGCTACACCTCTCAGATGGTTCGTACAATCAAGTACTTCTCTGAGCTTGCATAATCGAGCGGCTGTTCGAAGAAGTGAATGAACACTTAAAGGCTCGGTCAAAATGACCGGGCCTTTTTAATCTCATAGGAAATTACTTCCTATGAGATTAAAAGCCTCCGGCTGGAAGCGCACTCGCATGCTGGGGAAAAAGTCAGCTTGCGCTGACCATGCGCGGCGCGCAAAGCGGAACAAGTCTTCTCAAGATTGAGGGGCAGGGGAGTTGAAGCGGACTTGTCCGCTTTGTTTCTCATAGGAATTGGAAAGGCAATATAAACAATATTTAAGGAGGACATGATATGTCATTAAACAAGAAATCCGTTGATGATATCAACGTAAAGGGCAAGAGAGTGCTTGTGAGATGTGATTTTAACGTACCGTTAAAGGATGGTGTCATTACCGATGAGACACGTATTGTAGCTGCTCTTCCTACAATCCGGAAATTGTTAAACGATGGCGGAAAGGTGATCCTTTGCTCCCATCTTGGAAAGGTTAAGAACGGACCTAACGAGGGCGAGTCCTTAGCTCCGGTAGCAAAGAAGCTTTCTGAGAAGCTTGGAAAAGAAGTGAATTTTGTATCTGATTACAATGTAACCGGGGAGGCGGCAACCGCAGCGGTTGATGCGATGAAGGAAGGCGATGTTGTTCTTTTGCAGAATACCCGTTTCCGCGGTGCGGAAGAGACAAAGAACGGCGAGGAGTTCTCCAAGGAACTTGCGGATCTTGCAGATGTATATGTATGCGATGCCTTCGGTTCTTCCCATAGAGCACATGCATCTGTTGCAGGAGTGACCAAGTTCATCAGCGCTAAGGGTGGAGAGAACGCTGTCGGATATTTAATGCAGAAGGAAATCGACTTCCTTGGCAACGCAGTTGAGAATCCGGTTCGCCCGTTTGTTGCGATCCTCGGCGGCGCAAAGGTTGCAGATAAGTTAAACGTTATCAATAATCTTCTTGAAAAATGCGATACTCTGATCATCGGCGGAGGTATGGCGTATACCTTCTTAAAATCCCAGGGTTATGAGATCGGTACTTCCTTAGTGGACAACGAGAAGCTGGATTATTGCAAAGAGATGATGGAAAAAGCACAAAAGCTTGGCAAGAAGATCTTACTGCCGGTTGATGCTGTTACCATTAAGGATTTCCCAAGCCCGATCGATGCTCCTGTTGAGACGGAGGTGTATGCTTCCTCTGAGATGCCGGCTGATCGCGAGGGCTGTGACATCGGACCTAAGTCTGCGGAGCTGTTTGCAGAGGCTGTTAAGACCGCAAAGACGGTTGTCTGGAATGGACCGATGGGCGTATTTGAGAACCCGACCCTTGCAGCAGGTACTCTTGCGGTTGCAAAGGCATTGGCAGATACGGACGCAACCACGATTATCGGCGGCGGAGATTCCGCAGCAGCCGTTAACCAGATGGGCTATGGCGATAAGATGAGCCATATCTCCACAGGCGGCGGTGCTTCCTTAGAGTTCTTAGAGGGCAAGGAACTTCCGGGCGTTGTAGCTGCTGACGATAAGTAAGCTCTTAGGCGGGCAGATATTTCCTGATATTCAGAAGAGTCAGGCAAACGCGCGCGGGGCTTGAGGTCAGGCTAGTTGGATAATTGTTATAAATAATAGCGAGGTAAAAAACATGGCAAGAAGAAAAATTGTAGCCGGCAACTGGAAAATGAATATGACACCCAGCCAGGCGGTAAAGTTAGTAGAAGAGTTAAAGCCTCTTGTAGAATCGGAAAGCGTAGATGTTGTTTACTGTGTACCGGCAATCGACATCGTACCGGTAGTGGAGGCTGTCAAGGGTACCAACGTAGCGGTTGGTGCCGAGAATATGTATTTTGAGGATAAGGGTGCATATACCGGTGAAATTTCTGCCGAGATGCTGGTGGATGCAGGAGTAAAATATGTTGTGATCGGGCATTCCGAGAGACGTGACTACTTCAAGGAGGATGACGTACTTTTAAACAAGAAGGTCAAGAAGGCGATTGAAGCAGGTCTTACTCCGATCCTTTGCTGCGGGGAGTCTTTAGAGCAGAGAGAGTTGGGAGTGACTCTTGACTGGATCCGGCTTCAGATCAAGTCAGACCTTGCAGGGGTTGCCGCAAGCGATGTGGCAAACATGGTAATCGCCTATGAGCCGATCTGGGCGATCGGAACCGGAAAAACCGCCACTTCCGATCAGGCGCAGGAGGTATGCGGCGCAATCCGCGAATGCATTAGGGAAATCTATGATGAGGCAGCCGCAGAGGCTGTCCGCATCCAATACGGCGGATCAGTAAATGCCGGAAACGCAGCCGAGTTATTTGCAAAGCCGGATATCGACGGAGGACTTGTCGGCGGTGCGTCTCTGAAGGCTGAATTCGGCAAGATCGTAAACTACTAGTCGGGTTAACATCTAATAAACTTAAAAAAAGAAAAAGGTGCTCATCGAAGCGTACGCTTAATGAGTACCTTTTCTTTTTGTTATCCAATTACGATTTTTTCCTCCGAAAATTCCGGACCGGAACAAGCTGCGAGCACAGAGCTGAGAAAATTCTGTGGGGCGGCGGCTTTTGGCCAGTATGGATTCCCTTCTGTCGTTCTGGTTTTACATTACAATTGAATCCGGGGCGGTTGTGGTTTATAATGGGATCAGACAAGAGGTCTTTTTCAGGGGGACAGATACGGACGTATATTGCAGAAGCTGAAAATGACAGAGGAAAATATGAAAGAGGAAACGCATGATAAAACATCGTATTAGAGATGCGGCCATAGCTGTGTTATTCGTTGCGCTGCTTTTGCTTTTTAACGGCGTGAGGCGGGACGGGTCTACGCTTTCTCTGGCACAGGAAATCAAAGCGGAAACCGCAGGGCAGACCGTTCATATGACCGGCACGGACAGCGGCGCAGAAGAGGTCAGGGATTTAAGCGGCGCATTTGATATTATATTGGATCAGACGACGGCCGCATTTCGCGGAGATTATCCCATTGACGAATCCTTTTTATTGTGGCTTGCCGCCCGGTATGGGGAGGGAGCAATCGAGGATATTGCTTACAGGATTTATGAGGGAGAGGACAGTTCGGAGCTTTGGTATGAGATAACCGGCAATTCCATCCATGTATTGTGGCTGTCATACTGCAAGGATTTGAACTATTCCACCTATCAGCTTGCGAACGTAGAATGGAAGGAAGCAGCGTCGGAAGAATGCATCGTCATGGATTTTATCGGGGATATCAATTTTGATGAAAACTGGTATACCATGGAGGCGGTCAGCGGAAGGGAAAACGGTATTGACGACTGTATCACCGCAGAGATTCAGGAGGAGTTAAAGTCTGCGGATATCACGCTGGTAAATAACGAGTTTGCATATAGTACAGGAGGTTCGCCTCTGGCGGGGAAAGCGTATACCTTTCGCGCGGATCCGCTGAGCGTCGAACTGCTTTACGCCTTCGGAACGGATATAGTATCCCTTGCAAATAACCATGTCTGGGATTACGGCGAGGAAGCCCTGTTGGACACCTTTGAGGTATTGGGAAACGCCCAAATACCGTATATCGGCGCAGGACGTGACCTTGAGGAAGCGGAACAGATTTACTATTACATCATAAACGGCCGCAAGATCGCCTTTGTCTCGGCGACCCAGATTGAAAAAACCTACAATTATACAAAGGAAGCGACGGCGGATTCCCCGGGAGTATTAAAAACCCTTGATCCGGAGAAGTTCTTAGCGGTAATAAGGGAGGCGGAACAAAAAAGCGATTACGTCATTGCCTATGTGCATTGGGGGACGGAAGGAATGCTGTACCCGGATCAGGATCAGAGGACGCTTGCACAAAAATATGTGGATGCCGGGGCGGATGTCATTATCGGTAATCATGCCCACCGTTTGCAGGGCGTAAGTTACATAGACGGGGTTCCTGTCATATACAGTCTTGGAAACTTCTGGTTTTCCACGGGAACGATTTATACCACGATCCTGCAGATACAGATATCCGACGACGGCGGATTGTCGGTGGCAATGCTGCCCTGTCTGCAACAGGATATGACGACCTCCATGCTGCTGGAACAATCGGAGATAGACGGGTTTTATCAATATATTGCAGATTTGTCGGAGAATGTGGGAATCGATGAGAACGGCGTCTTCCATGAGGGCGTTTCCACGGGAAAATTTACGTATAGCTCCGGGGTTTATTACGGGACCCACAGCGGGGCGTATGATCTGGAGGGCAGAAGGATAAACATTGTCGGGAATTTGTAGGGATACCGCATTTCGGCTTGCAATCGCAAAAAAAATATGTATTATTATAGAGGAAGCTGTTATGCTTTTTCATAGAAGGTAATCTAAATTAAGAAGAGAGGAAATAAATATGAGTAAAAAACCAGTTGTATTAATGGTACTTGACGGTTATGGATTAAATGACCGCACGGAAGGCAATGCTATTGCAATGGCAGATACGCCGGTTATGGATAAATTAATGAAGGAGTGTCCTTTTGTTAAGGGTAATGCCTCCGGACTGGCGGTAGGTCTCCCGGACGGGCAGATGGGAAACTCCGAGGTCGGACATATGAATATCGGCGCGGGAAGGATTATCTATCAGGATCTGACCCGCATCACGAAGGACATCGAGGACGGAACCTTTTTTGAGAATAAAGTTTTACTCGCGGCGATGGAGAACTGCAAAAAGAATAATTCCGATCTGCATTTGTGGGGACTTCTCTCTGACGGCGGAGTACACAGCCACATCACACATCTGTACGGGCTGTTGGAGATGGCAAAGAGAAACGGACTTACAAACGTGTATGTCCATGCTTTTCTGGACGGACGTGATACGCCTCCTGCTTCCGGAAAGGATTATGTAGAGCAGTTAGAGCAGAAAATGGCAGAGATTGGCGTAGGAAAGATCGCTTCCCTGTCCGGCCGTTATTACGCAATGGACAGAGATAATAACTGGGATCGTGTGCAGAAAGCCTATGACTCCCTGGTAGCCGGCGAGGGCGTACAGGCAGAGAGCGCTGTAAAAGCGATGGAGGATTCCTATGCACAGGATGTTACGGATGAGTTTGTACTTCCCACCGTTATCACAGAAAACGGCAGGCCGCTTTCTCTGGTAAAAGAAAATGATTCCGTTATTTTCTTTAACTTCCGCCCTGATCGCGCGAGGGAGATTACCCGTGCGTTCTGCGACGATCAATTTACCGGCTTTTCCCGTTCAACCGGATTTATTCCTTTGACCTATGTATGCTTTAAGGATTATGATGAGACCATTCCGAACAAGAGCATTGCATTTGAAAAGGAATCCATCACCAATACCTTTGGCGAATATCTTGCAAAATGCAAAAAGAAGCAGCTTCGTCTGGCGGAGACAGAGAAATATGCGCATGTTACCTTCTTCTTCAATGGAGGAGTGGAGGAGCCGAATGTAGATGAGGCGCGCCTGCTGGTCAACTCCCCGAAGGATGTTGCGACCTATGATTTAAAGCCGGAGATGAGCGCGCCGGAGGTTGGCATGGATCTGGTAGAGGCAATCAAATCCGATAAATATGACGTCATTGTCATCAATTTTGCAAACCCGGATATGGTGGGACACACCGGAGTGATCCCGGCAGCGATCGCGGCCGTAGAGCGTGTGGACAGTCTGGTAGGGGATGCCGTGGATGCCGTTAGGGAAGTCGGCGGAGTTCTGTTTATTTGCGCTGACCACGGAAACGCGGAGAAGATGATCGATTACGAGACGGGCGAGCCGCATACCGCCCATACCACGAATCCGGTTCCGTTTATCCTTGTAAACGGGGAACCGGGATGGAAACTCAGAGAGGGCGGATGTCTTGCAGATATTGCACCGACATTGCTTGAGATTATGGAATTGGAGCAGCCGGCGGAGATGACCGGAAAATCGTTGCTCGTGAAATAACGGATAGGTATTGAAAACATAGGATGGAGGACAAACATGAGTATTCAGGAATTTCAACCGTTTAAAGAAGGAAAAGTAAGGGAGGTATACGATGCCGGGGACAGCTTAATCATTGTGGCGACCGATCGTATTTCCGCATTTGATCACATTTTAAAGAATAAGATCACGGACAAGGGGGCAATCCTGACCCAGATGTCCAAATTCTGGTTTGATTATACGAGTGACGTTGTTCCAAACCATATGCTTTCCACGGATGTGAAGGATATGCCGGAATTTTTCCGTCAGGATAAATTTGACGGAAACAGCATGATGTGCAAAAAATTAGAGATGCTTCCCATTGAGTGCATCGTCCGGGGATATATCACCGGAAGCGGCTGGGCGAGCTATCAGGAAAACGGTACGGTCTGCGGCATCACGCTGCCGGAGGGGCTGGTGGAGTCCGATAAGCTGCCGGAGCCGATCTATACGCCAAGCACGAAAGCGGAGCTGGGCGACCATGATGAGAACATTTCCTTTGAGCAGAGCGTGGAAGTGCTGGAGAAGATATATCCGGAAAAAGGAAGATACTACGCTGAACAGATCAGAGACTACACGATCGTCTTATATAAGAGGTGTGCAGAGTATGCATTGAGCAAGGGAATCATCATAGCGGATACCAAGTTCGAATTCGGTCTGGATGAGAAGGGCAGCATTGTACTCGGAGATGAAATGCTGACGCCGGACAGCTCCAGATTCTGGCCATTAGCGGAATATAAGCCGGGACATGGACAGCCTTCCTTTGATAAACAGTATGTAAGAGATTGGCTGAAAGCCAATCCGGACAGCGATTATCTTCTCCCGGAAGAGGTGGTTGTAAAAACCGTAGATAAGTATAAGGAAGCATATGTTTTATTGACCGGAACCGAATTCAGCCGATAGTAATTGTTGATAGATAGGAAAATGAGGGGATAAGATTCTTTTTGATACACGTAAAACAGTTGACAGATGGAGAAAAAATGAATCAGAATATTTTATCGGACAGTTACTTTGAGGAGGACGCGCTGCATGAAGAATGCGGCGTCTTTGGAATGTATGATTTTGATGGCGGCGACGTGGCCTCCACCATTTATTACGGATTATTTGCCCTGCAGCACCGGGGGCAGGAAAGCTGCGGAATCGCAGTCAGCGATACCGGCGGTCCTAAAGGAAAGGTTCTTTCCTACAAGGGCATGGGGCTGGTCAATGAGGTATTTACGCCGGGCAGCCTGGAGCCAATGAAGGGCGACATCGGCGTAGGTCATGTGCGTTATTCCACGGCGGGTTCTTCCACGCGGGAAAATGCGCAGCCTCTTGTATTGAATTATGTCAAGGGCACATTGGCGCTTGCCCACAACGGAAATCTCATTAATGCAAATGAACTGCGCAGGGATCTTGAGTACACCGGAGCTATTTTCCAGACCACGATAGATTCCGAGGTCATCGCGTATCATATCGCAAGGGAACGGTTGAATTCAAAGAGCGCGGAGGAAGCGGTCTGCCGTGCCTGCCAGAAGCTGAAGGGGGCATATTCTTTAGTGGTGGCAAGTCCGAGAAAGCTGATCGCGGCTAGGGATCCTTTTGGGTTCAAGCCCCTTTGCATCGGAAAAAGGGATAATGCCTATATTGTCACCTCCGAGACCTGCGCGCTGGATACGATCGGTGCGGAGTTTGTGCGGGATGTAATGCCGGGGGAAGTGGTGACCATATCCTCGGAAAAAGGGCTCGAGTCCGATATGACGATGGCGCTTCCAAAAGAGAGGGAAGCCAGATGTATATTTGAATATATCTATTTTGCAAGACCGGACAGCCATATTGACGGAAAGAGCGTCTATGCCAGCAGAATTCAGGCCGGACGCTTTCTGGCGCAGGATTCTCCGGTGGAGGCGGATCTGGTAACCGGCGTGCCGGAATCCGGCAATGCGGCGGCCCTTGGATATTCTCTGGAATCAGGGATTCCGTACGGAACCGCTTTTGTGAAGAACAGCTATGTGGGGAGAACCTTTATCAAGCCCAAGCAGAGCAGCCGGGAATCCAGCGTGCAGGTGAAGCTTAATGTATTAAGGGAAGCGGTTGCGGGGAAGCGTGTGATCATGATCGACGATTCCATTGTCCGGGGAACCACCTCCGACCGCATTGTAAAAATGCTCCGGGATGCGGGGGCGACCGAGGTTCATGTGAGGATCAGCTCTCCGCCGTTTTTATGGCCCTGCTATTTCGGAACGGACATTCCGGCGAGAGAACAGCTCATTGCCTACAACCGGAGCATTGAAGATATCCGCCGGATCATCGGTGCGGACAGCTTAGGATATCTTGGAATAAATCGCCTGTCCCAGATGGTCGGCGGACTTCCGATCTGTACGGGCTGCTTTACCGGAAGCTATCCGCTGGAACCTCCGAAGGAGGATATCCGCGGGGAGTATTTCGATAAGGATAAAGATTTGGAGCGGCGGATTCTAAACCGCTAGTGCGGGGCGGGGGAATGAAGGCGCAATATTGGAATTGAGGAGAAAACTATGAGTACAGACAGATATTCAAGTCCTTTATCTGAGCGTTATGCCAGTAAGGAGATGCAGTATATTTTTTCGCAGGATATGAAGTTTTCCACATGGAGAAAGCTGTGGATCGCGTTAGCGGAAACCGAGATGGAGCTTGGGCTTTCCGAGAACGGGAAACCGGTCATCACGCAGGAGATGATCGACGAGATGAAGGCCCATGTGGATGATATCAACTACGATGTGGCAAAGGAGCGGGAAAAGCTGGTGCGCCATGATGTGATGAGCCATGTGTATGCGTACGGACAGCAATGTCCGAAGGCTGCCGGGATCATCCATCTGGGTGCGACCTCCTGCTATGTCGGAGATAACACTGATATTATCATTATGAATGAGGCGCTTTCCCTGGTACATAGGAAGCTGGTAAGCGTGATCGCAGAGCTTGCGTCCTTCGCAGAAAAATATAAGGATCTGCCGACGCTGGCGTTCACCCATTTCCAGCCGGCACAGCCCACAACGGTCGGAAAACGCGCAACACTCTGGCTGAACGAGTTTATGCTGGATCTGGAGGATCTGGAGTATGTTCAGGGCAGCTTAAAGCTGTTGGGCTCCAAGGGAACCACCGGAACGCAGGCAAGCTTCTTGGAGCTGTTCGACGGGGACAATGAGATCATTGATAAGATCGACCCGATGATTGCAAAGAAGATGGGTTTTGCGGACTGTTATCCTGTTTCCGGGCAGACCTATTCCAGAAAAGTGGACACCCGCGTGGCAAATGTGCTTGCGGGGATAGCAGCAAGCGCCCACAAGATGTCAAACGATATCCGGCTGTTACAGCACTTAAAGCAGGTGGAGGAGCCTTTTGAGAAGAACCAGATCGGTTCTTCGGCTATGGCATATAAGAGAAATCCGATGCGCAGCGAGCGCATTGCCTCTTTGTCCCGCTATGTGATGGTGGATGCATTAAATCCGGCGATCACTTCTGCGACGCAATGGTTTGAGAGGACTCTGGATGATTCCGCGAATAAGCGTCTCTCCATTCCGGAGGGCTTTCTGGCAACGGACGGAATCCTTGATCTTTGCCTGAATGTTGTGGACGGGCTTGTCGTATATCCGAAGGTGATCTATAAGCAGTTTATGAGCGAGATTCCTTTTATGGCAACGGAAAATATTATGATGGATGCGGTAAAGAACGGCGGAAACCGCCAGGAACTCCATGAGAGGATACGGCAGCTTTCTATGGAGGCGGGAAAGAACGTCAAGGAGGAAGGAAAGGACAACAACCTGATCGAACTGATCGCTAAAGACCCGTCCTTTGGGCTGACAAGAGAACAGATTGAGAGTACCTTAAAGCCGGAGCTTTATGTGGGGCGGGCACCGTATCAGGTTACGGTATACTTAAGAGATGTTGTCCAGCCTGTGCTTGAGGAAAACAAGGATGAGCTTGGTGTTACCGCAGAGATCAATGTATAAATAATATGCTTATGAAATGGGCTGTGCAGCGCACAGCCCATGAATATTTTACAGCCGTCCCGGTTATCCTAAGAAAAAATCAGGGAGGCTGTTTTTATGTCATTAGTAATTAAAATCATTGAAATCCACGGAAGAGAAATTTTAGATTCCAGAGGAAACCCCACCGTCGAGGTGGAGGTAACCGCACAGACCGAGACCACCGGGAGAAAGACGGTCGGAAGGGAATCTGTACCCTCCGGAGCGAGCACGGGGCAGTTCGAGGCAATTGAGTTGAGGGACGGAGACCCCAAATATTTCGGGCTTGGCGTGCAGAAGGTGGTAGATCATATCAATGACCGGATTCAAAACGAACTTCTCGGCATGAACGTGCTGGATCAGGTTGCCATTGACCGGAAGCTGATCGAGTTGGATGGAACGGACAACAAAGGGAATCTGGGGGCAAACGCCCTGCTTGGAGTATCTCTTGCCTGCGCGAAATGTGCGGCCTGTGCCATGGAACTTCCGCTGTACCGGTATTTAGGGGGAATCAATGCCAAGGTGCTTCCGCGCCCGATGATGAATGTCATAAACGGAGGTGTTCATGCCAAAAACAAGCTGGATTTCCAGGAATTTATGATCGTTCCGGCTGCGGCGGATTTTCGGGATGCGCTGCGCATGGGGGCGGAGATCTACCATTATTTAAGACTGATTCTGCATGAGGACAAAATGCTGACTGCGGTTGGGGACGAGGGAGGCTTTGCCCCGGATCTTGCGGACGCAAGGGAGGTGTTTGCCTATCTGACCCGGGCGGTGGAAAAGGCAGGCTATCAGCCGGGGGTGGATGTGGCGTTTGCGATGGATGCGGCAGCCAGCGAGCTTTACAATAAGGAATCGGGAAGGTATGTATTTCAAGGAGAGGGAAAGGAACGGGATCGGGAGGAGATGATCGCGCTCTATGAGGAACTTGTGCAGGAATTTCCGCTGATTTCCATTGAGGACGGACTGGACGAGGAGGACTGGGAAGGCTGGCAGGAACTGACGAAACGAATGGCGGCCCACACATGGCAGCTTCATCCCAAGGAGGCGCCGCAGAAGGTTATGCTGGTAGGGGATGATCTGTTTGTCACCAATACCAAGCGTATCCGGTGCGGAATCGATCTTGAGGCCGGAAATGCGGTGCTGATCAAGGTGAACCAGATCGGAACGCTGACCGAGGCGATGGACGCCATTGAACTGGCGCAGATGACCGGCTATAAGGCGGTGATTTCCCACCGGTCGGGGGAAACGGAGGACTCTTTTATTGCGGATCTTGCCGTTGCAGTCAACGCGGGCTTTATCAAGACCGGCGCACCCTGCCGTGGAGAGCGCACCGCAAAGTACAATGAGCTGCTCCGCATAGCGGAAAAATTGTAAATGGATTAAAGGCGCTTCTGGGCGCTCAAGCTAGGGTAAAGTTTTTGTAGGAAAATAAAAAATAGAAAGCACCTGGCGGGGTGTTTTCCTTTTCATAGAAAAGTGATTGCAATATCCCGTCTCCGACTT
>CAYROM010000053.1:0-11781 GCA_964425905.1 uncultured Lachnobacterium sp. | reverse complement strand
GGATACGAATGCAGATTTAATAAGACAGGAAGTGCCCCAAATGGAGCGATTGAAGCGTTAAAACGCCGGCAGAATAAACGATAGGACTTTCGTATTTATAACTTCCATTTCCTTGTTTTTGACATTATTCTCCTTAAAATTTTATTATTTTGTAATCAATTACAAATAATAAAAAGAAATATTTATAGATTTTGTAAACAAAACTGTTAGGAGGGAAATGAATTCTGCAAAGAAAAATTAATATACAACAAAGAGCATGGTAACAAATTGTCTTTCTTACATAGCATTCTCTGATGTATTCGTAAATAGGTACTTCTTTGTTATTTATTCAATAATAAGTGCCTATTTATGAGTTTGCCTATTTAACTATTGTCGGGAAAGAAATAATTCAGCATTTCCAGGAAGTCCTTAGAGAGGTATATCCCCAAAGAATTGAGCTGAGTGCCTGAACTGCTTCAGGACGTTTCCGGTAATAGGTTCGGTGAGAGATGTTGGTTATGTGTGGGCGAAGGTTCTCAATAATCTCATCCGTATTCTGAAGCTGCTGGGGGAGAGTGCCGATAACTTCCAATTCATCGTTTGAGAACCTTGTAAGTTTGTAAGAAGTAAAGCATTGAAGGAGCCACGTTCCAAAAGGCGGCAAACTTTTCCGATTCTCACAAGTTGTTTACCTCAATGCCTTTACATTCTTTTTTCTAATGTAGCCCTTATAAAATTCTTTGCACCATTTAACTTTTATACTATTCATGGTCCTTACCTCCTATGTTTGGTATGTAGTTCTGTTCTCTATGGTTATATAATATCACTTTTGGTAACTTTTCAAAGAATTATTTATGCTGATTGTATTGTGTTTGACATTACAATAAATATAAAGGAGGAATGGAACAATGTTGAAATATAAAATAAATATAGCGGATGCATTGGAGCGAAAAGGGTTTAACACGTATAAGGCTAAGAAAACAAAGATTTTAAGCCAAGATACGCTTAAAAAATCAAGAATCAAGATACAAACATTTCTCTTGAGAGTATAAATAGGATTTGTATTATATTGGATATGCAGCCGAAAGACTTGATAGAATATGTAGAAGATGAGGAAGAAAAAAAGAGATATAACTTTTCAAAATAATTTGGAAACATCGCTTTATGGAGTGATAAAATATAATTTTCTTATTGGATCGGATATCCGAAATGCCAGGTTATCTTCCGGGCATAGGTCAGGCAGACAAACAGGATGATACTGTCGATCGGCAGCATGATCGCATTCTTGAGCATGCGCAGCGGAAGCAGCGCCAAAAAGGCATTTCCATAGAGAATGGACAGCCAGTAGGTATTAAACCCGCAGTTTACAATGAGCTTGACCAGAAGGTCCGCAGCAAGGATCCGCTTGATGGAGACGGGTCTGCGGTAAAGAATAGAACCGTAGATGACACCGGCGAGCATGGCGTCGAAGGTAAAGCCGAAGAAAAACGGACCGGTCGGATTTACCACATATTTTATGATATCCATGGCTCCGCTGAATATGCAGCCCACAACAGGCCCGAACAGAGTCTCGACGATACGGTTCGGGAGACTGGAAAAACCGATTTTGATGTAGGGGCCGATGGAGATGCTTGCGACCATGTTGAGGACAAGAGCGAGAGCACCCATGATGCCTAAGAGGGCAAGGGTCCGGGTTGATGTGAATTCTTTGATGGAGTTTAAATACAGTTCCTTGATTTTTTTCATAAAAAGACCTCCTTTTCAAGCAGTTTCCTAAAACTACATAAAGGAGGGTATGGATACCTGTATGTAGCAGCGGGATGCGGACTCTGTACCGCGAGAATATCCATCTCTTCGTCCGCGTGACAACTCCCTGTTCACGCGGCACTTTACGCACAAAATCCTACTCTGCTAAAAGCATTATTATTTTTCCACGTATTATTATACATGAAAAGCATATCTTTGCAAGCATTCATTGCAAATTCATAAATACTCTTGCAAAATCTCCGGGAATCGATTACTCTTATGAAAATAAAAAGAAAAGACGGGTGGAAAATATGAAAGCGGTACTTTTTGATCTTGACGGCACGCTGATCGATTCCTCGGAGGGAATCATAAAATCAGCGTTATATGCGCTAGAGCATTATGGCATTGAGGAATCCGATACGGAAAAACTGAAAAAATTTATCGGGCCGCCGCTGTCCGAGAGCTTTATGAGGTTGTATGGTTTTCCGAGGGATAAGGCGCTTAAGGCGGTTCAGGTTTATCGGGAGCGCTACAACAAGATCGGTATTTTTGAGTGCAGCCTTTATCCCGGAGTGGAGGAATGCATCCGGGTATTAAAGGAACAGGGGTATCTGATCGGAATGGCGTCCTCCAAACCGGAGGTATCCTGCAGAAGGATACTAAAACATTTTGATATCTTAAGTCTGTTTGACGATGTGGTGGGATCCACTATGGACGGGAGGATCGAAACCAAGGAGGATGTGCTGCATGAGGTTCTTCACCGCTGGAAAGATATCTCAAAAAGCGAAATGTGTCTGATCGGGGATACGCTGTTTGATGTGGAGGGGGCCAATCTGGCCGGGATCGCCTGTATAGCGGTGAGCTTTGGATTCGGGGATACCGGGGAGATGTTGGAAGCAGGCGCGTTGGAGGTCTGTGATTCGATGGGCGAACTGCCGGGGGCAATCGCACGGATTTTATGATCCCGCATGTGCGGTTCTTTCATCTCACAGGATTCGGGGAGAGGATAAAGTATGTTAAAAAATGATAATCTTGCGACAAAAATATGGGATGTTGTCTATCCGCTGGCAATGTATTATGCAGTCACGATCATTGCAATGTTTGCGGCAAAGCTGATACTCGGAAACGGTAATGAACGGTATGTGCTTTGTCAGATCATCGCAAATGCCGTGACGCTTCCGGTTTTGTACTATTCATTTTACAAAAGGGACAAGATGGTCTGGCCATTTGGAGCGCTGGATGCATTTTTTAAGGGAGGTCAGGCGGAAAGACCGGACAATGCCGGAGAAGGCAGTACAGGGAGGCGCAGAGGGATAAATGCGGTTTTCATTGTGCTTTCTGCAGCCTTGCTTGGGGCTGGCCTTAACAATCTGATCTTAATGTCGCCGATCGCATCCGTTTCCGCCGGCTATGCGGAGGCAAGCAGTCATTTCTATGGAAGTACGCTGATATTGGAATTGATCGGATCTGCGCTTCTTGCGCCGCTTCTGGAGGAGCTGGTGTATCGTGGAATCATATTTGCAAGGCTGAAGAGAATGATAGGATTTCTTCCGGCGATGGCGGTTTCGTCTCTCATTTTTGCCCTCATGCATTTTAATCTGGTACAGTTTATCTATGCGCTGTTATTTGGTATGGTACTGGCCGTATATATGGAGAAAACGGGGCATATGTACGGTGCGGTGATCGGCCATATCACCGCAAATGCAATTGCGGTCCTGCGCACGGAAACAGGTTTTTTGTCGGGGACGTTGGACGCAAGCCTGTCGGCGTGGCTGATTTCAGCGGGGATCTGCATATTGGGCGCAGGGCTTTTGCTGGTGTATGGGAAGCTCGGAAGCCGAAGAAAGGCTTGCTAGCGGCAGAAAGGAAGAGTTTTTGGAGAACGGCGTTGAGAAGGCCTCCTTAAGAAGAATCTGCCAGAAGGCAGGGGTGACAACGGGAGAGGTGTACTTTTTTTTGAAAATAGGAGGATCTGTTCCATCAGATCGCGGCAGGCACCTTAGAACAGATGGGCAGCATGGGAAGGGAACTATCGGAGCAGAAATTAAACGAAGTCCGCTCCAGCTCGGACAGCGATAAAAAACGGATGGAATTTTTGTGGAAGAATCGGAAAGAGGTGCTCTTGCTGCTGGAAAAATCGGCGGGAACCAGATATGAGGGGGTTCGGGATGAGATTTTTTCTAAAATAGAGAGGGATATATGAAACTATTAAAAGGAGCCTATTCCTTGGAGGAGGCGGTGCGTTTGTTAGAGCTGATCGGCTATTATGCAGACGGCGGCTTTTACAGTCTGATGGAATACGGTGAAAAAAAATGGTTGTCTATGATAGGATACTTGAGTTAGAATTAACTAATAAAAGTTATAGGCGGATGCGAACGGGTTTCGCGGCCGCCGGATCATGGCGAATGAGGAGGAGAGTGTCATATGAAACGTAATCCAATCAAGATTCTTTGGGTCATGCTGGGGTTTGTCAGCCTGGCCCTGGGGACGGTCGGAGTGGTGCTTCCGATCCTGCCGACGGTTCCCTTCTATATGCTGACGGTATTCTGCTTTGCAAAGAGTTCAAAGCGCCTGCACGACTGGTTTATCGGGACAGGGCTTTACAAGAAGCATTTGGAGAGCTTTGTCAATAGTAAATCCATGACCATAAGATCAAAGCTTTCCATAATGGGAACGGTCACCCTTGTGATGGCGATAGGCTTTCTTGTGATGAGCCGTGTTCCGGTCGGAAGGATCTGTCTGGCTGTGGTATGGGTGTGCCATGTGCTGTATTTTACCTTCCGCATCCGTACAATTCCGGAACCGGACCGTGTAGAGAAAAAGCGGGCGAGGGAGCAACAGGTGGTAGGGGAGATGATTTCCCTGTACTGCATCAAAAACCACCGGCTTGAGGGCGGCATGATGTGCGCCGGATGCCGGAAGCTTCTGGAATATGCAAAGGCCCGGAGCGAACATTGTCCTTTTATGGAGGATAAGACCTTTTGCGCCAATTGCAAGGTGCATTGCTATAAGCCCGAAATGCGGGAAAAGATACGGGAAGTTATGCGGTTTTCCGGTCCGAGGATATTGTTTTACCACCCGGTTTTGGCAATGTGGCATCTTGTGTGCAGTATGAGAGAGAAGCGGAAGGGGGCGGCAGCATGATCAAGACAAGATTGATCCGGTTATTATCCCATGCAAAAAAATATATTGTTTTTCATGTCCTGCTGCAATGGATTGCGCTGATCTCCCAGATCATTGCAATCTTTACGATCGCACATCTGCTTGAAATGGTGTGGAGGCATTCGGTCAGCCGGGAGCTGGTAACAGGGGCTGTGGTGACAGGATGCGCAGTAGTTGTGATACGATTTGTCTGCGAGCGGCTCGAGGCAAAGGTTTCCTATCTTGCCAGCGTAGACGTAAAGCGGATACTGCGGGAAAAAATTTATGAGAAATTACTGCGGCTGGGTGCCTCCTACCGGGAGCAGATTGCAACTTCGGAGGTGGTACAGGTATCTGCCGAAGGGGTGGAGCAGCTGGAAACCTATTTCGGGAAGTATCTGCCCCAGCTGTTTTACAGCCTGCTTGCGCCCGCTACGCTGTTCATTGTCCTTGCCTTTGTGGATGTGCGCTCGAGTGTGGTGCTGCTTATCTGCGTGCCGCTCATTCCGGTTTCTATTGTCGTTGTGCAGAAAATCGCAAAGCGGCTGCTGAACCGCTACTGGGGCGCTTATACGGAGCTGGGGGACAGCTTTTTGGAAAACCTGCAGGGACTGACCACCCTGAAGATCTATCAGGCGGACGAGATGAAGTCCCGGGAGATGGATAGGGAGGCGGCGCATTTTCGCAAAGTGACGATGAAGGTATTGACCATGCAGTTAAATTCCACCAGCGTCATGGATATTGTTGCCTATGGCGGAGCAGCGGTGGGAATGGTGGTTGCCGCAGCGGGATTTTTGAGCGGGCGGGTGGCGTTTGCCGGAACCGTTTCGATCATTCTTCTGGCAAGCGAGTTTTTCCTTCCGCTTAGGCTTTTAGGCTCCTTTTTTCATATTGCTATGAACGGAATGGCAGCAAGCGATAAAATTTTCCGCCTTCTGGATCTGCCGGAGAAAGAAAAGGGAACCGCACAGCTTTCGGGGCAAACAAAAGAACTGCGGCTGGAGAGGGTATGTTTTTCCTATGATGAGGACAGGGAAATCCTAAGGAACGTATCTATTTCCATGCCGGCGGGAAGCTTTGTCTCCCTTGTGGGAGAGTCCGGGTGCGGAAAAAGTACGATCGCAGGTCTTTTGATGGGGCGCAATAAGGGTTATCGCGGAAGTATTAGGATCGGCGGGCAGGAACTGTCAGATATCGACGAAACCCAGCTGATGAACTACATCACATTGATCGGCCACGACAGCTATCTTTTTAAAGGAACCGTAGAAGAAAATCTGCGCATGGCAAAGCCCGATGCGTCGGAGGAGGAGCTGGAGCATGTGCTCAAAAGCGTGAATCTGTGGTCGTTTCTCAGCACACAGGAGGGACTTTTTACTCCGCTTGCCGAGCGGGCGGTAAACCTGTCGGGAGGGCAGCGGCAGCGTCTTGCCCTTGCAAGGGCCCTGCTCCATGACTCCCGGATATATATTTTTGATGAGGCGACATCGAATATCGACGCGGAGAGTGAAGAGATGATCATGGAGGTAATCCATGAACTTGCAAAAACAAAGTCCGTGATCCTGATTTCCCACCGGCTTTCCAATGTGGTGGATTCCGATCGCATCTATATGCTGGTGCGGGGGGAAGTGGCAGAAAGCGGAACCCATCGGGAATTGATGGACGCCAATGGGGTGTACCGCAGCCTGTTTGAGCAGCAGCAGCGGCTGGAAGCTTACGGAAAGGAGGCGGTTGTATGAGAAGCGGACATAATGAGCCGAAAAAGGAAAACCGAAGGCGCAGCGCTTTCAAAATCATGCTGCGGCTGATCGGACTCATAAAGCCTTTGATACATATTATGTTTGCAGCGATCCTGCTTGGGGTGGCAGGATATCTCTGCGCGATCTTTCTGACGATCATGGCGGGACAGATCCTCTTGATCGGGCTTGGGGTGACTGCGGAAACCGGAATCCTGTCTTTTAAGGTTTCCTCCATCTGCACTTTGCTGATTGTGATCGCAGTCGCAAGAGGCGTACTTCATTATACGGAGCAGTATTGCAATCATTTCATTGCATTTAAGCTTCTGGCGATCATCCGCCATGAAGTGTTTGCAGCCCTTAGAAAGCTATGTCCGGCAAAACTGGAGGGAAAGGATAAAGGCAATCTGATCTCTATCATTACCACGGATATTGAGCTTTTGGAGGTATTCTATGCTCATACGATCTCACCGATCGCGATTGCCGCCGTTACAAGTATCATTATGGTGGTCTTTATCGGCAGATATCATCCGGGAGCCGGTTTACTGGCGCTTTTTGCCTACCTTCTGGTCGGCGTGGCGATCCCCCTATGGAATGGCAGAAGGGGCGGCGGGATCGGGATGCAGTTCCGGAGTGAATTCGGGGAATTGAACAGCTTTGTGCTGGATTCCCTGAGGGGGCTGGACGAGACGATCCAGTACGGACAGGGCGGTCAGAGAAAAGATCAGATGAGCGGGCGTTCCGCCCGTCTTGGCAAAATGCAGCAGTCCTTAAGCCGGCTGGAGGGCAGTCAGAGATCGGTTACGAATCTGGTGATCCTGCTTGCTTCCTTTGGGATGCTGGGGCTTTGCGTCTGGCTGGATTTGAGTGGACAGATGGAATTTTCAGGGGTTCTTACCTGCACGATCGCGATGATGGGCTCCTTTGGTCCGGTGGTGGCATTATCCAGTCTCTCGAACAATCTGAACCAGACCCTGGCAAGCGGAGAGCGTGTGCTTTCCATTTTGGAGGAACAGCCGATGGTGGAGGAAATACCGGGAGAATCGGAGCTGGGATTTGAGGGGGCGGAGGTTTCCGATGTTACCTTTGCCTATGAAGAGGAAACCATCTTAAAGAATTATTCCCTTTCGCTGGAAAAAGGAAAGATGATCGGTATCCACGGCAGCAGCGGTTCCGGAAAATCCACTTTGCTTAAGCTTTTGATGCGCTTCTGGGAGGCGGATTCCGGCAGGATCGAACTTTCAGGGCAGAATATCAACAAAATTCCCACGGGACGGCTTCGGGATCTGGAATCCTATGTCACTCAGGAGACCCATTTGTTCCACGATTCGATTGCCAATAATATCGCGATTGCAAAACCGGGCGCTTCAAGGGAAGAAATCGAGGAAGCAGCGAAAAAGGCGTCGGTACATGATTTTATCCAGACGCTGCCCGAGGGATATGACACAAAGGTCGGAGAACTGGGAGATACCTTGTCGGGAGGAGAGAAGCAGCGGATCGGAATTGCAAGGGCGTTTCTGCACAATGCGCCGTTTATGCTCCTGGATGAGCCCACCAGTAATCTGGATTCTTTGAATGAGGGGATCATCCTAAAGGCCTTGTCGGAAGCGTGTAAGGATAAGACGGTGGTTTTGGTATCCCACCGGAAGTCCACTTTGCAGGCGATGGATCTGGTGTATGAGATGAGCGCGGTAAACCATAGCGGATCACCCGGCTGACCGGAGAAAAAATAGAAAAATATGGCAGGCAGAAAAGGCGCGTACGCGCGCAAAAAGCTGCTGAATAAGCTTTCTCAATTATCCGCATTTTATAATAGAGGATATGAAGCTTAAGGAGGTAAAGATTCTGGAACAATGGCGCAGGATCACGAAAGAGATAGGGGCGGATATACAGGTATTGATATGCCGCTGCTCAATACGAATTCCTTTCATGCGGATCTGACGGGCGTGTTTATTGCGGATCTGGCGCTTCAGATTCTTGCATGGATAAAGGGATACTGACCGTATCAAGAGGAATATTTAGTTGGACAATTTATACACAATTTAAAATCAGACACAATATGACACCTTCTTATTGAAAAAATATTTTTCACAAGCAGGTGTCATATTGTTTAAAAGTATCGGGATATGCAGAGAAAATTCGGATAAATTCGCGATAAATTATGAAAGGAACATTAAATTGTCAAATAATCAGACGATTTAAAGGAAAAAACGATTTACTTTCAGGAAACAATGTTGTAAAATCAACTATGAGATATGAGAGAGTGTGATAAGGTTGCACTTTTCACAGAAAAAACAGGATTATAAAATCGGAAAGGATAAGTCTATGAAAGAACAGTGGAATGAAAGCACGTCAGTTGCAAAGGGTATGTATGATCCCAGATTTGAGCATGACAGCTGTGGAATTGGCGCTGTGGTCAATATCAAGGGTATCAAGACACATAAGACTGTCGAGAATGCACTTAAGATTGTAGAGAACTTAAAGCACAGGGCAGGTAAAGATGCGGATGGCAAAACCGGGGACGGCGTCGGCATCCTTTTACAGATTTCCCACAAATTCTTTTTAAAGGCTGCAAAGCCCCTCGGCATAGAATTGGGGGAGGAACGGGATTACGGAATCGGAATGTTTTTCTTCCCGCAGGATGAGCTGAAAAAGAATCAGGCAAAGAAGATGTTTGAGGTCATTGTGGAGAAGGAAGGCATGAAGTTCCTCGGATGGAGGGAAGTGCCGATCCATCCGGATAAATTGAGCGATAAGGCAAGGGACTGTATGCCCTGTATTATGCAGGCGTTTATCAAACGTCCGGCGGGGGTGGAAAAAGGACTGGAGTTTGACCGTAAGTTATATGTTGCAAGACGTGTGTTTGAGCAGTCCAATGATGACAGCTATGTCGCGTCGTTGTCCAGCAGAACGATTGTTTACAAGGGAATGTTTCTGGTAGAACAGCTGCGTCAGTTCTTCTCGGATCTGCAGGATACGGATTATGAATCCGCAATCGCAACGGTTCATTCCCGTTTTTCCACGAACACGAATCCGAGCTGGGAGAGGGCGCATCCAAACCGCTTTATCGTACATAACGGTGAGATCAACACGATCCGGGGGAATGCGGATAAGATGCTTGCCCGGGAGGAGACCATGTCCTCCGGCAAGTTAAGGGGTGAGTTCCAGAAGGTGCTTCCGGTCATCAACACGGAAGGATCGGACTCCGCAATGCTTGACAACACCCTTGAGTTTTTGGTGATGAGCGGAATGGAGCTTCCGCTGGCGGTTATGATCATGATTCCGGAGCCGTGGGCAAACAACGCCATCATGACGCAGAAAAAGAAAGACTTTTATCAGTATTATGCCACCATGATGGAACCCTGGGACGGACCGGCGTCGATCCTGTTTTCCGACGGAGACCTGATGGGAGCGGTTCTCGACCGCAACGGACTACGCCCGTCCCGCTATTATATTACCGATGATGATTATCTGATTCTTTCCTCCGAGGTCGGCGTGCTTGACATCGATCCGACAAAGATCGTGACAAAGGATCGTCTCCGTCCGGGAAAAATGCTTTTGGTAGATACGGTAAACGGACGGGTGATCGATGACGATGAGCTGAAAGAGAAATACGCAGGAAAACGTCCTTATGGTGAGTGGTTAGACCGGAATATCGTCAGTCTTCAGGAGTTAAAGATTCCGAACGAGCGTGTGCCGGAGTACGTAAAAGAGGAACGCCAGAGGATGCAGAGGGCGTTCGGATATACCTATGAGTCCTTAAAGGATGCGATTCTTCCGATGGCAAAGAACGGTATCGAAGGAACCTCTGCAATGGGTACGGATACTCCGCTTGCCGCATTATCCGGCAACCAGGAGCCGCTTTTTAACTATTTTAAGCAGTTATTTGCACAGGTGACGAATCCGCCGATCGATTCGATCCGCGAGGAAGTGGTTACTTCCACCACCGTATATATCGGAGCTGCCGGAAACCTTCTGGAGGAGAAGCCGGAGAACTGTAAGGTGTTGAAGATCAATAACCCGATCCTGACAAATACCGATATCATGAAGATCAAGAATATGAATGTGGAGGGCTTCAAGGTTGCGACAATCCCGATCGTATATTACAAAAACACCAGTCTGGAAAAGGCGGTGGACCGCCTGTACATCGAAGCGGACCGGGCGTTCCGCGACGGGGCAAATATTTTGATCCTCTCCGACAGAGGCGTGGACGACAACCATGTGGCGATCCCGTCCCTGCTTGCGGTATCTGCTTTACAGCAGTATCTGGTAAAGACGAAAAAGAGAACCTCCCTTTCTCTGATCTTAGAGTCCGGGGAGCCGAGAGAAGTTCATCACTTTGCGACTCTGCTCGGATTTGGCGCGAGCGCGATCAACCCGTATCTTGCCCTCGACACCGTAAAACAGCTGGTGGATGAGCATATGCTGGATAAGGATTACTATGCGGCGGTTGACGATTATAACCACGCGATCATTTCCGGTATCGTAAAGATTGCGGCGAAAATGGGTATTTCCACAATCCAGTCCTATCAGGGTTCTAAGATATTTGAGGCGATCGGTATCGATAAAGAGGTCATTGACAAGTATTTTACCAATACGGTCAGCAGGATCGGGGGAATCACCATCAAGGATATTGAAAAGGATGTAAACAGCCTGCATTCCGCGGCGTATGACCCGCTGGGGCTGGGAACGGATCTGACGCTGGACAGCAAGGGTCGCCATAAGATGAGGAGCGGAGCGGACGCACACCTCTACAACCCGGCAACGATCCATCTGCTGCAGCAGGCCACCAAATTGGGGGACTATGAGCTGTTCAAGCAGTATACCGGTCTGGTGGATGAAGAACAGAAGAATACAAACATTCGCGGACTGATGGATTTCAATTATCCGAAGAAGGGTATTTCAATAGAAGAGGTGGAGAGCGTGGATGCGATCGTAACCCGCTTTAAGACGGGTGCGATGTCCTATGGTTCCATTTCCAAGGAGGCCCATGAGACGCTTGCGATTGCAATGAACAATCTGCACGGAAAATCCAATACCGGCGAGGGCGGGGAGGACAAAGACCGCCTGACCGTCGGTCCGGATGGGCGGAACCGCTGTTCTGCGATCAAACAGGTGGCGTCCGGCAGGTTCGGCGTTACCAGCCGTTATCTGGTGAGTGCGGAGGAGATCCAGATTAAGA
>CAYROM010000052.1:0-12016 GCA_964425905.1 uncultured Lachnobacterium sp. | reverse complement strand
TAATTTATTAATTATAATGCATTCTTCATATAAGTGTCAAGTTCGGCAAAGTGTACTTTGGCGGACTTTGAGGTGGTTGAGGGTTTTTGCTGTGCTGTTTTCAGACAGCAAATATTCATGGATATTACGAAAGAGGGCGGAAGAATGACGGATAAAGAACTGAAAAAGCTTGGAAGAGCGGAACTTTTGGAGATACTTTTAAACCAGAGCAAAGAAGTGGAGTCGCTCAGGCAGCAGCTTGAAGAAGCGCAGGTACGGCTTAAAAACAGGCAGATTGAGCTGGACGAAGCCGGAAATATCGCTGAGGCTGCATTGAAGATTAATAAAGTATTTGAAGCCGCTCAGGAGGCTTCGGCGCAATACCTTGAAAATATTGCAAGCCTGAATGAGCGTCAGAGCACTATTTTTGCCCGGCTGGAAAAGGATAGCCAGGAAAAGGCGGACAAGCTTCTGGCAGAAACACAGGAATACTGTGAAAAAATAAAGCGCGAGACGGAGAAAAAGTGTGCGGAAACAACAGAAAAAGCAAAGGCGGACGCGCAGAAATACTGGAATGAGGTATCCGGGAAGCTGGAAGAATTTTATGCTTCCCATAAGGGATTGAAGGAATTATTGTCCGTGCATGTGTCTGATAGGTTATAAGGTGTGATTATGAAAAAGAAACCGGTCCGTGAAGTACCTGAAATATCCCAACTGGAAGCCGAATTGAAAAGGGAACGCTACAGACACCGCTACGGCAGGACGCTGAAAAGCACAATCTATGCATTGATTACGGTGGCGGCTGTGGCGGTGCTGGTCGCAGTGCTCTTGCTTCCGGTGCTGAAAATATATGGCAATTCCATGACAAATACGCTTCATGACGGCGATATCGTCGTTTCCGTAAAAGGAGCGGATTTTAAGACGGGCGATATCATTGCTTTTTATTATAATAATAAAATTCTGGTAAAAAGGGTGATTGCCGCTCCCGGAGAGTGGGTCGACATCGACGGGGACGGAAATGTTTTTGTGAACGGAGAGCTGCTGGAGGAAGATTACGTCAACGAAAAAGCTCTGGGGGACTGCGATATCGAATTGCCCTATCAGGTGCCGGATGAGAAATTGTTTGTGATGGGAGACCATCGTTCCACCTCTGTTGACAGCCGCAGTACAACGGTAGGATGCGTGTCGGAGGAACAGGCGGTGGGGAAAATCCTGTTCCGGGTCTGGCCGTTGTCAGACTTTGGCGCAATTAATTAGCTTTTAAGACAGCAGCCGGAGTTTGTGCCGGAAGGTCATCGAAAACTGAAAGAGAGGAGGCAGAAGAATGGGAGATTCGTTTCTGAAACAAGCGGCGAAATATCGGTACAGCCATCGCAGAAATAAACGATGGAAAAAAGTTGTGACAGTATTAGCCGCTGTGGTTGTTTTTATAACTACATACGCCCTGATTCTGCCTGCAATTACGCTGGAAAGCGATACCGTCTGCGAAATGACGGAGCATACGCACAGTGCGGAATGCTATGACGAAAACCAGGTTTTGACCTGCGGACTTGAAGAACACGTACATACCGATGCGTGTTATCCGGCGAAAGAATCAAAAGATACCAATACGGCAGATAATCCGGGAACGGAAAACGGCGGAGACACCGCAGATAATCCGGGAACAGAAAATGGCGGGGACGCCGCAGATAATGCGGGAGCGTCGGACGGTGCAGGCATGGCGGGGACTGCGGACGGATCAGTCGGTGCGGGCACGTCAGGCGGCGTAAACCTGCCGGGAGCTGCGGACAATTCAGACAATATGGGAATATCGGACGGCGCAGGCTTGACGGGAGCGCCGGACGGCTCAGATGATGCGGGCACGTCAGGCGGTGCGGACCTGCCGGGAAGCACGGATGATACAGATGCCGGAAATCATATAGGTGATGCGGACGGCGGCAGCGATACTCCGGGGACGGACGGAGAAGATTCTGACCCTCAGGAAACAGAAGATGCCTCCGGCTCTGATGAGTCCCAAAACGTATTTTTCTATGAGGATGATATATTGACGGCGGAAGTGACCTTGCCGGAAGATACGTCGGTACCTGCGGATGTGGTTCTGATGGTACAGCCGCTTACGGATGGGGATGCTGCGGGCGCGGACGGCGATAATGTACTGCCGGACGGCAGGACATACGATTACGATTATCTCGTGTGGCAGGCAGAGGAAGCGGCAGGAATTACGTTAGAACAGATTCTTCTGTATGATATCAGCTTTTATTCCCCGGAAAATGAGTATATTCCGGTAGCGGATACCGCAGAGGTATCTTTAAAATTTAAAGAACATGCTTCCGGCCTGGATGCGGAATGTGTGGACGTTTTTCATTATGAGAAGGATGCAGACCTGCCGGTCATTCTGGAAAATGTGGAAATAGGGCAGGATGAGAATGCCGGGACATCCGAAGTGACATTTTGGACGGAGGGATTTTCCGTCTATGCGTTGGCGTCTGCGGGCGATGAGGACGCCGGGATTTCCGCGCTGGCGTCTGCGGGCAATGAGGACGCCGGGATTTCTGCCCAAGCGGCGGGAAGCAGTTTTACTCTTACTTACGGCGGATATACCGTGACTTTCAATCTGGTGGATACAGACGGAAAAGCCATTACCGCAGAGATAAGCAATATTACAGCCGAAGGTGCAACGAGATATATATTCGGGGCTGCGGATGAAAGTACCACTGATAAGAGCAGTATCGTAGAGAATATTGCCCCTGTGGTTGAGGGGTATACATACGAGAGTGCAACATATGGTAACAATCCGGTTTATTCCGTATCTACCCAGGGATACGTTCACAGTTATGGCTCCAACAGTTATACATTTCAGCTTTATGGCACGGAGCCAATCGTAAGCAGACAATGGTACAGTCGGAATGAAAATGTAACTGTAAATCTGATTTACAGGGAAGATGATTATGGAGAAAAAGATTACAGCGGTTCATGGGCAATCGTGAATAAAAAAAGTGATACAAGCGGCGTGGCAATGATGGCTGAGGGCGTGGGAGGCGTTGAAACTGCGAATCGTGCAGGAAAAACAGTTTCTTTCGTAACCGTTGACGGAGTAACTTATGTGGCGGGCGACGTGACCCTCTGGACTTTTGAGAAGCAGACAGACGGAACCTACTATATTTCAACGGATGTCGATGGCGTACGGCAATATATGACCATTGGCAGCAGTTATAACACTCCGGTCACTCTCTCAACCACTCCCCAAAAGATTACCGTGGAGGAGGGGACAGGAGATAAGAGCGGGAAAATACGTTTGCTGGCCAATAATCAGGCAGTTAATTTATTCAGCGGCGACGCCAGCCGGGGATTCGGCAGTTATTACGACGCATCTGACAATAGTTATCAGACCTTATATCAAACCGTTTCGGAACTGGATGGATTAATTTATGATATCAATCTGCCCAGCATGGCAAGCAAGGGCAGTAAATGGCAGGAGACGCCCAGCCTTGCGTCTTCGATTCAGCAGATTACGGAGGACAGTTCGAATTTATTTGCCCAGCCTGATGGATATTGCAGCGAAGCGGGAACTGCGGGAATCGAAAATCTGTATCGTTTTAACATGATTTCCGTTACGGACAGCTTAATCGATGAACCTGCCTATACAGAAGGTATTATGGGGAAAACATGGTACGGTGAGGAACGGTTTGACGGCTGGACCTGTACGATAGACGGGGTTACGTATTTGCTGGAACCAGGGGCGGCAGTCACCAGGCTTGCGGACGGCACGCTGCAGGTTACGGCATCTAAAATCATAAAGACTGACGAAAACGATAATGATCAGGTTCAACCGATTGCGGAAACGCCTGTAAATATCCCTCAGGGCACAACCCTGACCGGCAAGTGGACGGAAGTATCCAGTGTGGTTACCTTTTATGTAAATTATAAAGGTACGATTCTGGATGTGGAGGGGGACGTGTCCGGGCGCAGAACAGATACATTTACAAGGTCGGTGGCTGTGGGTCATGTATTTTATGGAAAGACAAAGGTTGGAGAGGATCAGGTTTTCGGAACCTCTGCAAATGAAGCTATTACAGGTTCCTTTGCCCCTGAATTTACGGAGGCTTTTGATGCGCATAATCCCAATACGCAGATTGTCATTGAATATCTGCGGGTGTGTACGCAAGAGTCAGAAGACGGCACGAACTATGCGACGTCTATGGAGAAAGAAGCGCATGGGGCAAACAGCAAGGCATTAGAGGCGGATACGCTGGAATTGTTAAAACAGACAGGGAGAACCATTCAGGTTGCCACCGGGAAAACAGAGAACCCTACCATAGACAACAGCCTGTGCGATACCGAACATTATCAGATTCGCTGGTATGTCATGAAGGAGCAGACGGACGGATGGCATATCGACGGCGTGCTGGTGGCAAAAACGTCGGAGATTGCCGTCATAAAAACCTTTAGCGGGCTGGATAAAGAGAAGGTATTGGAACTTTTAGGCGATGAGGATGCCGATGATAATGACAAAACGGATGACTTCCAGATAGGCGTAGAGCTGGGGGAAGACAGGCAGAATTATCTTACCATAAACAATAAAACGGTTCCGGGACAGTTTGAATATAATGGTACGGACGTCACGACAGGCCTGCCCAATAGTTTTCATTGGACATTCCATGCAATCAATGATGAGCAGTACACAATGTCAGAGGAAAATTATAATGTAGATGGGTACGACGTCAGCAGTATTATTGTACATTACTATACGCATCCATTGTCGGGGGAGAAGATAGAATATATTTATAATGACAGTACGGAGGGCTTTAAAGACGCCGGAATACCGGAAGTGACGGGTGGAGTGACCACGGCTGTTTCGTTTAACAATTTTTATACTCCCAACGGTACGGGCGCTATGGCAATTGTAAAGAGAGACAGCGCTACCAGTGCGAACGATGTGTACGGTGTGCTGCAGGGCGCGGAATTTACTTTATATAAAAATAAAAAATGTACAGAAGAAGCAACATTTACTGACGGAACAGTTATATCTTCTGTCTCTAACGCCAACGGAACGGCTTATTTCAGCGGTTTAGAGCCCGGAACTTATTATCTGAAGGAAACAAAAGAGCCCGACGGCTATGATGCAAGTGATGGCTGCTGGCAGATTGAAGTGACGAGAGATGAGAGTAATCATGTAACCGTTACGCTTTATGAACTTGATGAAGAAGAAAATGCTATCGAAAGTTCCGGCCATATTTTATATGATTATGATTCTACTAATGGCGGCGGTATTCAGGGCAGTTATACGGTTTATAATAAGTCCAATATGAGCACGGTAACCGTGACAAAGACATTTTCCGGTTTGACATTGGCACAATTGGATGCGATTTTTTACGGCAGTACACAGGATGCGGATGGGTATCCCGTGGAAGGGGCATATTATATCGAACTTCAGGGAAGTGTCGGAGGCACTGGAGATATTGAACTGTCCGGGGAGACTATGGTAAAACTGACGCTTGACCAGGCGCAGCGTTCCCAGGACGGAAGGACTTTTACATGGATAATTCACGGACTGGCAGTGACGAAAAAGGGAGAGGACGGTACAACCGCGTCGATTCCTTATATGGTGGCGGAGCATAATTATCTGTCGGAGGATTATGCGGATACGGCAGTGACGATGACAGTGAACGGCGAGTCCAAGAAGGTGACAATAGATCGGGATTTGGATACGGCGGATATTTCGGGTATTACATTCAATCAGGATACCGGTGATTATATCAATATTGAAAATAATTATATTAACACCTTTGACCTGAAATTGAAGAAAGTGGACAGCAGTGATCCGGACGGGGAGGGATTACAGGGCGCAGAGTTCAGGATTTACGGGGCTTACCGGGACTCCACGGATATCAGTGACTATTTTGACTATACGGACGAACAGGGGATTACTACCAGATATTACTTTATTCAGACGATTACATCTGATGAGAGCGGTATGGCTACGGCGTCAGGATTAAAACTTTCGAAAGGCGATAATACATTTGTTTACGTGTTGAATGAGGAGACGGCTCCCGACGGCTATGTTGCGGCAAAACCGCAGATTATCACAGTCAACGTCAATATAGAGGATGAAAATTACAATGCAGGCGTACTTTCATACAGCGCTGAAAATACACAAGAGAGAGAGGCAATTCTGTCTTTAAAGGCAAAGAAAATATGGGAGCCTTATGCTCCTGCCGGGCAGGAGGTTACATTGGAGCTGTATCGGGTGGAGCATCGGGAAAGGGGAGTTCCTTTAGCTAACATAGCAGATGCAACGCTGATAAAAGCGATTACGCTGGATGGAAATGCTGATGACGGGATAACGGCGGGCGATGCATCGGAGGATGAAACGGAAATAACGCCGGAGCCGGATGGATATGAGTCGGAGCCGTGGGTGGCTGCATGGGTGAATATACCTGCCGCCGACGGCGAGGTAAATGGAGTACATTATCATTATTTCGTGCGTGAGGTGAATGGAATCGACGGATATATCACTTCCTACGAGTGTTATCAATTAAAGTATGGCGTGAAATCAGAGCTGCTGGACAGTGGAGATGCACTGCAGACGCTTCGTGTGACGAATGCTGACGGCAAAACGGAGACGTTTCAGGCAGTTTTGATAGCAGATATGGCGGATGATTATACGGTGGAGATAACCAATACCGCGCATTATGAATTACCCGAATCCGGCGGACCCGGAACACGGATGTTTACAATAGGCGGAGCGCTGATAACGGCAGGAGGCCTTTTGTACGGATGCAGACTGAGGCGTAAACAGAGAAAGGGGGTCAAATAGATAAGCCTCCGTTTTCGATGAATGAGTTACGTCGATGTTGTATCCAAATATAAAATTGAGTGGCGGAAAACCAAAATACAAAAAGAAGAAGGAGAGAAAAAATGAAGAAGGTAAAGAAACTATTTGCTGTTATATTTGCAGCAATCATGGTAATGGCTATGGCTGTGCCTGCATTGGCAACGGAAGTAACTGACACGCCGACTGAGTACACGGTTAAGATTACGGCGCCGGATGCGTCAGCTGATCATCAATTTAAGGTTTATCAGATTTTTACGGGCACAAACAGCAGTGAAAATACGCTGACGGATGTGGACTGGAGTGAAAATATTAATAATTCTGTTGCACTCATTACAGCGTTGAAAAGCTTGCAGCTTGATGATGGGAGTATACCATTTGCAAACATGACGCAGAATTCAGCTGCTTCTGTTGCGGATATTCTTTCTGGCAATGTGAATAACACATCGCTGATTGAAAAGTTTATAGGAGTTATTACTGATAAGGGGGAGAATGGTTCTTATACGTATATTAGTTCCCCGGATTCTGCGACGCCTGGGGACAATGGACAATACACGGTTGAGGTTCCGGCAGGTTACTATGTCATTGTGGATGAAGCAGCTACAAATGCAGCTCATTTAATGCTGGAGGTTGTCGGACCGGAGCAGACTTTAGATGTAACTGCAAAAATGGAAATCCCAAGTGTAAAGAAATATGCCGGAGAGGAAACTGTTACAGATAACGCGAATTATTCGGTAGGCGATGAGATTCCTTATACATTGGTAGGAACAATGCCAAATTATGATCCCGATGGCTATAGCTATACATTCATGGATACTATGGATGAGGCGTTGGATTTAATTTATACCGGAAGCGCGGCGAATCCAAAACAGGTAGAGAGCGGCGTTGCCGTTACGATTGGCAATGCCGAGAATGCTACGGATATTACTCCATATTTTGATATTACATATGACAACCATGTTCTGACAATTGCAAGTAAAGATACCCTGACCAGCGTTGGTGAATTGTCAATGAATAGTGTGATTTATGTAAGCTACATAGCGAAGGCAAACAGCACTATCGAAGCGGCAACAGATATAGAAAATAAGGTTGTCTTGAAATCCGTTGTAGGTGAAAAAGAAACAACAACGCCGGAAGTGACGGAGCAGGTTTATCCGATTACCCTGAAGATTACAAAAGTTAATGAAAATGACGAAGCATTTGATGCTGAAAATCCTGCATCCTTCCAGCTTTACCGCACAAAAACCGAAGGAGATGATACTGTAACAGAGTATGCTACTACAACTGATGACGGAAAGACGTTTGCGGGATGGACAACGGATGAAAATAGCGCGGCAACCCTGACGACGGATGAAAGAGGACAGATTTCCTTTGTAGGTATCGGCGCGGGTACTTTTTACTTAAAGGAGACGGCGGCGCCAAGCGGTTACAATAAGCTTACGAAAGATATTAAAATTGTTATTCAGTCTACAAGTAAGACATCGGATACCGGTACGGTGGAACTGGAAACATTAAAATATTCTACTGATGGCGGTCAGCTGACATCTGTTTCGAATGCTGACTTGGCAGACGGTACAGTTTCTATTGATGTACAGAATAACAAAGGAGCAACGCTTCCGACCACCGGCGGTATCGGTACAACAATTTTCTACATCATCGGGGCAATCCTCGTAGTTGGAGCTGTTGTGATACTGATTACCAGAAGGCGTGTAAACGCACAGTGATGAAAATGTTTATTTTCACAGAGTAAAGAGACAAAATATATAGCTGCTGCCGGGGAGAGAAGGTCTCCCCGGCATACAGCCGTAAGGAGAGCCCGATATGAAAGAGCGCACGAAAAGTACGAAGCGTGCGAGACGCACGACCACAATATTTTTGATACTTGTATTTGTTGTTGGGTTGTCCTTGCTGCTGTATCCGACTGTCAGTGATTGGTGGAATTCCTTTCACGCGACACAGGCAATTGCCGCATATGATGAGACGATTGTCAATATGAGTGAAGATGATTACCGGGAGGTCTGGGACAGTGCGGTGGCGTACAATGAATCCATTGCGCAGAACGGCATCCACTGGATACTGGGCGATGAGGAGAGAGAAAATTACAATGCCCAGTTGAATGTGGGCGGCACCGGTATCATGGGATACATTGAGATACCTGAAATTGAGTGTATGCTGCCGATTTATCACGGGACGGATGATTCGGTTCTGCAGATTGGCGTGGGACATATTGAAGGAAGTTCTCTGCCTGTGGGCGGGGAGACCTCCCATTGTGTCCTGTCCGGGCATCGGGGGCTTCCAAGCGCGAAGCTTTTTACCAATCTGGATGAACTGGCGGAGGGCGACATTTTTGTGATAAGGACGCTGAATGAGACGCTGACCTATGAGGTGGACCAGATACGTATTGTCCTGCCGGATGAATTGAGTGATCTGGAACTTGTGGAAGGTGCGGATTTGTGTACGCTTGTCACCTGTACTCCCTACGGGGTAAACAGCCACCGTCTGCTGGTGCGGGGGCATCGGATAGAGAATTTGGACGAGTTTACCCTGACGATGGACGCCGTGCAGATAGATCCGATGATTGTAGCTCCGGTTTTGGCGGTTCCGATATTGCTGGGACTGCTTATCTGGATGCTTGTATCTACCGGGAGGAAGAAACGCAAGAGGTAAACATATGATGAGAAGAAAAAGAATAATGCTGTTCATTTTAACGGTTTTGCTGGTCTTGCTCATGGGTGTTCCCGCCTATGCCGCAGAGGGAGCGCCGGATTTGAACAGGAAGGGTTCAATCTCTGTCACAATGAAGGATACGGATACAAAGGAAATTGTGTCCGGCGGTTCGCTGGTTCTGTATCAGGCGGCGGAAGCGGCGGAGCGTGACGGAAATTATATATTTGAATATGTAAATGATTTTTCGGGATGTACGTTTTCTCTCAGTGATATCCAATCGGAAACGCTGGCGGACAGCCTTTACGGTTATGTGACGGAAAACGGTCTGTCCGGGCTGCGGTTGGAAATCGGGGAGGACGGTACGGTTCAGTTCGAAAACCTGACTCCGGGTCTGTATCTGATGGTACAGGAGGATGCGGCGGACGGGTACAGCCCCGTAAATCCGTTTCTGGTGACTGTTCCGATGGAGGAGGAAAACGGCTGGGTTTATGATGTAGATGCATCTCCGAAGGTGGGGGCAGAGAGTGTTTCTGAGCCGGGCACAGAGCCGGGGAACCCGCCGGAAGGAGGAAACGGCAAAGAAAACGGTGGAGGAAACGGCAAAGAAAGCGCCGCTTCGGGAGCGGCTTCGGCGGCGGGCAATGTGTCTAAACTGCCCCAGACCGGGCAGCTCTGGTGGCCGGTGCCTCTTTTGGCAGCAGCAGGAATGATTCTTTTTGCGGCAGGCTGGATGCAGCGGAGACAGGAGTACAATGAGTAAAAAAAATCATGTGAAAAAAAGAGGAAAAGTATGTATGGCAGCGGGGCTGTTGCTGTTGGCAGCAGCCCTCTTTTTGACGTTTTTTAATATTTGGGACGGGAAACGGGCAGAACAGGCGGCGGCGGAGGTTGCCGCCAGACTGCGGGAGCAGATTGCAGAAAACGCGGCTTCGGATGAAGACGGAGATTCGGATAAAAACGGGGATAATATGTACTATGACAATCCGGATGAAATGCCGGTCATTGAGATTGATGGGAATGAGTATATCGGAATACTGGAAATCCCCTCCCTGGATTTGAGCCTCCCGGTGATGGCGGACTGGGATTATGACAAATTAAAGATTTCACCCTGCCGTTTTCTGGGCTCTTATGGCAGGGATGACCTCGTGATTGCCGGGCATAATTACGCACGGCATTTCAGCCCGATTAAGGGCATTTCCACGGAGAGCGAGGTATTTTTCATCAATGTGGAAGGAAACGTTTATTCCTATCGTGTTGCGTGGGCTGAGACGTTAGCGCCGGACAGAGTGGAAGAAATGGCAGCCGGAGATTGGGATTTGACCCTGTTCACCTGTACGACCGGAGGCAGGATGCGCTATGCGGTTCGCTGCGTCAGGGAGTAATGTTGAAAAAATGACTTTTGGTAACGGGTAAAATGCACTATAATAGTACATATCGAGATGTGTAAATACGAGGACAATTGAAGCAGGAATCCATTGGTTTTAGACAATGGGTAGTTCACTTTTCTTATATTTTCCTGAAAAATGTATCTGACGGGGCGGGAAAAATGGCAAAAAGCAGATTTACGGCAATTTTGGTGTTGTGCATATTCAGTGTATTTTTTATTGGCTGCGGCAGCGGCAGAGACGGCGTACAGACGGAATCGGCAGCGCAGAGGGAAGTTTCTCCGGCCGAAAAGGAGCCGGAAGCGCAAGAAAAGGAAATTTTGCATTTTGTGGATGCGCATGGGAAAGAATATGATGTGCAGATTCGGCCCGATATCGAAAAGCACAGCTACGATTGGGAAAAGCTGGACAGAGATGGCGGGCGAATGATTTATGAGGATGGAGTGTATACCAGCCGCATGGGAATTGACGTGTCTCATTATCAGGGGGAGATTGACTGGAATAAGGTAAAAGATTCCGGTATCTCCTTTGTATTTCTGCGCATTGGATACCGGGGATATGGCACGGAGGGAAAACTATGTTCGGATGAACGGTTTGAGGAAAATCTTCAGGGGGCTCAGGATGTTGGGCTGGATGTGGGAGTGTATTTTTTCTCCCAGGCGGTCAATGAAGATGAGGCTCTGGAGGAGGCAGATTTTGTCATTAATCGCCTGAAGGGGACAGAATTACAGCTTCCGGTCGTCTATGACCCCGAACGTATTCAGGATGTGCAGGCCCGCACGGATGATGTGACAGGGGAACAGTTCACCAGAAATACGATTGTATTTTGTGATGCGGTTGAGAATGCCGGATATACGCCGATGATATACAGCAATATGGTGTGGGAGGCGTTTGAGTATGATTTGACTCAATTGTCTGATTTGCCAATCTGGTATGCGGATTATGAGGCAGTTCCCCAGACTCCGTACCGGTTTTCTTTCTGGCAGTATTCGGAGAGCGGAAGTGTGAACGGCATTGAGGGAAATGTGGATTTGAATCTTGAGTTTTGCAGACGGCAAGGCGGAAGCGGGCAATAAAAAATGCGCCTGCGTTACACTTTATTTTACTGCAGGGCTTTCGGCATCCGGATTCCGTGAAATAAAAAAAGATGCGA
>CAYROM010000051.1:0-12077 GCA_964425905.1 uncultured Lachnobacterium sp. | reverse complement strand
CAGCGTGGAAAGCATTCCTGCCTTTCACGCTGTCTTTTGCCTTTGCAACGCCCATATAGTTGATGTTTGATTTCTATTTTCAAATTCCTTCCTTATGTGGCGTTAGCATTGCATTCTCCGCCTTAGGATTCCCCTGTTTTTTACTTTTTTCTATTCCTCCTGCTCCGCCAATTTCTGTGTTTCCTCCAGCAGATACGCCTTATAAGCCGCAATATTTTCCGCAGCCCCATCCGATTCGGCAATACCGGCCGTCTTGAGCAAATATCCGTAGTTTTCTTCAAAGGAAATGAGCTCATCGGCGGTAGAATACTGCAAGGTATGATAATAGGTATCGATCAATAGATATCCGTTTTCCAGATATCCGTTCAGATGATCCGCAAATGCTTCCATCCGATCCTCCGGATACATCGTCTCCTCGTTCCACAAAGCGGACGGTTCCGCAGTAAATTCCACTTTATCCTCATCATCCACCACCATCTGTCCGGCTTCATCAAAATGAAACAGCGAAAATTCATATACACAGGTTCCCGTGGCATAATCGGGCAGATACCATAGGATATAATCGCCATCCTCCCCATAAATCAGAAAATATATCGCGCTCTCCGCGTGCGTATCGGCCATCCGGTCTTCCCAGATGAGCTCATTTTCTTCATCATATGCACGCACATAATATGCGCCTGAATACTTCGCGCCTTCTATTTCAACCTGAACCGTCCACGCGGCATTGTCATGCGTCAGATCCGCCAATGTGGAATATACGACCGTTTTCTCTTCCGAGCCTGAATCCGCCTCAGCTACGTCCGTTCCGGCAGCCGCTTCGTTTTCCTGACTATCCGCTTCCTCCGCAGTCAGCCCTGCCGAATCCCCTTTTCCGCATGCCGAAAGCAGGCAAACCGCCAGCACACAAAACATATAGATTGCTTTTTTCATATTTTTTTGCCCTCCCGCTCCCGTATTGAAACGATACCCTAATACCGCTATCGTCTACAAATTCATATTAGCAATACAAACGCCGCTTGTCAACGTCTCAATTTTTCCCTTCCGGCAGCAAATCCCGCAAAATAGGGCGGCTACTTAAATTTTCTGTCATACAAAAGAGCGGCGATCAGCACCACAAAGCAGGAACCGGCGTTATGCACAAGCGCCCCCGTAGTGGGCGTCAGCATGCCAAGCACCGAAAGCGTAACCGCTGTAAAATTGATACACATTGATAAGGTAATGCTGAATTTGATCGTATGTACCGTCGCGTTTGACAGGCGCTTTAAGTAGGGGATTTTTGAAATATCATCGCTCATCAGGGCAATGTCCGCCGCCTCCACGGCGATATCGCTTCCCATGCTGCCCATAGCCACACCAACGTCTGCCGTCTTTAAGGCGGGCGCGTCATTCACCCCGTCCCCGATCATGCAGACGCACCTGCCACCGGCCTGCAATTTTTCAATGTGCTCCATCTTTTCCTCCGGCAAAAGTTCCCCGCAAACCTCGGAAATCCCCGCCTGATCCGCAAAATAAGCGGCAGTTTTTTGACCGTCCCCGGTAAGCAGGATCGCTCGGGTGTTCATGCCATGCAGACGCAAAACCATATCCTTCGCCTCCGGCCTCAGCACATCGGACAGGGCGATAATGCCGGCGCACTTTCCTTCATCCGCTATAAGAACCAACGCCTTCCCCTCCGCCCGCAGCTCTTTTAGCGCGTCGCGCGCCATATCGCCGATAAAAATCCCGTTTTCATTTAAAAACTTTTCATTTCCGCAAAACAGCTTCCGGCCGCAAACCTCCGCATAAACGCCCTTTCCGGCATACATTTTAAAAGCGCAGGATTCCTCCGCCAAAGCCCCTCTCTCCGCCGCGCAGGAGACGATGGCCTTTCCCAGCGGATGACCGCTTTTGCTTTCCGCAGCCGCAGCAAGGGAAAGCAGCTCTCCTTCGGTCAACGCTTCGTCAAAGGAAAGAATATCGCAGACCTTAAGGCAGCCGCAGGTCAGGGTTCCCGTCTTGTCAAAGGCAATGGTGTCCACCCTTCCCATTTTTTCCAGAGCCTCACCGGATTTTATGATGACGCCGTGTCTGGCGGCCTGCCCGATCGCCGCCATAATTGCGGTGGGCGTTGCCAAAACCAGCGCGCAGGGACAAAATACCACAAGGACCGTTACCGCCCGAACCAATTCCTGCGTGATGATCCCGGCGGCAACAGCGATCAGCAGGGCAACGGGAACCAGCCAGCTAGCGCATTTATCCGCGATTCTCTGCATAGGAGCCTGTTTGTTTTCCGCTTCCTGCACCATGCGGATCAATTTTTGAAGGGAGCTGTCCTCCCCTACCTTTGCCGCCTCAATATCGACAACCCCAAAGCAATTGATCGTGCCGCAGAATACATTCTCCCCAACGCCCTTGTCTATCGGCAGGGATTCCCCCGTCATAACGGACTGGTCAACGGAGGTTTCCCCTCTTACGATCCTTCCGTCCACGGGGATTGCCTCCCCCGGAAGCACACGCAAAACATCGCCGCATCGGATCTGATCCGCGGGGATCATCTCCTCCTTTCCGTCTTTGAGTCTGCGCCCCTTTACCGGCGCAAGACCGATGAGCTTTTTTAATCCTTTTTTCGCCCGGTCGGTGGTCATATCCTCCAAAATGGCGCCAAGGGCCATAATAAACGCCACCTCTCCGGCTGCAAACAGATCCCCGACGGCAATCGCCGCAAACATGGCAACGGTGATCAACAACGCGGATGAAATCTTGCTGATGCCGGGATTGTGGACGATGCGCCACAGGGAAAGGTACAAAAGGGGAATCCCGCAGATAAAAACCGCTGCCCATGCAGGGTCAACCGGCAGAGCCACTCCGACTTTCGGCAATACAAAGCTGAAAATCAAAAATACGCCCCCGATGACCGTCATCGGAAAGCCCGACAAAAGATCATTTATTTTCTTAACCATAGCGCTTCCTCCGTAAGTCCATACAGTATTTCCCGCCTGATCCCGCAACTTGACAGACTTGGATATAAACCGTACAATAAATAAGATAACAAACATTTTGTTTTATTTATTGTAAAAAAGAGCGTAAAAAAATACAAGGGATGTTTTCCCCTGTATGTTTGTTACGGAACAGATCGATCGATTTGTACGAAAAGGAGTTTACATGGACAGACGGCAAAAGAAAACAAGGGCTGCTATCTTTTCTGCTTTCAGCGCCCTTCTGGCAGAAAAAAGCTACGGCAGGATCACCGTGCAGGAAATCATAGATACCGCAGACGTGGGGCGGACAACCTTCTACTCCCACTTTGCGACGAAAGACGACCTTTTGAAGGAATTGTGCGAGGAACTCTTCGGACATATCATCGGAAGCGCTTTCGACTGCACCCATACCCACGGACTGTACTCCGAGGGAAACGGGCCAAAATCCGTTTTCTGCCATCTGCTGCACCACCTTCAGGAAAACGATTACAACATTCTCGGCCTTTTGTCCTCGGAGAGCAGTGGCATCTTTCTGCGGTATTTCAAGGACAGCCTAAACGATCTGATACAGATACAATTTGCAGACCATCCCCGGAACACAAACACAAATCTCCCCCGGGACTTTCTGACGAACCATATTTCCGGCAGCTTTGTGGAGATGGTGCTGTGGTGGATCCGAGGAAACATGAAACAGTCGCCGGAGGAACTTGACCGGTACTTTCGGGCAGTCATGGAGCCGATCTTATGACAGGATCGGCACGGGCTTTCCTGTCAAAGGATCAGTATACCTCTGAAGGCACGTACAGATCATCCGCCGACTCAATGATCCCCTCCTTGATCAAAACGTCGATGATATTCTCACAATCCCTTCCGAAATTTAACCAGATCGTATGACTATCCACCTCCTCCATATAATAATATCCGCCGTAAGCAGAACGGGTTTCCCAGTAATCCTCATCTAATGTCTGATTATTCTGACCGTAGATTACCAGATAGCTTGCATATGCCCCCTCCCCGGCAAGGTCCGAAGGATCGGGCAGATTATACTTCTGCAATGTCCCCGCCTCTATATCCGCAAGGGCCGCCTCCGCGATCAGCTGCGCTTCTGTCTCTCCAAAGCTCGTCTCGCCAAGATAGTTCCATTCGGAATCCATAAGTTCAAAATAGCCGGACACATATTGATCCATATTCGGCTCCTGATTTCCAAACAAATACCCGGTAAAATTTTCAGGTTCCGACTCCTGCGCAAATAAATAGCTCTGCAATGCGATGGTATCCTCCGTGAATGTGATCGGGTAACTCCGGGAAACAGTCTCTCCGTCCGCCAGCCAATAATCGATCCTTACATACCATACATCCAGGCTTTCCGCCGCCTCTTCCAGTTCACTTGCATGATCCACAATAAACTGATGCCATTCCAAAACCGAACCACATTCTTCCCTGTCAAAGTTAAGCGGATAGGTAAACTGTATAGACGCTCTCACGACCTCATCCTGATCCGGCACATAATGCTCTGCCGTATACGCCTTTACCGCCATCAGCCCGGAACTCGCAAGCATGAACAATGCAAATGCCCCGCACTCCATCCATAGCCGCTTTGTAAAAACCTTAAAATTTTTCCGGATCAGCATCTCCGCAGCAAAGAAGATTATAATGCCGAGGATCAGCGCTAAAAGCAGTACAATCTCCCGCGGAACATACGACACGACAAGCCCCATCATTCTTACCAGCCACCTTGCGATCAGAAATCCCAAAATAAACCCGGCTCCCCATCGAAAGACCGGCTTTAGCACCGATACCGCAACAAAATCTCCCGCATGCTCTACACTTCTTTTTTTATACAGCAGATATGCGGCGAGGAAAAAAAAGACCGCGGGGATCAGATAGCATGCTGTACTTTTTCCTCCCACAAGAACCAGCTCATCACACTCATACATCCCCTCCGCATAGACCATATGCGCCTTAAAATACACATTCTGTAAAAGATGATATGCCGGGGAAAGCCAGGTAAACCCGAATTCCTCCACACTTTTTTCATACAGCCCGTAGCCCATATATGCGATCACGCTGCTGATCACCGTGTAAACCCCCAGATACAGAAGATTGATCGCGACAAAATAAAACGGCAGAGCGATCAGATTTCCCGTCAGCATGGCACAGAAGCAGACCATAGCATAGGCAAAAACCGATACTTCCAGCATGACCAAAAGCCAGAGTCCCAGATACTCGACGCACGTCATTCCAAAGGACAGACAGACCATCACTCCGCCGAAGAAGGCTATGACCTCCGGTATCAGCATAAACAAAAGGCCTGCGATCACATTTGTTCCGAACAGTTCCCCACGGGTGACGGGAAGCGCATGGATCATGTTCGCACTTTTTGCGACATACAGATAATTGTACAGCGCCATTCCCGTGACCACCGCCATTACCAGTACGGCGATGATCGTCTCCCTGATATCTATGCTCTGGTATATGGCTTCCAAGCCGTCATTCCATGTAAGTTCTTTGTTGTAATAGCGTTCCATATTGTGCAGACATACCCAAAGCCTTCCCGGAACAAGGAGAAGCAGCGCCAGAAGGTAAACCGTCCACACCGGCCAGTACAGCGTTATATTTTTACAGAAAACCGTTTTATTAAAAAAGGATATCTTTGACTTCATAGTCGGCTCCTCCCATTTCATAGATGAAAATCTCTTCCAGAGTAAGCGGAAGAATATCCACGATACTTAAGTGATCCCCCTCCGTTACGATCGCCCCGGCGGCGGCTTTTGGATTTCCCTTCACAATGATCGTGTACACGCGGCCGATATTCGACATATGCAAAATCTCAAATTCCGGCGGCAGCTTTGGCATACCGGTCTGACAGGCCACCTGAATCTTGCTGATATTTCCCTGAAGCTCGGAAAGCGAGCGCTCGATCATGATTTTTCCCTTGTTCATGATCCCTACATGGTCGCACACATTCTCAAGCTCACGCAGATTGTGGGAGGACACCAGAACCGTCATCCCGTTCTCCGAAACCTTAGAGATCAGGATACTCCAGATCTGACGTCTCATTACCGGGTCAAGACCGTCCACCGGCTCATCCAGTATCAAGAGCTCCGGGCTGCAGCAGATCGAAAGCCAGAACGCCACCTGCTTCTGCATTCCCTTGGAGAGCTGGCGGATATTCCGCTTCACATCGATATTCGGAAAAAATTCCTGCATACGGTAAAACTCCTGCTCCTGAAAAGCCGGATACATCCCTTTGTAGTACCGCATCATCTCAAGAGTATCTGCCTGAAGAAAATAGAACAGTTCATCCGGTATGTACGCAATCTTCGCTTTGACCTGTTTGTTTTCATATACCGGCTGTCCCTCCACAAAGATTTCACCTGCATCCTGTTTGTACACTCCGGTCAGATGGCGGATGAGCGTAGACTTCCCCGCTCCGTTGGGTCCGACCAGCCCATAGACAGCGCCCCTCCCGACGTTCATATCAACGCCGTCAAGCGCACAAAATTTATCAAAATATTTCACAACGTGATTCACCTGTATCATTCGCTCTTTCCCCTTCCTTCAATTGCAACGACCCGCTCCTTTAAAGTCTCCGGCGGTACTGACAAAAAGAACAACTCCTCCACCAGCTCATCAAATTCTTCTAACAGCTCCATCCTGCGGCAATCCTTTACCTGCCTTCCGGCCGCGATAAAGGCTCCCTTTCCGCTTACGATATCGATATATCCCTCTGCTGCAAGCTCGCGGTAAGCCTTAGAAATGGTGTTTGGATTGATGGCAAGCCCGGACGCAAGTTCCTCCACCGGCGGAAGCTTTTCGCCGGTGGCAACTGCCCCCGTCACAATAAGTCTCCTGATACCATCCTTCACTTGTTCATAAATGGGTTTTGAATCGCGGTAGTTCAATTGAATCACGCGCTATCCCTCCTTGACTGATTTTAACGGAAATTAGCGTTTTAGTACACTCGATACACCATAAAGTGTACCATAACCGGACTTTAATAAAATTAATATCCGTAAAATAAATTCTTAGGAATTTCTTAATCCGCCGCTATTTCAAGTATAAAAACGCGCCAAGGTTTCCCCGTTTGCCGCCGCTTGCCCTGTGGGAAAACAGCCGGGCAGAATTGCAGCAGGTACATATATTGGTAACCGCAAGATGCTCCTTTTTGATCCCCGCGTCGAGCAGCACCCGCTCATTGCACTTCCACAGATCGAGCTGATACTTGCCGTTTCCTTTGTCGTCCATCAGCTCCTGTCCCCGCTCCTTAAACTCTTCCAGAAAGACAGCCGCCACATCTTCGCTCACCTCGTAACAGCTGCGGCAGATGGAGGGCCCCACCGCTGCGATCACCTCCGATGGTCTGCTTCCGAATTCCTCCGCCATCGCCTCTAAGGTTCTCTGCCCTATTCTGCCGGCGGTTCCCCTCCAGCCGGAATGGCAAAGCCCTATTGCTTTATTCACCGGGTCGACAAAATACAGCGGCACACAATCCGCAAAAAATGTGGAAAGGACTACCCCCGGTTCATTCGTGATCAGTCCGTCCACATCCCTGTACGGTTTCGGCTTTGTAACGCCGCAGCCCTTGTCTGCTTTTTTCACCCTTAGAACATTCGTCGTGTGCGTCTGGTCGGACAGGACAAAATCGCTCATCTCTACACCGATCGCTGCGGCAAGTCTGCGGTAATTTTCATCTACCGCTTCCTTTCTGTCGCCTCTGGTATAACTGAAATTAAGCGAAGAAAATTCTCCTTCGCTCACCCCTCCGTTCCTTGTGGAAAAACAATGTTCCACTATTTTTGTATCCTCAAGGATATGAAATTTTAAAAGCGGAAATTTCCGCCCATCCTCCATCGGCACAAACACCTCATGCAGGATATCCTTATCGTTTTTCTTAATAAGTTCCATCAAACCGCCTCATACGCATTTTTTATCAGAGATATCTCGTTTCCCTCAATGGCAAGCACATCAAAACGGCATGGCGTCCATTCATCATATCCCTGTCTGGCAAGATAATACCGGGCCACCATAGAGATCCTGTGCTGTTTTTTGCGGTTTACCGCCTCCGCCGCTCTTCCATGATCCGTCCCTGCGCGGTACTTGACCTCCACAAAGCACAATATTCCCTCATCCCTTGCGATAATATCGATCTCTCCCTGTCTGTTCCGGTAATTTTGCTCTAAAATTTCATAGCCCTGCTGCCGGAGATAATCTGCCGCAAACTCCTCGTAAAACATTCCCAGCTGCCGTTTATTCATCCTTCATCCCCTAAAGCGCCCCTCTACTTCATACCGCTTATCTTTGCCTTCATGCGGTCCATATCATCCACAAATACCAAGATCTCCGCCACCACCTCATAAAGCTCCGGCGGGATCATGTCTCCGATCCGCAGCTTCGAAAGCGTATCCGCAAGCTTATCGTCCTTGTACAGCGGGACGTCGCTCTCCTTCGCCTTCTCGATGATTTTCTCCGCAACCTGCCCTTTCCCCGTTGCAAGGATCTTTGGAGCCCTGTCCCCCGGCTCATATGCAATTGCAACCGCTGTCTTTCCCTTCTCATCCCTCTTAAAGAGCGGACGGAAGCGATCGTTCTCTGCCATTTTACGCCCTCATATCAAAGGAATAGCGGTGAACAAGTCCTGCGGAGGGCTGATCCTTCTTCAGGAAATCCTCCACAAAATTCACCTTTTTCCCGTCATTTACCACAGTTATGTTACAGTTATAACCTTTTGCCAGAAGCCTCGCCTCAAGCTCAAAAATATGCGCCTCCACCAGATCATAGGTCTCATCGCTGTCAAAATAGAATTTCGTAAAAACTTCTTTCCCGTGCAGCCGTATCGAAACATCCGTCGGCCCCAGATGATCCATGTCAAGATGCAGAAACGCCGTGACGTCTTCCGACTTTTCCGCCAGACTCTTCTTGTTTGTATAGACATAAAGCTCTCCGCTGGCATTCTGCCCGGACATCTTAAGCGGAATCTGGACGTAGGTATAGTTCTCATTGATCTGATTCATAAAATTGACATTATTGCGGATGTCCGACGCAAGCTGTGATATACTCTCCGAGCTCTGCCCGCTGGCCTTTACCACATTCTCCATGCGGGTAAGCTGATCCTCCAGCTTTTCATAGAGCCTGCCGATCTTGTCGCCTTTTCCCAGATCCTCCGGCCGGATCAGCCATTGCTGCTCAAGAGCGTCCTGTACCAGCGCCTGAAATTCGTTTCCCGAAAAAAGCCGGGTGAGCTCCGCCTGATTTAGAACTGCACTCTGCCCCAGCAATGTCTTAATCTCATTTAGAACCGCCACCGTGCTATCCGTCGCCTTGAGCCCTTGGCCTGCGCCCGGCGTCCCTTCCTGATCCTCCTGCCCCAAAAGCGCCGAAAGCTTATCGGAAAGGCTTTTGATCTGTTCCGTATCCAGCACGCTCCCCAGCGTATACGGAATCTTTAGCTGTACTGCCGTCTGTGTCCCTTTTTGAGTATTCTGCTGTATTTCCAAGCCTTCGCCGGTTTTTGCCTGCCCGGCTTTCTCTTCTTCCGGCATCTGCAAGGCCGCTTCCTCCTCCGCAAGAGGGCTTTGCCCCTCTGCCGGCTTTAGATCGCCGGATATATTCTCTGCCGCACTCTCCGCTTCTCTCAGGCCTTCCGCTTCTGCCAGACCTTCCGGAATCTCAACCGCCTCGGAAAGTCCTTCCGTCACGATGGACAGAATCTTTTCCCCCATCTTTTGCATTTCTTCCCATGACATTTCTCCGCCCAAAAGCGTCTGGGGAAGCTCCTGCATAAAGCACTCAAGCTCCTTTCCGATCGCCTGTTTGTCATCCATATAATTTTCAAACTGGGATACAAATTCCGGAGTGATCGGAATTCCCAGCTTTTGCATCTGTACCAGAGTGCCCACATTTACTTCCGGGTTCTGCAAAACCACCCGCGCCATCTGCGCAAGGCTGTTCTTATCTATGGACATATGCTCTTCCATCATGATATTGACCATGGAAAGATTCCTTCCTTCCACCGGAATCCCCGCCGCCTTCAGCGCGTCCATCAGGGTCAGATTGACGCTGTTTCCCGCCATAGTGAAAGGACGGATAGCAATCTGCGAACCGTCGTTTGATTTGACCTGAAAAAACATGGACTGTCCCACCGTAAGGGAAACCTTGCCCTCGATACGAGCGGTGAGCGTCTGTCCGTTGGACAGCCCTAACACCACCTGTCCGCCCTTTACGGAATTGACCGTTCCCTCAAAGATGTTTCCCGCCCCCATCTCCCTCAGGGATGAGGCCAGCTTTTTCACCCCCGCCGTTCCCGTCATCTGGAGCTGACCGGCTGCATTATTATATTGTCCGACTAAATCTGATACCTGCATGTTTTTCCCTCAATCTGACCGTCTAAACAAAATTTCTGATAAAGCTCTTTCGATGAATCGGAGACGGGCCGTATTTTTTCAGCGCATTGATATGCTCCGCCGATCCGTATCCTTTGTTTGCCCCAAAGCGGTATTCCGGCATAATCTTATCATACTCCTCCATGAGCCGGTCCCTCGTAACCTTCGCAATAATGCTTGCCGCCCCGATGGAAATACTCTTCGCATCCCCCTTGATGATAGGCACCTGCCGGATAGCCACCTCCGGAATCGTAACCGCATCGTTTAAAAGGAGATCCGGCGTCACGGAAAGCTTTCCGATCGCCTCCCTCATCGCCTCGTAGGTCGCCTGCAGAATATTGATCTCGTCGATCCGCCCCGGACTGACCATCCCTATTCCCGTGGCGACGGCTTTCTCCATGATCTCATCGTACAACTCCTCCCTCTTTTTTGCGGAGAGTTTCTTGGAGTCGTTTATGTAGAGGATGTCACAGTCCCTCGGAAGGATGACTGCCCCGGCAACGACCGGGCCCGCGAGCGGCCCCCGCCCAACCTCGTCGATCCCGCAGATATGAGAATACGCGCCGTATTCCCGCTCATACTTTTTCAACCCTTCTATCCTGCGTTTCTCCTCATCCAGCTTCTGCATTCTTTTTTTTGCGGCTTCTACGAGTTTTAACACGCCCTGCCGCTCATCCATACAATAGGAGCGGATGAACGCTTCCAATTGATCATCCGCCGCCTGACTAAGTTCCGCCTTGATGCTGCTGATTGCCTTTTCTCCCATCCTGCTTATCCCTCTATATTGTCTCAAGCGTTATTTTTCCGATTGCTCCGCTTCTGAACTCATCCACCAGTATCGCCGCCGCCCGGCTGTAATCCAATTCGTTTCCTTTTCCGATACAGTTCCGGTTTCTTGCAATCCCGTATAAGATCTCCACCTCCGGCATTGTCTCATCCACCTGATAACGTTCAAAGAGCCTCCCCGGATAGTCTGCCTTTAAAATGCCGATCAGTTCCACCGCCAGCTCATCCGTGTTTAAGATTTCATCCCGTATGGATCCGATGAGCGCCAGATGAAGTCCCACTCTGGGATCCTCAAATTTTGGCCACAGGATCCCCGGCGTATCCAAAAGTTCTATCTCCCGGCTCAGACGTATCCATTGCTTCCCCTTGGTAACCCCCGGCTTATTTCCGGTCTTCGCACAGGCTTTTCCCGCATAGGAATTGATAAAAGTGGATTTCCCCACATTCGGTATTCCGACCACCATCGCCCGGACCGGACGGTTCTTGATTCCCCGCTTTCTGTCCCGCTCGATCTTCTCCCTGCACGCCTCCATGACAACGTCCGTGATCTGCTTCATTCCGGCTGTCCTTCTGGAATCCAGCGCAACGACCGAATAGCCTTTTTCCTTAAAATATGCGCTCCACTTCTCCGTCCTTGCTCTGTCCGCAAGATCCGCCTTATTTAAAAGGATCAGACGGTATTTATTCTTTCCCAGCTCGTCAATGTCCGGGTTTCTGCTGCTTTGCGGAATCCTCGCGTCAACCAGTTCTATGACCAGATCGATCAGCTTAATATCCTCCTGCATCTGCCGCTTTGCTTTCGTCATATGACCCGGATACCATTGAAAATTCATTTTTTCCCTCACTTTATGACAGCGGCAAAAAGTCCCTTTCCCCTGCCGTCTGTCCGTTTCTTTTATTTATCGGATAAAACCCATATTTCCCAAAGATTCAAAATAAAACCATGCCTTGC
>CAYROM010000050.1:0-12382 GCA_964425905.1 uncultured Lachnobacterium sp. | reverse complement strand
GCAGATGGCACCGATGCGCATTCGCGCGGTATAATACCTGACGGTATTATACCATATTAGAACATAAAAAGAAAGAAGGCGATTTTGCTTCAAAGCTTCTATACTGCGTCGGTCAATTCCTGTTAATCAAGAATATTGTTCATCCATTTCACCTTTTCTTCTATAATTGAAAGAATAAATTGCTTTTTTCCAATAATGCAGTTAAGTTTTTCTGGAATAACAAGAACTTCTTTAAAGTAAGGAATTTACTATGCGAAATGAACAGATTGGAACCGTCCTAAAAGAATACCGCAAGGCAAACCACCTGAAAGTGCATGATCTTGGAATCATTTTAAGAGAGCATTATAATATTGACGTTCAGGATAAGACAATCTACGGCTGGGAGAGCAATCAGGCCCATCCCACATCGGATACGTTTATCGTATTATGCGATTTCTATCAGATAGCTGACGTTCCTGCCGTTTTTTCCAAGGGTGAGCTGCCGCCGCAGGCAAGACTTACTAAGGAGGAACGCCATCTTGTCAAAGCCTACCGCAAACACCCGGATATGCAGAAAGCGGTCCGGCAGCTGCTCGAAATGGATTAATTTCAATGAAAAGCCCCTTTTATCGGACTATTTCCGAATAAAAGGGGCTTAGGTTCTATTTTTTAATTAATAGGAAACGGAATCTGATCTATCGTTGCAGCTTAAAATTCTGTCCCCGCCTGTAATTGCGCAATTTGATACTGCCGATCAAAGCAACACCCAGCATTCCTGAAAAAGCGCTTACAGCAAACGTCCCGGCAAGCGGAAGATCGCCGGTCTGCGGCGCGGTGATAGATGAAGCTTCGGAAACAGAAACGGAATCTGCGCCTTTATTTGCCGCCTCACTTGCAGTCGAATTTCCGTTTGCGCCGCTATTTTCGCCGTTATCTGAGTTATTATTTAAACTGCTGCTTCCGCCTTGATTTTCATTTCCGGTATTTGCCTCTGCCGCAGTTTCAACCAGTATATAGGTGCTAAGATGATCGGTGGTAAAGGATACCACTTTCACAGTAGACATCTCATCACCAGATAATAGAACATATTTATCTGATACCGTCGTCTCGCAGGCTGTCAGCGTACCGTCTTCTTCCAAACGGTATATCTGCAAGGAATTTTCTGCGCTCATATTCTCCGGCAGCGGAAACGTGATTGTGAGATAATCCGAAAATTCATGGAGTTCCATGCCCACCCTCGTTAGCGTAAATTCATATACGGCAATATTCTTATATGCGGTATCTGTTTCAGACAAAGCCGTCTTTGCAGCCGTATCCACCGAAGAATCCTCAAGCATTTTCGCTCTGAACACATCACCGCTTCCCAGCAGACCATCTGCCCCAGAGATAACATACAACCCATAAGTATAATTCCAGTCAACCACACTAATCAAATCGCTTGTGTACCTGTACCCCTCCCAAACGGCATCCGAATCGTCCGCGGGATCTGCAAGACGCGCGCGGATCAGATTCTCATCCACCGGAAGAAACAGATCGAGGTTCGTTTCATTATACTCAAACTTCGCCTCCAACCGGACTAACGACGAAATCGGCACACATGTGTTTAAGGTATTTTGTATTTCATCTGTGTACTCGCTTACCGAAACAAAATCATACTCACCTCTTCCATACGGCACCGCGTAATATTCCTCCTCGGTAATATTCCATGCCGACCAATGATACTCATCCATACCACAGTAACCGTGATCCTTCTCAACATAATCATCATCGCTAAATAACGGTATGTATCCCCAGCCGCCCGTGCTCTGATACGCATTGTTTTTTTCAATTAGGCAAATATATTGTAGCAATCCAACCGAAAGATTCATTGTGCCGGATACCTTCAATAGGTATCCCGTCTCCGCGCAATAATAATAGCCGCCTTTATACATTGGAGCAAATGTCCACGGAATCTCTCCTTTCGTCTCATCGTTCTGATAATAATATATGTCTATCACATTATCATAATCCCCAATATATAATTCTTCATAACCATCTCCGTCAAAATCTTCCACGTAAAAGCTTTTGCGACTAAAATAAGTAGTATGGTCAATCTCCTCCAACTCCTTCCGATAATACTCATTTCTCGCCTTGATCTCTGCCACCATCTCGTCCGTTATGGCGCTTTCTTCATCCGCCGACTGCGCGGCTGGAGTTACTGTTGTCGTACTTTCATCCTCTGTCGCTTCCGCAAACTCTCCGGTCGTTTCCGTCTCCGCCGCCGCAAGCTCCGCCGCCGGCGCAATCCCTACGGCAATTGTCAGCGCCAATGCCAGAGCTGCTGCAGCCCGTTTTCCCGCGCCAATCTTTCTTTTTCTCATGAAAAACTTCCTCCTTTTTCTTACCATCACAGAATATCTGTAATTTTGTTACATGTTCTTTCAAATGACATTCACCAAGTGTCATTTTCGTTTGGATTATAGCATACACTAGCTTCATTGACAAGCACTAAATGTCAAAATCATTTATAGAGGGTATTCGTATGTTCAAAAATAAAAATTTTTCTTCCAACAATATCTGCGGCGTAAACGTGAAAAAATACCGGAAAGAAAAAATCCCTAAAATGTCCCAGCGGGAACTGGCGGATCAATTGCAGTTATCCGGCATCGACTTAGATAAAAATGCCGTTCAGCGAATCGAGAGCGGACAGCGCTTTGTCACCGACATTGAACTGCTGGCGCTGTCCAAAACCCTTAAGATTCCCCTGGAAAAACTGCTCGATATTTCCGAGGAACATGAAAAATACCATTGCGGTGAAAAAAATAATTGTTGACAGATTCTCCCAATGTGCATACAATAGCAATGTAAATAGATAAGGAATTCTTCGGGGCAGGGTGATATGCATCGGCATAGATTCCCGACCGACGGTGATTTGGAATGATTCCAAAAAGTCCGTGAACTGCCGCAGGCAGCCGATCCGGTGTGATTCCGGAACCGACAGTATAGTCTGGATGAGAGAAGATGAGCGGAAAGTAACGTAACGCCTTTTTTGGCGTGCCGACGCGCAAAAAGACTTTAAGCCCCGGATAGTTTTCTATCCGGGGCTTTTCCTGCACATGCCTCTGCATGGTTTGTCTAAGCTGATCTTTCCATGCGCCATACGTTCTGACCGCTTCCAATCTCCTGGAATTCCCAAAATCCAAAAAAGGAGAAAAAACATGAGCAACACAACAACCAACGCCGTAACAACAACATCATCCAAAAAATCCCTGCACTATACCGCAAGGTACATTACCGTAACAGCAATGCTTTCCGCAATCTCGTATATCCTGATGCTGTTAGATTTTTCCATTCCGATCATTCCATCCTTTATCAAGATGGATCTGTCCGATCTGCCGGAGCTGATCGGGGCGTTTGCAATGGGACCGCTATGCGGTGTTTTGATCTGTCTGATCAAAAATCTGTTTCACCTGATGGTTACATCCTCCGGAGGTATCGGGGAGCTGTCTAACTTTATTGTGGGAGCCGCATTTGTACTCCCTGCGGGTCTAATCTACAAATACCGGAAGACCAGAAAGAGCGCTCTGGCCGGCGCGCTGGTCGGCGCTGTTTTCATGGGCATATTCAGCATTGTCTCCAATTATTTTATCGTATATCCGGTATACTATCAGATTTTCGCCCCCGCAGAGGTGATCGTTTCCGCCTATGATGCAATTGCCGATAACATTTTTCATACACATGTAGACAACATTCTGCAATGCCTTGTATTCTTTAACATGCCTTTTAACATAGTGAAGGGCTTGCTCTCCGTGGTCATTACCATGCTGGTGTACAAACCTCTTTCACCTATCCTGAAGGGCAAAGAAAACTAGAGCCTGCGCTTTCAAATCCGAATCCATGCGGATACTGATGTTTGCGGTAGTGCCAGCCATACAATCATCTCCCTTCTTGCTGGTGCTTATAGTATATGCTGATTGCACGAAAATCTTTTGTGAATCATGATCACACACCGCGCATAGTAAGCTGAATGCGCTGCTTTTTCAAATCCACGCTCATGACCTTGACGTCTACAATATCCCCAACGCTTACCGCCTCCAGGGGATGCTTGATGAACCGGTCGCAGATTTGAGAAATATGTACCAGCCCGTCCTGATGCACGCCGATATCCACAAATGCCCCAAAATCGATGACATTGCGAACCGTGCCTTTGAGCACCATGCCCGGCATCAGATCCTTCATCTCTAAAACATCGCTTCTCAGGATCGGCTTTGGCATGTCGTCACGGGGATCCCTCGCCGGCTTTTCCAGTTCCTTCAAAATATCCCGAAGCGTAAGTTCCCCGATTCCAAGCTCCTCGGCAAGCTTTTTATGATCGCCGGCCTTTTTAGAGATTCCGGCTACATTTCTATTCCTTACGTCCTCCAGCGAATACCCTGTTTTCTCCAGAAGGGCTTTTGCTGCATCATAGGATTCCGGATGAACCCCTGTCGCATCCAGAGGATTCTTTCCGTCGGCGATCCTCATGAATCCAGCGCATTGTTCATACGCCTTCGGGCCAAGCTTCGCCACCTTAAGAAGCTGTGAGCGCGAGGTAAACTTTCCGTTTTCTTCACGGTAAAGCACAATGTTTTTTGCAATCGGCTTGGAAATGCCGGAAATATACTCAAGCAAAGACACCGACGCCGTATTTAGATCCACGCCGACCTTATTCACGCAGTCCTCCACAACTCCGCCGAGGGCATCGCTTAATTTTTTCTGGTTCATGTCATGCTGGTACTGTCCCACGCCGATGGATTTCGGATCTATTTTGACCAGTTCCGCCAAAGGATCCTGCAGCCGGCGCGCCATAGACGCCGCGCTCCGCTGTCCCACGTCAAAATTCGGAAACTCCTCTGTCGCAAGCTTGCTTGCAGAATATACGGAGGCGCCCGCCTCGTTTACGATAATATATTGAACCGTCGCGGGAATTTCCTTTAACAATTCCACGATAACCTGTTCCGATTCCCTTGATGCGGTTCCGTTCCCCAGAGAGATCAATGTGATATGGTATTTGGAGATCAATTTCTTTAAAACAGCCTTTGCGTCCGCAATCCGCTTGATCTCGTCGTCCTTATTCTTAAAGGGAGCCGTCGGATAGATCACCGTCGTATCCAGCACCTTTCCCGTTGCATCCACCACCGCAAGCTTACATCCGGTGCGGAACGCCGGGTCCCATCCCAATACTACCTGCCCGGAAATCGGAGGCTGCATTAAAAGCTGCTCCAGATTTTTTCCAAAGACTTTTATCGCCCCATCCTCCGCTTTTTCTGTCAGGTCATTTCTGATCTCCCGCTCAATCGCCGGAGCGATCAGCCGCTCATAGGCGTCTTCAATCGTTTCCTTTAGCGCCTGCGTTGTTTCCGCGTTATCTCTTGAGATTACCTTTTTCTCCAGATAGCGGATAATATCCTCCTGCGGCGCCTCTACCTTTACGCTTAAGATTTTTTCTTTCTCGCCGCGGTTTAAGGCAAGAACCCGGTGTCCCGCCACCTTTGCCAGCGCCTCCTCATATTCGTAGTACATCTCGTAGACAGATTCCGCCTCCGGATCCTTTGCCCCGGAAACAATGCGCCCCTTTTTCATGGTCAGTTCACGGATATAGGTACGATAGTCTGCCTCATCGGAAATCTGCTCCGCAATAATATCCTTCGCCCCGTCTATTGCGTCCTCCGGAGTAAGCACGCCCTTTTCCTCATCGACATACTTTGCCGCCTCCTCCTTCAGGGGATTCTTTAACATCTGAAGTCCAATCGTCATCGCCAGCGGTTCCAGTCCCTTTTCCTTTGCAATAGTTGCCCTTGTCCTCCTTTTGGGACGATAGGGGCGGTACAGATCGTCCACCGCCACCTGTGTTGCCGCCGCAAGGATCTGCGCCCGCAGCTCCTCCGTAAGCTTCCCCTGCTCTTCAATGCTCGAAAGCACGGTTTCCTTTTTTTCTTCCAGATTTCTCAAATAATTTAACCGGTCATACAGATTGCGGAGCACCTCATCGTTCAGCGCGCCCGTAGCCTCTTTCCGGTAACGGGCGATAAAAGGGATCGTATTTCCCTCATCGATCAGCTTCACCGCCGCCTCGGTCTGATTTCTTTTTACACCTAATTCCTCTGAAATTTTTGCAATAATATCCATAATTTTTTCTCCCGATCTTTGATCTGTTCTAAGTTTACAGGAACCTGTACGGTCCTGCAACTTCATTTTTTAAACTTCAAATTTAAGCAGGGCTTGTAAATGGATCGTTTAAAGTGATAAAATAAAACCAATCTTTCATATTTGGAGGTTTTATTTCCGTGCAGTATCAATTCTATAACCAGAATAACAATTATTACAATAATTATTATCAGCCGCCGGTTCCCGACAAGCGTTCACAGTCGATGGAGACCGCCTCCTTAGTCCTCGGAACCATCGCCGTCGTGGCCTGCAGCTGTATCTATATCTCCATTGTCTGCGGCGCCCTTGCAATTTTGTTTGCCCTTTTGTCCCGCGGCGGAGAATACACAATGAGCTCAAAAGCCAAAATCGGGCTTGCCCTTGGTATCATCGGGCTTTTGGCAACCATTCTGCTATATACCTTTTCCTACATAATTGCCCTCAACACTTATGGCAGTCTTGAGGGAATCCTTCGTGCATATTGCGATATGTACGGCATTGACTATGAAGAGCTGTACGGCGGTTTTTTTAGCGCCCCCTGATTATCACCCCATCAGCGCGATTCCCGAAAAATAGAGAACTGCGTTTTTTATGATCAAATTGATGAAAATGAGGGCAAGGGCGATAAAAAGATATACATTCCTGTAATGCAGTCCTATCCTTATGCGGTTCTTTGACAAACGCTGGACGGTCTGGGAAATCATAAACCACCCCCCTACCACGGCGGCATAAAGGACAAAGGGGTGAAAAAATACCGACCTGATCAGCTTTCCGTGCAGCAGGGCGGCAACCGCACGGCTGCCTCCGCACCCGGGACAATAATAACCGGTAATGGTGTAAAACGCACAGGGCGGAAGATGTTTTAATAGATCCAGACCGAACACGCGGGCCAGAATCACATACAAAAGGCATATAAAGATCAAAATCCATCCTGTTTTATAGAAATATGTATCTAATTCCGGATCTGCTTTCACTTTATCTCTCCTTCATCTGTTCTGAAAGATAGTATATCTGTTTCTTGTATTCTTTGTCAAAAGAATGTATAATATTTATACGAAATAGTTTTGGAAAGGAGTTTCTCATATGATGATAGGCGCTGTTTCTAATTCTTATTTGAATTATAATGTATACAATACAGACCGTTTGACTTTGAGCGGCGATGAGGACGGCACAAAAAAGATCGGCCGCAAATCCTCCCCGGAAGAATGTCAGACATGTAAGAGCAGGAAATATCAGGACGGATCAAATGAGATGAATGTTTCCTTTAAGAATGCTGCCCATATTTCTCCGGAATCTGCGGCGTCGGCGGTTCGCTCCCATGAGGGACAGCATGTTAAAAATGCATACTCCAAGGCGGAGCAGGGAAACGGCAAGGTTGTCTCTGCATCGGTTTCCATCCACACGGCCGTTTGCCCGGAATGCGGACGTACCTATGTATCCGGCGGAACGACCAACACCTCGATCAAATATCCGAATGAATCCAATCCGTATCAGCAGAACAAGAAATCGCAGGATTCCCTGTCCCTGCTCGGTGCGAATCTCGATTATGCGGTTTAAAGGAGTTTTTTACCACCATGCATAAAAATAAAGAATTAAAGCGAATTTCCAGAGAAAACCTGACTGGACAATATAAGATTCCAATGGGAGCTTTCGCTATTGCAGGGGTTATTACCCTTGCAATCGAACTCCCTTTTTATATGTTGCAGTCCAATAATTCTTCTACCATTCAGACAATCATTTTCTATACTGCGGAATTTTTGATTTCCCTTGTCAGCACGGTTCTTACCGTCGGCCTGTATTCGATCCATCTGAACATGGCCAGGAAAAAAAGCTATGATTTATCCCAGCTTTTTTACGGATTCAAAAACCACCCGGATCGTTTTTTGATCGCCGGCTTTTTTATGATACTTTTATCCGCGGCCGCTATGATCCCGTCTTTGATCGGCTTCGCCATCTGGTACAACACAGCGGGCGGCATATATACCGTTCTTTTCATCCTTCTCGGGGTTATCAGCCTGATTTTATATGTGTATATACGTCTTTGTCTCTCTCTTTTATACTTCGTAATTATCGATCACGCCCAAACGCCTGTACCGGCTGCCTTTAAAGTCTCTTTCGGGCTGATGAAAGGACGTTTGGGCCGCATTTTTGCCATTTATCTGTCGTTTCTGGGGCTGAATATATTATCCCTGCTTTCTTTAGGGATCGGAAGTCTCTGGGTAAATCCATACCAGTTCCAGACTCTTGCAAATTTCTATTTGGATGCAACCGGCGAGCTGCCTGATCCGGTCCATGACCAGACCTATGCTTCCGGACAGCAATATTACGCTTAAGCAATATGAATCAAAGGAGGAGTTTTTTATGAATGAACCAAAAGATGTCATTCGTGATGCCCGCGTGCTGGGCATTCCCAAAATGCTGTTGTTAGGTTTACAGCATATGTTTGCCATGTTCGGCGCAACAATTCTTGTTCCGATTCTTGTGAACGGATACTTTGGAAGCGACACACAGGTTTTGTCGGTGCAGGTTACGCTGTTCTGCGCCGGACTTGGAACGCTTTTCTTCCATCTCTGCTCTAAATTTAAGGTTCCCGCTTTTCTCGGTTCCTCATTTGCTTTCCTTGGCGGCTTCGCCTCCATTGCAAGCTTAGACACCGGAACCTTTGCAAACATGCCGGATTCCGAAAAATTACAGTACGCCTGCGGTGGAATCTTCGTTGCCGGTCTTCTTTATCTTGTGCTTGCATTGATCATCAAGGTTGTCGGCGTAAAACGCGTAATGCGTTTTCTTCCGCCGGTCGTTACCGGCCCTATCATTATCTGTATCGGACTTGGGCTTGCGCCTTCCGCCGTTGCCAATGCTTCCACAAACTGGCTGATCGCAATTGTGGCCCTTGCAGTTATCGTCATTTTCAACATTTGGGGCAAGGGAATGTTTAAGATCATCCCCATTCTGCTCGGCGTTGTAATTTCCTATGCTTTTGCCCTTGTGCTCCACACGATCGGCTTTACCAATCCTGACGGAAGCGCCATCCTGAATTTTACGGGGATTGTCAACTCCGCATGGGTCGGACTTCCACCGTTCCAGCTTCCCAAATTCAATCTGACCTCCATCCTTGTTATGGCTCCGATCGCCATCGCAAGCATGATGGAACATGTCGGCGATATCTCTGCGATTTCCGCCACCGTGGGAGAGAATTTTATTGAGGATCCGGGTCTTCACCGCACTTTAGTCGGCGATGGTCTTGCAACAACGCTTTCCGCTTTTATCGGCGGCCCTGCCAATACCACATATGGCGAAAATACCGGCGTACTTGAGTTAAGCCGCGTTCATGACCCTAAGGTTGTGCGTCTTGCCGCATTATATGCAATCGTCTTAAGCTTCATTCCAAAGGTCTCTGAACTCATCGGTTCCATGCCGGCCTCTATTATCGGCGGAGTCAGTTTCGTACTTTACGGAATGATTTCTGCGATCGGCGTGCGCAACATCGTTGAGAACCGTGTGGATTTTACAAAATCCCGCAATCTCATCATTGCCGCCGTCATACTTGTCTGCGGTTTAGGATTTTCAGACGGACTTACCTTTGTGATCGGCGGAACCTCCGTCACCCTGACCGCCCTTGCCATTGCAGCTTTGGCGGGCGTCATTTTAAATGCGATCCTTCCGGGAAATGATTATCAGTTCGGCAAAAGCCCTGACGCAGACGCGTCCCGCGGTGTGGATATGCGTCCGCACGATCTTAAGAAATAACTTCTTTTAGGGAATATCTCCACAGCATAAAAGGAAGCCCGCCCGGCAGAAACTGCCCCGGCGGACTTCCTTTATTTTTGCTGTTATCTATTTACGGTATTACTTATTTGCCGCTTCCTTTAATGCTGCCGTAAGCTGCGGAACGATCTTATTCAGATCTCCTACAAGACCATAATCAGCCACATCAAAGATCGGAGCGTCCTCATCCTTGTTGATTGCAATGATAAGATCGGACTCCTCCATTCCTGCAACGTGCTGGATTGCTCCGGAGATACCGATTGCAAAGTAAATCTGCGGACGAACAGTCTTTCCGGTCTGTCCTACCTGATAATCCTGCGCTAACCAGCCGTTTTCTACAACAGCACGGGAGCAGCTTACCATACCGCCAAGTACATCGGCAAGTTCCTGAAGCATTGCAAAATTCTCCTTGCTTCCAACACCACGTCCGCCGGATACCAGAACCTTTGCATCCATAATATTTTCAACATTGCCAACCGCCTTAACTACATTGAGGATCTCAACATAGCGATCATTTTCCTCAAGTGCAGGTGCAAACTCGATTACCTCTGCCTTGCGTCCGGCCTCCTTCGGAAGCTTCTGCATAACGCCCGGACGAACGGTTGCCATCTGCGGACGATTATCCGGACATGCAATGGTTGCGATCGTGTTGCCGCCAAATGCAGGACGGGTCATGAGAAGCTGATTGTGCTTCTGCTCATTCTCCTTGCCCGGTATAGGATTGAGAGGAAAATCACCAATCTCAAGTTTTGTACAGTCAGCGGTAAGTCCGGTTGCAACTCTTGCGGAAACAGTCGGTCCAAGGTCACGGCCGATTGCAGTTGCGCCAACTAACATGATCTCCGGCTTATACTCGTTGATAACTGCAGCCAAAGCCTGTGCATACGGCTCTGTGCGATAGGTTTCCAAAACCGGATTGTCTACAACGATAACTTTATCAGCGCCATACTCGCCCAGTTCATCTGCGAGACCTTTTACGTTAGATCCAAGAAGTACAGCGGTTACATCTGTACCTAAGTCGCCTGCCAATTCTTTTGCTTTTCCGATCAGTTCGAAAGCGATTGAGCTAAGCTCATTGTCTACCTGCTGTGCGTAGATAAATACGCCCTTATATTCTTCTAAACCCATTTTATTCACCACTTTTCTTTATAATAATGTTAGATAATATGCTTCTCTTTGAATTTGTCCATTAAATACTGAACGGATTCTGCCGGATCAAGATTTACCTTTTCTCCCGCACCCTTAGCGACCTTGTCAGACGCTTTCGCGATCTTAGTAGGTGAACCCTTTAAGCCAAGGTTTGAATCATCAACATCCTTTAAATCAGCTCTGCCCCATACGATAACCTCTTTATCTACCGCATCAAAGATTCCGCCCGGAGTCATATATCTCGGCTGATTTAATTCAGAAAGTGCTGTAATCAAGCATGGCATTTTTGCCTTAAGCTCATGATATCTGTCCTCATACTGTCTCTTTACGATAACAGAATCTCCTTCGATCTTTATATCCTCCGCATAGGAAATTACCGGAAGTCCGAGATGCTCTGCGATCTGCGGTCCAACCTGTGCGGTATCACCGTCGATAGCCTGACGGCCTGTGATGATAAGGTCATATTCAAGATTGCGAAGCGCTCCGGCAATTGTAGTGGAGGTAGCCCATGTATCAGCTCCGCCCAATACTCTGTCGGTTACGAGGATCGCCTCATCTGCTCCCATTGCCATTGCCTCACGGAGAACTGCATCTGCCTTCGGAAGTCCCATCGTAAGAACGGTAACCTTTGCGCCAGTCTCATCTTTGATTCTAAGAGCTGCTTCCAGGCCAGCCTTATCATCCGGGTTCATGATTGCAAGCATTGCTGCTCTGTCAAGTGTTCCGTCCGGGTTGAACTTAACTCCACCCTTTGTATCAGGAACCTGTTTAATACATACTACGATATTCATGTATTTTACTCCTTCCTACTTAAGTAATGCACCAGAGATAACCATACGCTGAACTTCAGAAGTTCCCTCGTAGATCTCTGTGATCTTAGCATCACGCATCATACGCTCTACATCATATTCACGGATATATCCGTATCCGCCAAACAGCTGTACACACTCGGTGGTAACTGCCATCGCGGTTTCAGCCGCAAATAATTTTGCCTTAGCTGCCTCTACGGAATAAACCTTCTGTGTAGCCTTAGCCATTGCAGCTTTATAGACAAGAAGCTGGGCAGCTTCGATTCTTGCAGCCATATCGGCCAGCTTAAACTGGGTATTCTGCTGCTGTGCGATGCTGCGTCCGAACTGTTTTCTCTCCTTGGTGTAAGCGATCGTTCTCTCAAAAGCGCCCTCCGCAATACCAAGAGCCTGCGCTGCGATACCGATACGTCCGCCGTCAAGGGTATGCATTGCGATCGGGAATCCCTTTCCTTCCGGCCCAAGCAGGTTTTCCTTCGGAATTCTGCAATCCTCGAAGATCAATTCATAGG
>CAYROM010000049.1:0-12458 GCA_964425905.1 uncultured Lachnobacterium sp. | reverse complement strand
TTGAGATTCCGGGATCGGAATATGAAATCGAATGCGACACGGTGATTATGTCGCTGGGAACTTCCCCGAACCCGCTGATTTCGTCCACAACCATCGGTCTGGATACAAACCGCAGAAAATGTATCATCGCATCCGAAGAGACCGGAGCGACCTCCAAAGAGGCCGTATTTGCAGGAGGAGACGCGGTAACCGGGGCGGCAACCGTTATTCTTGCGATGGGTGCCGGAAAAGCTGCGGCAAAAGGAATCGATGAGTTCTTATCTTCCCGCGCATAAATAAATGTCATAAAAACATCCGTGGAATCCTTTGGGGCTTTGCGGGTGTTTTTTTAATCTGAAAATACATCGAAATTCTTAATTTTCTAAGAAAAATTTATGAACGTTGAGAAATCTATCCTGAAAATGGTTATAATAAACTATCGAGATAAAACGGAAAATGGCGGCATATACATAAAGCGGTGGAAAAGATGGAAAAAACATGGGATAACGGAACGGAGAAAATAAAATACGAAAATATGCAGGGGACAGAAAAGGAGACGGAAGGCGCGATGCGCTCCTCCATTTCCCTGTTTGAGACGAACCCGGCTTTCGGACTTGACCAAAAACAGGTGCAGGAGCGGATGGAGGCTAGGCTTGACAACCGGAGGGTGGAATCCTCCACGAAATCCGTGTCTGATATTGTGAAAAGCAATCTGTTTACTTATTTTAACCTGATCTTTGTGATCTTAGCGGTGCTTCTTGTGCTGGTAAGGGCATGGAATGACATGCTGTTTTTATTTGTCATTATCGCCAATACGGCAATCGGGATCATTCAGGAAATCCATTCCAAGAATGTTCTTGATAAACTTTCCGTTTTAAATGCGCCCCGCACGAAGACGATCCGGGAGGGAAAAGAGGTGGAGCTGCCCTCGGAAAAGCTGGTGCGGGACGATATCGTGATCTTTGAGGCGGGCAGTCAGATCCCGGCGGATGCGATCGTGGTGGACGGCGGGGCGCAGGTCAACGAAGCTCTGATCACCGGAGAATCCGACGAGATCGCAAAGGAGCCGGGAAGCGGGCTTTTGTCGGGAAGCTTTGTGGTATCGGGACGGGCGGTGGCAAGACTTACCAAGGTCGGAAGGGAGTCCTATATTTCGAAGCTTACGCTTCAGGCCACAAAGACAAAGGACGAGGAACAATCCGAGATGATCCGCGCGCTGGATAATCTGATCCTTGTGATGGGAATTATCATTATCCCCATCGGGATTGCCCTGTTTGTTCAGGCATATATGTATAACGAACTCAGCCTGTATGACAGCGTGACGGGAATGGTTGCGGCGGTCATCGGCATGATACCGGAGGGGCTTTATCTTTTGGCAAGCGTTGCGATGGCGGTAAGTACGGTCCGCCTTGCCAAAAAAAAGGTTCTGGTACACGATATGAAATGTATTGAAACCTTGGCAAGAGTCAATGTTCTGTGTGTGGATAAGACCGGAACGATCACGGAGCCGGGGATGGAGGTGTACCGATTTGAACCGGTTTTCGACGAAATCGGGACAGAGGATGAGGCAGAGGGCGTTACAAATAAGGAACAGGTGGAAGCGGAAACGGCGTTTTCGGAGGGAGAGCTTAAGCGGCTGATCGCTGACTTTGTGCAGAGCCTTCCGAAGGATAACGCCACGATGGAGGCAATGCAGGCCTATTTCACCGATACAAGCGGGCAGAAGGCAAAAAAGATTACCTCCTTTTCCTCCGAGACAAAATATTCCGGAGCGGTCTTAAAGGATGGCGCTTATGTGCTGGGAGCGCCGGAATTTGTGCTGCGGGAAAGACTAAATCAGTATCAGAAAAAAATTGAGGAATACAGCAGTCAGGGCTTCCGGGTTTTAGTCTTTGCCCGATATTTTGGGGAGCTGGAGGGAAAAGCTCTGTGTGAGGACGTAAAGCCGCTGGCCCTTGTCATGCTGTCCAATCCGATCCGGAAGGGAGCAAAGGAGACCTTTTCCTACTTTGCCAAGCGGGAGGTTGAGATTAAGGTTATTTCCGGCGACAATCCGCTGACGGTTTCCGTGATTGCCAAAAAAGCGGGGATCGAAGGTGCGGACCGGTATATTGATGCGGCAAAGCTTAAGACGAAAAAGGATTTTTATGAGGCGGTGGAGCAGTACACCGTATTCGGCAGAGTGACGCCGGATCAGAAAAGGATGCTGGTGCAGGCGTTAAAGGATCATAAAAGGACGGTTGCCATGACGGGGGACGGCGTAAACGACGTGCTGGCGCTTAAGGACGCGGATTGCAGCGTGGCGATGGCGTCGGGAAGCGACGCCGCATCCAATGTATCCCAGCTCGTGCTGCTCGATTCGGATTTTTCAAGGATGCCGGCGGTGGTCATGGAGGGAAGAAGGGTAGTCAACAATATCCAGAGGACGGCATCCCTCTATATTGTTAAGAATATTTTTTCCATGCTGCTTGCGATCTTCTCCGTAATCCTGATGTGGGACTATCCGCTGCAGCCCTCGCAGGTATCTCTGATCAGCATGTTTACGATCGGAATTCCTTCGTTCATACTTGCCCTTGAGCCGAACAAGAATCCGATCCGGGGACATTTTCTTACGAATGTTCTGGTAAAGGCGCTTCCGGCGGGCCTTACGGACTTTATTGTGGTGAGCGGTCTTGTGCTGTTTTGCAGGGAATTCGACGTGGATCTTGAATGTCTTTCCACTTCCTGCACGATCCTGTTAGCAATCGTGGGATTTATGATCCTTTACAGGATTGCAAAGCCTATGAATAAACTGCATGTCTGCATGATGCTTAGCCTGGCGGCGGGATTTTTGTACTGCCTGCTGTTTGTCAGCCGCTTTTTTGCAATTACCGGCATTTCCAAGCAATGTGCGATGCTTATGATCGTCTTTGCAGTTGTCACGGAGCCAACCCTCAGATATTTAAGCCTGCTGGTAGAGGGAATACACAGCCGGATTACCGAAAGAAAAGGGCGGCTTTGGAGGCGCAGCGGGAATAAGTCCTCCCATGACTGAGGGCAGCGCGTTTAAAGAGGGCTTGTCCGCTTTGTTCTTGCAACCTATCTGCAAATGGTTTATAATCCTATATAAAAAAGAAAGACAAAAGGGTGGTACCTTTGCGAAAGAGAATCCGGCAGCTTGCCAGAGGAAAATTCGAATATGTTAAGCCGGTATTGTCCTTCGAAGAAGAGACCGTTGAGCTGGAAGTGGTTCAGGATTCGGAATATTCCGGAAGCTTTGCGCTTTTAAGCACAAACCATGTAAAACTCCGGGGGGTAGTCTATTCCACGAATCCCCGCATGGAGTGCCTGACACCCCAGTTCGAAGGGGAAGAGGTAAAGATCCGTTATCAGTTTCACGGAAAGGGTCTGGTAGAAGGAGAAACGCAAAAAGGCGAATTTGTGATTGTATGTAACCAGAAGGAGTACAGTCTTTCTTTTTGTGTCAGCATTTCGAAGCTATATATGGATTCGTCGATCGGGCCGGTGAAAAGCCTTTATGATTTTACAAATCTTGCCAAAGAAAACTGGGATGAGGCATATCAGCTGTTTTACCACAAAAGCTTTTCCAATATCATAAAACCAAAAGAAGTAAAGGAATCCATGATCTACCGCGGCATTATTTCCGCAAAGCCCTCCAATCAGAACATGGAGGAATTTCTTGTAGGAATCCGGAAGAAGAATCAGATCCTGTTTTCCGTTGAAAAGACGGATTATCACTATTCGGAGGTGACGGAGCAGATCAGGGAGACCATTTCCATAAAGAAGGACGGATGGGGATATGTAGGGATAGATATCGAGTCGGATGCAGATTTTCTGCGCCCATCCAGAGAATTTATCCAGACGGATGACTTCATGGGAAGCTCCTGCAAGTATGAATTTTACATAGACTATGAGAAGCTTCATGCAGGGCGCAATTTTGCAAGGCTTATGCTGTCCAACGCCCATCAGCAGATAGAGATCAGGTTTGAGATCGAAAAGGGGCCAAAGCAGGAGAAGCGGGATGATATCCGCTCTGACATAAAGGAATCAAAGCTCGGCATCATGGAATTGTATCAGGCATACCGGCTGAAGCGGATCGTCACCGGAGTCTGGGCAAATGAGACAGTTGAAATATTAAACCATCTGCACGCGGTGGAGCCAGAGGAACCGATGTATGAGCTGATGAAGGCACAGGTTCTGATCATCAACCGCCAGAGGCAGGAGGCGGAGTGGATACTGGATGAGTTTAAGCGGGACTGGGCGGACCGCAAAGCGCCTATCTGGGGCTACTATCTGTATATCATGACCCTGATGGAGAGGGAACCCTCCTATGTGGACCGCATGACGCGGGAGATAGAGATCATCTTCCGTGAAAATCCGGATTCGGTTCTGCTGTTTTGGGTTTTGTCCTTTCTTGAGGAGGAATATTACAATAATAACGCGCGGAAGCTAAAAGCGATCGAGTACTGGGTTATGAAGGGAAATACTTCGCCGTATCTGTATCTTGAGGCGTACTATCTGATCTGGCAGGATCCATATCTTTTGACAAAACTTGACCGGTTTGAGATACGGGTTCTCCGCTGGGCGATCCGCCATCAGGCGCTGACGAAGGATATTGCATCGCAGATATTCCAGATTGTAGAGATGAGCCGGGAATTCAATCCGGTTCTATATGAGCTTTTATGCGCGGCATACAAGGCAAATCCAAAGCCTGCCAGTATCGGCATGATCTGCAGCTATCTGATCAAGGGGCAGCAGTACGATCGGAAATATCATGACTGGTATGCAAAGGGGATTGAGCTTGAACTTCGCATCACCAGCCTTTACGAGGCATATCTGCTCTCGATGGACGAAAGGGAGATTGTCTCCGTTCCGAAGATCATTCAGATGTATTTTCAGTATGAGAGCACGCTTCCATACAAAAAGCTGGCTGTGCTATACAACAATATCATTGCTTCAAAGGAGTCAAGTCCGGAGGTTTATCAGAAATACCGCCGTGCTATGGGACGCTTTGCGATGGAGCAGGTAGAACAGGAGCATATGGATGATAATCTCGCGGTATTGTATGCGGACATGCTGGAGCTTGGGCTGGTAAATGAAGAGATTGCGCATGCCCTTTCCCATATCCTGTATACCCAGAAGCTTATCCTGCCGGAGGGGCAGATGGCAAGGGTGCTGATCTACCAGCGTCAGTTGAAGGAACCCCAGATTGTTCCGATCACGGGGAGGACGGCTTACTTCCAGCTGTATTCCCAGGAATATGTAATCGTTTTTGAGGACGCAAAGGGAAGGCGATATTCCGGCAGCGTCAAATATGAGCTGCAGCCTTTGATGGAGCCGCAGAAATTTCTGAAAAAATGTATGGAGCTTGCGCCGGAAGAGCTTCCCTATATCATTTCCTATTTTGACACAAAGCAGAATTATCTCACCTTCACGCCGGAGGATAAGAGATATTTTGCAAGCGTGCTGTTTTCGGATAAGCTGAGTACGGAATATCAGGCGCAGATTATTCCGGAGATCATCCGCTTTTATCAGACCTGCGAGTATGACGGGGTGATAACGGAATATCTGGAACAGACGGATTTTGACCTGATGCCCGCGGCAGTCCGCCGGTATATGATGGAGCTTTTGGTGGAAAACCATATCTATGATAAAGCTTATGAGATGATCCGGATCTACGGGAACGATCAGCTCGGGGCGGCCTCAAGGGTGGCGCTTGCAAGCAATATGATCAAAAGGTATGCCGGGGAAGAGGACGATTTTTTGATCGAGCTTACGGAGCAGGCGTTTGTGCTGGGGAAATATAATGACGCCATGCTGGACTATCTTTGCTGTTACTATAACGGTCCGACCCGTACCATGCTTGATATATGGAAAGCGGCAAAAGCCTTCGAGCTTGTGACCTTCGAACTGGAGGAGCGGATACTGGTTCAGATGCTTTATTCGGAGCAATTGCTGCCGGATGCGGAGAAGGTATTTGAGAGCTATTATGAGAACGGAGGCAGGGAGCTTGTGGTGATGGCGTATCTGTCATACCGCGCCCATGATTATTTTCTCAATGGGACGAAAACGGAAGACTTTATTTTCGAGATGATCGAGGCCCGTTATTTATACCGCATGGAATTGAACGATGCATGCAGGCTTGCGCTTTTAAAGCATCTGTCGGAGCTCTCCGGGCGGACGGATACGCAGTATGGAATCGAGGATGAGCTGCTTGCCGAATATACCTGCCGGAATATGTATTTTAGTTTCTACAAGAAGCTGGATAAGCGGCTGGTAATGAAATATCATTTGTATGACAAAATTTTTCTGGAATACAGGGCAAATCCAAGAAAGCATGTGGTGCTGCATTACAGCCGGGATGAGGACGGGGAGGATTTTGTGGCGGAGGATATGACGGATGTATATGACGGCATCTTTGTAAAATCCTTTGTTATGTTTTTCGGAGAGATGATCCAATATTACATATCCGAAGAGTACGGCGGCGAGGTGGAAGTGACGGAGAGCAGCCGGATCATGAACAATGATGTGTACGGAGAGAAGGACGAAAGCCGTTACAATCTGCTGAACCAGATGCTCATATCCGCGACACTCCAGGATGAGCAGGCACTGTATCACAGCATGAAGCAGTATGCCGGATACGAGGAAGTGACGGGGAAAGCATTTAAGATTTTGTAAGAGTGAGGATGAAATGGAAGGAAAGCGCGTACCGTATTATCTGGGGATCGATTTGAATGACCGATATGCCATGATAAGTTTTTATCAATTGAACAGCAAAGAGCCCGATACGGTAAGTACGATTGCGGGGAGCGAATTTTATCAGATTCCTCTTGTGCTTGCAAAGAGAAAAGGCATTGGTCAATGGTATTACGGAGAGGATGCCAGAAGAATGGCGAAGACCTGTGAGACGATCTGCGTGGAATCCCTCTTAAGGCGTGCAATGGATGGGGAATCCCTACGGATTGAGGAGGAGACCTTTCCGGCGGAGGAGCTTCTGGCGCTGTTCTTAAAAAAAATGATCCAGCTTCCGCAAAAACTGGGAAACCCGATCTATTTTGACCGTCTGGTCATAACGGTCGATTCTCTTTCAAGGGAAAACATGGAACTGTTCTGGCGGATTGCGCCAAGGCTGGGACTGACAAGGGATCAGTTCATGGTGATCGATCACAAAGAAAGCTTTTACTATTTTGCATTGAACCAGCAGGAAGCGCTGTGGCTGCACGATGTGTACCTTTTTGAATATGATCAGAGCGGTCTTTACTATTATGCCTTGAACCGCGACATGCGCACTACCCCGCAGGTCGTAACCATCTGGGAAAGCAGCAGAAAGACGCTGGGGGAGGATAAGGACGGGGATTTCTTAAGGCTTCAGCAAAAGGCGTTCGAGAATCGGATCATTTCCTCGGTCTATCTGGTGGGAGAAGGCTTTGACGGAGACTGGATGCAGTCCTCCCTTACCTATCTGTGCAGGGGAAGACGGGCCTTTATCGGAAAAAACCTGTTTTCCAAAGGGGCGTGTTATGCTGCGGCAGTTCGGGACGGAGAGGAAAACTGGCCCTATATCTATATGGGCGAGAATGAAATGAAATTTAATATAAGCCTTAAGGTAAAAAATCGGGGAAATCTGGAATTTTACAATCTGATCAGCGCGGGCAAGAACTGGTTTGAAATTTCCGGAGAGTGTGAGGTGGTTCTATCCGGGACTCCGGAGATTGATTTCTGGAAACAGCTTCCCCGCAGCCGCGAGGCAAAGATTGAGACTCTGGAACTTACGGATATACCGAGACGCCCGGACCGGACGACAAGACTGCGGATTACCGCAAAACCGATTGCGGACGACAAGGTTGCGATCGAGATCCGGGATATGGGCTTTGGCGAAATCTACCGGAGTACGGATAAGACATGGAAGTACACCATGTCAATGTAGCGGAGGCAGCAATGGGAGAACTTTTATTTTGTAACGAGACAATTGCAGCAATGCCATATTATGTGGAGGGGATATCTGTCAATCTGTATTCGCTGGAGGAACTCTGCTATTATATTGCGCACAATACATACCTTTTGGAACGGGATTTTATGTGTGAGGAATTATGCACATGGCTGGATAAGGAGTTAAAGCTGGTGGAGCTGTCCGATAAGCTCCGCGATATGCTCCGCGGGGAGGGAAGACTTTCCGCCTTTGTGGAGGAAATCTTAAACAGCTGCGGATACTGTACAAGGCAGGAAATCAGGGAGATCCGTGAGGTGATCCTTGAGATGGAAGAAAAATCGGATTTCGAGTGCAGCAAGATCCGCGCCGACCGTCTGATGGAGCGGGAGAAATACTTAAGCTGTATCTATGAGTATAAGAGACTGCTGGATTCGGAGGATGCAAAAAATGAAAACCAGCTTATTGTCGGAAATATCTGGCATAATCTGGGAACGGCATATGCCCGGCTTTTTTTGTTCGAGGAGGCTGCAAGATGTTATCGGGAGGCGTATGAGCGGAACCTGAATGAGGAATCCCTGAAGGAGGAGCTGTTTGCATACCGCTGTATGCATGATGAGACCGGTTTTATCAGAAGAGCGATGGAAAATCAGATGGATGATACGGCGATGCAGGCGATCCGGAATGAGCTTTCGGCGCTAAGCCGTGGAGAGGGAAATACTCAGTTTGAGGAACAGTTGGAAAAAATAGCAGCCATGAAGGAACAGGGCAGCAATGCGAGATATCATTTGGCAATTCAGGAAATTATCATAAATTGGAAAGAGGATTACCGCCGACATGTTATTTGAAGGATTTCGAAAACAGAAAAAAAGCAGCAATCGAAGCAGACCCCATGAGGAGGCATACGCCCCGCTGCAAAAGGAAAAAGAGGAGGACGCCCGGGCAGTCGTACTTGAGAAGGTGCAGGAGCCGGTTCGAAAAAACGTTGGAAAAAGGAACGGCGCAAAGAGCAATGTTTCGACCCGGCATCATGCGGTGGAGCTGTGTGAGGAATTGATCGACGCCGCGAGGGGGCTGGAGGATGAGCGCTCGGAATATCAGCTTGTCAGCGCATATCTGAATGACATTCAGATTCTGGAGGATATGCCGAAAGATAAGATGGCTCCTATTGCCGAGTCTGCTAAACAGATTCTTAAGCTGGACAGCACAAGAAATCAGCTTCTGAATTCAGAGCATCCGATCTCGGATGTTTTGTTCGCGCAGTTTCAGGAGGAGGAGAGTGAACTGCCGAGGCTGATCAAGCGCCTTCAATCCAATGAAACTTACCTTGACGCGATCAAGCGGGATATGAACATGCTTGAGGGGGAAAAGGTGGAATGGATCATGCTGCTGCAGGAACAGAAGGAGCAGCAAAAGACGCTCCGCAAGGTGTCCGCTTTTCTTACGGTGTTTTTTGTGTTTTTGGTCATATTCCTGATCCTTTTGTCCCATGCCTTTCATACGGACACCCAGCTTTATATGGTGATCACGGCATTTTTGGCCGTTGCATACGCCTGCTTTGCCATATTGAAATATCAGGACAGCGTTAAGGAAACCCGGCGGTGTGAGAACAACAGGAATCAGGCGATTTCTCTGGAAAACCATGTAAAGATCAAGTATGTGAACATCAAGAATGCGGTTGATTATACGTATGAGAAATTTCAGGTAAAGAATTCCTATGAATTGATCTACCAGTATGAGCAGTATCAGGAGATGGTAAAGGAGCGTCAGCGCTTTCTTCAGACCAGCGACGAGCTGGTATATTATAGCGACCGGCTGGTACGGCAGCTGGAATCCTACAATCTGTATGATGCCCGTATCTGGCTTCATTATGTAAATGCGATTGTGGATAAAAAGGATATGGTTGAACTAAAACATAATTTGATTCTCAGAAGACAGCGGGTGCGCGATCAGATGGAAGAACAGGTATCCAATATCCGGGATCTTAGGGATGAGGTGGAGGATACCCTGCTTGGCTCGGGCCAGCAGGTGCAGCAGATTCGAAAGATATTGGATCGGATCGAGGAATTGAATTTAACACGAATATAGTAATCAGGGGAGTCACCAGAGGACTCCCTTTTTCATATGATAATATGTATCAGAAAATTATGAGGAAGGAAATAAGATGAATCATTTTAATATGAATGATGGAAAAGAGATTCTGCCAAGCAATCCTGCTTTGGCGATGGCATATGTGCCGTGGCAGATATTTACCCGCGCCTATGAGCCCCAGAAGGCGTTGATGGCAGGGACGATCTTTCCGGAACTCGATAAGCCTTTTGTTGGAAGACAGGGAGGTAAGGGAAGATGATGGGAGCGAACAATATGAACTGCAACAACAATATGGGTAACATGAACGGTGTGAACAACATGAATTGCACCAACAATACGAATAGCATGAACAACATGAACGGTATGAATAATATGGGCAGCATGAATCGTGAGCGTATGAGTCAAAGACAGCTGCTGGAATGGGTCATGATGCTGACGCTGTGTACGGTTGACATGAATCTGTATCTGGATACGCACCCGGAGGATCAGGATGCGCTGGCTTATTTTAATCAATGCGTAGAGCTTTTGAAGAGTGCAAGGCGCACCTATGAGGCTTTCTACGGCAGCTTCACAGCAGTAGGAGGAGCGCCGTTTGAGTCGTCGTTTACATGGGTGGAGACACCGATGCCGTGGGAAGGGGGTAACTGCTAAATGTGGACCTATGAAAAGAAATTGGAATATCCGGTAAATATCACCCAGCCGAATGCAAAGCTTGCTTCGGTCATCATCAGCCAATACGGCGGACCGTATTGCATTAACCTATATTGGCAACCGCAAAGAAAAATCAAAGGTTGTACTTTCCCGGTTAAATGTGATATGATCCACTATTTTTCTGATTGACTCACCTTTTGTAACATAGTCGATTTTAGGGTCTTCCAATAAAGTGATCACATCGGATATATTGCTGATCATTTGTGCATCAAATATCTCTTGGCTCTTTTCATCAGAATTTTCGCCCTGTTCCAGTTCTGCAATTTCATGTTCAATTTCATTCCGAATCCGGGTAAAGTATTCTTTATTCTCCCGGTATTCCACCTTAGAATCAATACCGTCCAGGTATGCGGCTTTTGCTCTTGCCTCCTTTCCGGAGAGACGCTTCAGATCTTCCTTCAATTCCAGCAAACGCGAATGATCTTCTTCAGTTTGTTCCCGAACGATTGTGTAGGTAAAATCATTTGAAATGAGTAATTGTTTTAAGCCATCGATTACATAGTGTTCTAACGGCTCCAGCGATATAAAATGGGATTTACTGCAGTAGCCTTTACCGTATCCCCAGCATGGAAAGCCTCGTCCACTTTTTGAACCAACATAGGAGAGTGTCCTGCCACAGGAAGAACAGATAAGCAATCCGGAGAGCCAATGCTTACAGGAGGATATGTTGCGGGCTTTTATGGTCTTTCTGGAAGCCAATATTTTCATGATCTCATTATAAGTAGCTTCATCCCAAAGAGGTTCCCAATCCCCATCTGCAATAATCACTTCTTCGGAGGGCTTTCGTTTACGTCCATGCTCCGTGTAATTCCATCGGGCTTTTCCGCAATAAAAAGGATTCGAGAGTATGTAATCAACCCCACGGGTATCAAACTGATTTCCGCGTTTGGTATGATATCCTTTGTTGTTCAAATAGCGCGTGATCTGCATGGTGTTTTTCCCGGAAAGAAACATGTCCTTGATCGTTAAGGGAATGACTTTGGTTTCCGGATCAATAACAGGAGGTTTTCCATTTCCCATAGAAATGTAACCGATTGGAGCATCGCTTTGATAATGGCCGCGCAGGGCGTTTTCTGTCATTCCGCGCATAACCTCACCGGACAGCCGGATGGAATAGTATTCATCCATCCATTCAATGATACGTTCAATGAGGGTTCCAAATTCGCCGGTCGTATTTTCTGTTATGCTGATAACGTCAACGTTGTTTTTCCGTAATAATGATTTATATAGGATGCTTTCTTCCTGGTTCCTGGCAAAACGGGAGTATTTCCAAACGATGATACAGTCGATTGGGTGTTCTTTGGACTTTGCAAGGGCGATCATGTTTTGAAAGGCAGGACGCTTCTTTACGTTTCGCCCGGAAATGCCATTGTCCTGAAAAATATAATCCTTTGATATTAAAATATCATGCGAGGCGGCATACTCCAGCAAAAGTCTCTTTTGGGCGTCAGGAGATAATTCCTCCTGCTTGTCGGTAGATACTCGAATGTAGATTGCACCGTTCTTCTTCATATGACACTCTCCTTGTGTGCAAATAATCAAGTATATTATTGGCCTATTGTAGCACATATGCAATAAAAATGCGACATATATGTGATTAAAAAAATAGAGTCTAAAAAAATAGAGAGCGGCTGATCGTTGTAAATACGAAGTTTAAAAATCCATATAATGAATCAGATGTTTTATTTAAAGAAAGCCGTTTTATTGTTGTGCATGGTCAAATATAAAATCAGCTAGAAATGCGATTAAG
>CAYROM010000048.1:0-12488 GCA_964425905.1 uncultured Lachnobacterium sp. | reverse complement strand
AAAGGTGATGTCATTAATGGATGTAAAATTTTTTTCTTTTGAGGAATGGATCCTGGAAAAATACTAACAGGATGATTACTGTCCGTCAGGACACAAGCTTCCGTTACAAGAAAGCCTTTTGTTGAATGACCCGCCAAAAATGGTGCATCGTTCAACATAAGTGTCTGTAAGTCGTTCATTGCGTTTTCTCCTTTGTTTAATCAATCTGCTAAAAATATATTGTACATGATAAACAGTATGGATTTCCATACCCATGAAGTGATTGCAGGCAAATATCTTTTTCTGTATGATGAGAACAAGACATGCAGTTGTCTCGTCAAGTAAAAAAAGTACGGAAATTGTACCCGAATTTTGCAACACGCAAGTTGTGCATGTAATCTACATCAGAATTTTACAACAAACATAATCGGAATGCGAAAACGCCGGAAGGGAGAAAAACGTATGAGATACACATGGCTGGATGAATATTTACTGAACAAAACAGGAGTAACCAAAGATCTTCAGAAGGATTGGAACCGGATACGTTATCAGATCGGAGGCAAGATGTTTGCCGCGGTCTGTCTCGGCGAAAACAATGAGCCATACTACATTACATTGAAATTGGAGCCGGACGAAGGAAATTTTCTGCGGCAGCAGTATGAGGATATCGTTCCCGGCTATTACATGAATAAGGTACATTGGAATTCAATCAAGCCGGATGGAAATGTGCCGGATAATTTGATAAAAGATCTGTTGGACAAGTCCTATCAGCTTGTGCTTGGCGGATTCAGCAAGAAAAAGCAAAAGGAGATTCTGGACACAGGGCGTTACCGATAAAGCGGATTTGACAATTTGGCATAAAAACTTTGCAAACATTTATTACTTTGATATAATATTGGTATAATTTTAGCTGTACAGTATGTAAAAAGGAAGCCCCGAAGAAGCGGCAGACTCGTAAACATGCTTTTTTTGCAAATATATGGGTGGTTCGGAATAGCTACAATTATAGAAAGGGGATGGGATTATGAAAGAAAAAACGCGAAAGATGAGCATCAAAGTAAAAATTTTACTGCCGGCAAGTATTCTGATTTTATGTGTCTGTGTGGCATTGGGATATAGTGCATACAGGAGCATCAATATCGGAATGGTTTCAATGGGGGTAGAGGAGGCGTTGATGGCAGCCAAGACTGCCGTGAAAGCCGTAGACGGGGATATGCTTGAAAAGATTGCGCCGGGAGGCGAGGATACGCAGGAGTATCAGACGGTGCTTCTGGCTTTGCGCGAGGTACAACAGGAATACGGAATTGCCTATCTGTATACATTATATACGGACGGAAGCACAGTTTATTATAGTGTGGATACCGACCAGACCGAAGGGCAGTCAGCAATCGGCGATCCTTTTGAGATATCATATGATATGTTAAGCGGAACCTTTGCCGGTGAAGAATATGCGGAGGACTATATTGATTCTTCGGAGGACGGCGATTTGGTTTCTGTATATCTGCCGATCAGAAACTCGGCAGGAGATGTCGTCGGAGTCCTCGGAAGCGATTATGATGCGTCCGATGTCGTTGCGCGCTTAAATGCGACAACGCGTCAGGTAATTTTGATGGCGGGAATCTGTCTTGTAGTTGCCCTCATAGTATTGAGTATCATTATCGGACAAATTACAAATGGTCTAAAGTCTGTAAATCAGAAGATTTATGATCTTGTATATAATGAGGGAGACCTGACACAGAAGCTGAATATTCAGACCGGAGATGAGATGGAGTTGATTGCGAACAATGTGAACAAGCTCTTAGAATATATCCGGGGCATCATGCTTAATATTGCGGGTAATTCGGCTCAGCTTAGTAATTCCTCTCAGGCGGTTGTGAAGAATCTGTCAAGTGCAGAGGTTAATATCACGGATGTTTCGGCAACCATGGAAGAGATGAGCGCGGCGATGGAGGAGACCAGTGCATCCTTAAGTCAGATCAATGAATCAATCAGAAGATTATATGAAGCAATTGGCTCCATTTCCCAAAAAGCGAATGACGGAAAGGAATCTTCTTCCGAAATCATGGGCAAGGCACAGGAAATCTATGAAAGTGCGGTGGAAGAGCAGAAGCAGGCGAAGGCTCTTGCAAATGATATGGCGGAAGTCGTAAACCAGAAGATTGAGAAATCGAAGGCAGTAGAGGAAATCGGACTGCTTACGGCCAACATTATCAACATTACGGAGCAGACGAATCTGCTTGCGTTAAATGCGAGCATAGAAGCGGCTCGTGCGGGCGAAGCAGGAAGAGGCTTCGCGGTTGTTGCAGATGAGATTGGAAAGCTTGCCTCGAATTCGGCAGAGACTGCGGCACAGATCCAGCGTGTGAGCGCAGAAGTGGTCGGAGCGGTAAACGAACTGGCGCAGAAGGCACAAGAGATGCTTACCTTCCTCGATGAGACTGCGATGAAGGGCTACGAGAAGCTGCTCGAAACAAGTGGAAACTATCAGAATGATGTCGGAAATATGAACCGGATGATGCAGTCTTTCGCAGATGAGAGCGATGAGGTAAAGCTTAGTATTGATGAGATAAAGGAAGCGGTTTCTGCGGTCAACATTGCAGTAGAAGAGAGCGCACAGGGTGTTACAAATGTGACAGGAATGTCGATTGACCTGACAACGAGCGTCGGCGATATCGGAAGCGAAGCAAACTCCAATATGAGTATTGCAAGTCAGTTAAATGCGGAAGTAAATAAATTCAAACTGGAATAAAAGATAAGACGTATAGAGCAGAGGCGGTAAGCGAAGAGGCTTGCTGCCCCTGCTTTTTTCTATATTGTCTTCTATTGCTTACCATGCCATTGCGCTAAGTCAGGATGAAAAAATAGAAATATTTTTGCTTTGGGGTGGCAATTATCCTGCTGTTATTTATTACGATTGCGCCTTTGAATACAGGCGTATCAGCATTATTTTTATTTGGATCGTTACTGCTGATTATGGGAATGAGTTTTTTTACGATTGGTTCCTCTATCTCAATGGAATCATTGGGAAAAGGAATAGGAATCCAAGTTGCACAAATAGGATCAGGGCTTTGTGATTTTGGACGGGAAATTAGAACAAAGACAGGATTCTATTTGTGCTATTTGCCGGTTCAGGATTAGAAAGATGCCTTTTGACACCCGAATCTTACACGTAAAAAAGCATGAAGCTGTTTGCTAAACTGATAATAATGCAAAACAGAATACTTTTTAGAATGAGCCGAGCAATCGGCTCTTTCTTTTTACCCGGAGCAATCCGGGTATTTTATGCCCATTTTTAACGGAGGGAGGTGAGCCGCAGAATGCCTTAAAGGGAGTCAATTCGTCCATCAAGGACACACAGTCGCAGTTAAAGGATGTGGAGAAGCTCCTGAAATTAGACCCCGGCAACACGGAACTGCTGGCGCAGAAACAGAAGCTGCTGGCGGATGTCGTTTCCGGGACAAAGGAAAAGCTGGCGGTGTTGTTTGCAATTCTATTATAATCTCATCAAAATAGGAGGAGGCAATTATGAGATATCTGCATTTTACGGTTGCCGCAGATTGCTTCGCAGGACACATGGCAGAGCCGGAAGAACATCCATATTGGCAATGCTTAAACGCATTGATCCACATAAAATAGACAAAAATAGTTGAAACAGAAGCGGATAATAAGATATAATAGAAATCACAAAAGCAATGCGTAGAGACATTCTTCATAAATAGTACAATAAACGATAACTAAGGAGGCGCGATTATGTCGGCACGTGGAAAGAGTATCAATCTATATTTAATGGATGGGGATGCCAACGGACGCATAAAGTGTACCCTTGCCAATTGGACAGGCGTCGCTTACAAGATTCCGAGGACAGAACTCGATAAATGCAAAGAGCGCGATGACCTCAAGCAGAGCGGGGTATATTTTCTCTTTGGCATATCAGATGAGACTGGAAAGGGTGTTGTTTACATCGGACAAGCCGGAGCCAGAAAAAATGGCGAGGGCGTTTTAAACCGCCTTCAGGAACATAAGAGGAATCCCGAAAAGGATTATTGGACGGAGGCGATTTTGTTTACCACATCAAATAACTCCTTTGGACCGACAGAAATAAGCTATCTTGAGAACCGTTTTTGCAATCTTGCGCTTGAGGCAAATCGCTATGAGGTTAAAAACGGCAATGATCCTACTCCCGGCAATATTACCGAGGAGAAAGAAAGCGAGATGGAGGAATTCATCGACTATGCCAAGGTTATCATGGGGACGCTTGGTCATAAGCTGTTTGAGCCGATCGGCAAGCCTGCCGTGAAAAAGACGGGCGATGCTGTTTCGACAGCCGAGAGTACTGCGAAGCTGCACCTTCAGCGAACGATCAAAAATGTCGGAAAGGTTGAGGCGAGCGGCATCCAGACTTCGGAGGGCTTTGTTGTTCTCCAGGGGAGCCATATCTCTCTTGTGGATGATGATACAATTCCTGCGGTTATCAAAGAGCGTAGGAAGCAAGCCCTTATAGATGAGCAGGGTGTACTCAAGGAAGATATGCTGTTTACCAGTCCTTCCTACGCCGCTATGTTTGTTATCGGCAAAAGAGCAAACGGTCTGATCAGCTGGAAAAATGAAAACGGACAGTCTCTGAAAACGCTTGAATCCACAGAGGCGGAGTAGTACCTATGAAACACGAATTTTCATGCGTTTATGTAACAGGCAGCCAAGTGATTATGGATCATCCTTATCAAGTACCGGAATTTCACTATTGGGAAGTATTTCCCAATCAAAGACCTGTATTTGAAGAACGCCTTAAATGGGGAACCTGTTGTGAATTGGGAAATTGATCAGCCCGTTTCCGCTGACAATATCCTGGGTTATTTTGAGTATTTAATAGGTGACGACCTAAGTAACATTCCGGCGGAGGCCCTTGTAAAGTATGTAAAGGAGAGTGGTAGAGAAAGAGATTATATGTCGTGGAAAATGCGCAAAAGTGCTGATGATTCAGTACAGGACTTTTGGAATTTAACCCAAAACTTGGGGGACGATCAAGTACTGGTTGAATACATTATAAAAAGTAGAAGGGGATAAAATGGCAATATATTTTCAGAAGGAGAGTCGAATTTTTATACTGAATACTAAAAATGCAACATATCAGATGAAGATCGATGATATGGGGGTTCTGCTTCATTTATATTATGGAGCAAAGGTCTCCGGCAATCTGGATTATCTTTTGACCTACCACGACCGGGGGTTTTCCGGAAACCCCTACGATGCGGGAAATAACAGGACATACTCTCTGGACGCGCTGCCTCAGGAGTATCCGCAGACAGGAACCGGAGATTACCGGAGCAGCGCTCTGGTGATCCGCAATGCAGACGGCTCCGAATGCTGCGATCTGCGGTATGTAGGCCATGAAATCAAAAAGGGCAAGTACGGTCTTTTAAAGCTGCCGGCAGTCTATGCCTCGGAGGAGGAGGCGGAAACTCTGGAAATCCTTCTTGAGGATCAGGTCAGCAAAGTGCAGGTACAGCTGTTGTACGGTGTTCTGGAAGAGGAAAATATCATTACAAGAAGCGCAAGGATCAAAAACCGGGGCGGGGGAGAGATCGTTGTGGAAAAGGCAGCCTCCGCATGTCTGGATTTTCTGACCGGGGATTATGATCTGATCAGTTTTTATGGAAGACATGCGATGGAGCGGAATTTCCAGCGCGCAAAGATTGCACACGGAAGTTTTTGTATTGGCAGCCGCAGGGGAACCTCCAGCCATCAGTATAACCCGGCGGTCATGATCGCCGGCCGGGATACAACTGAAACCGCAGGCGACTGCTATGGTATGGTCTTTGCATACAGCGGCAACTTTCTTTGCGAGGCGGAGAAGGACCAGTACGGACAGACGAGAGTTCTGATGGGACTGCAAAGCGATCTTTTTCATTATCCGCTGGCTGCAAACGAGGTTCTGACTCTTCCGGAGGTGATTCTGAGTTTTTCCGACAGCGGCTTCGGCGGGCTGTCCAGACAATATCATCATTGCATCCGTGAGCATGTGTGCAGGGGAAAGTATGCGGATCGGTCAAGACCGGTGCTGATCAACAGCTGGGAAGCGGCCTATTTTGACTTTAACGGGGAGACCATCTATAAACTGGCGGAGGATGCCGCTCGGCTTGGAATCGATATGGTTGTTATGGACGACGGATGGTTTGGCAAACGTGACGATGATAACAGCGGTCTGGGAGACTGGGAGGTAAATGAGGAAAAGCTTGGCTGTACATTGGACAGCCTGATAGAAAGGATCAACCGGCTTGGAGTAAAATTCGGGATCTGGATCGAGCCGGAGATGATTTCGGAGGATAGTAAACTCTACCGGGAGCATCCGGACTGGGCGCTTCAGATTCCGGGAAGAAAACCGGTGCGCTCCAGAAACCAGCTTGTGCTTGATTTTTCGAGGGAGGAAGTGAGGGCGTGCATATTTGAGCGGATCTGCGGAGTTTTGGATCAGGGAAACATCGAATATGTGAAGTGGGATATGAACCGGAGCCTTGCGGATATTTTTTCCATGACAAATATTCCGGGAAAGGTGACCTATGATTATGTGCTGGGCGTTTATGATTTCCTTGAAAAAATGATGCAGAGATACCCGGATATCCTGATTGAGGGCTGCAGCGGGGGCGGGGGAAGATTTGATGCGGGCATGATGTACTATACGCCGCAGATCTGGTGCAGCGACAATACCGATGCCGTTGACCGGATCAGGATACAGTACGGAACCTCCTTCTTCTATCCGGTATCCACGGTGGGCTCCCATGTATCCGCGGTGCCGAATCATCAGACCGGGCGCAGCGTAAGCCTTGGCACCAGAGGAATTGTTGCAATGGCGGGAACCTTTGGATATGAACTCGATCCCGGGAAACTCACGGAAGAAGAACGAAAAGAGGTAAAGGCGCAGATCGCACAATATAAAAAATATTCCGAACTGATCAGGAAAGGGGAATATTACCGCCTGTCCGACCCGTTCAGGGAGACATATGCCGCATGGCAGTTTGTCTCGGAGGACAGATCCCGGGTCTTATTCCAAGGGGTAATGCTGGAGTTTCACGGAAATATGCCGGTAAGCTATGTGCGGCTGCAGGGTTTGGACAGGGACGGGGTATATGAAGATGTGGAAAGCAAAAAATGCTATTCCGGTGCAGCCCTGATGAACGCAGGACTTCCGATTCCGGCAGAGCTTGGGGAGTATGCGGCTTATCAGATAGAACTGCGGAAAAAGAAAGAATATAAACTTAAACATTGACATTTATAGGTTTGGAGAATAAAATAAAAATATGACGAATTATGTGGTTTTGCATGATATGTGTGCATTGATTTTGTCGTGAAAGGCGGAAAATAAATCAGGGGGGAAGGGATTGGCGCAAAACGTTATTATCAGGGGGACCGGCATATATATACCGGAGCATAAGGTATATAATGAGGAACTCAATGAGCATTTCGCCCATAAAGGGCTTGACGCGAGCCATCTGATGCAGCAGTTGGGGCGGCGCAAGCGGTATTTTATCTCCGAGGATGAAAATGCCATTACAATGTGCAAAAATGCCATTGAAGACTGTGTAAAAAAGCACCGCATTGATCTGAAAAAGATAGAGCTGCTGGTATTCTGCTCGGATACTCCGGAATATCTGGCTCTTTCCAACGCGATGAAGCTGGTGGGGCTTTATGGGGATGAACTGAAAAATGTAAAGGCAGCCTTTGATCTCAATTCCAATTGTACAGGGATGGTTTTGGGGATGGATTTGGTTTCCAAATATATGAAAAGCTCGGATCTGTCTCATGCGTTGGTGCTTGGGTGCTTTTGCATATCTCCTGCCGCATTGTGGGGAGATACCGTTGTGTATGCAAATTTTGCGGACGCGGCGGCGTGCGTTGCTCTGGAAAACGTACAGGAGGACCGTGCAAGGGGAATATTGGACACCAAGGTATATGTCAATGCCTGCGCGCATGATACGGTGACCTATCCGAAATGCGGGATGTCAAAAGTTCCGCTGAAGAAGATAGAGCCCAATGAGAAGCGGCTGGAATGGATTCCGTCTCCTATGGACGGCATACCGGAGGGGCTGGCGCATGAAGTCCGTTGTATTCTGGAAAGAAATTCTCTGACAACAGAGGATATCGATTATTTTATCTTCTCACAGCTGAGCGACGCGTATAACATGGAAACATTGAAGCTGCTTGGCGTGCCGGAGAGAAAATATCATTTTGTCGGCGGCGAATATGGATATACGGGGAATACCTGTCCGGTTCTGTGCCTAAACCGCATGTGGGATCTGTATTCAGCGCCGGGAAATAAAATTGTCGTCTGCACATACGGAGCCGGTTTTTCTCTGATCGTGCAGCTATATGAATTTTAAAGGAGAAAGCTATGGGAAATATAAGCAATAAAAAGGAAAATCTGACAGCTCTGGACGTCTATATCAACAGGGCGTATAAAATTACGTTATTATCGATCACACTTACCTGCCTGTTTGCGGGGATTTCATATACGGCAAACAGGCTGCAGGGATTTTACGGCTCGACCAGCATAGTTTTCTTCCTTCTGTTTGACCTGACGGATCTGATCTATCTGGCGATCGCCATTTATTTTGTAAAGACCGGGTATGACGGGGACGGAATTGTAAAACCGTCAAAGCTGAAGGGCAGCAAGATATTTCTGGTTGTCATTATGCTGATACAGTTCAATTTTATCTTGTATATGGCTCCATCCAGAGAGTTCTGGGCGTTTGCCTTTTTGTTCACTATGGTTACGGGGCTGCTGCTGGACAGCAGGATGCTTCTGGCCACGATCATAGAGATCGTCTGTTCATTGCTCATAGCATGCTTTGTAAATGGAGACGAGCTGCTGCCGGTTAAGGATGAGGCGTTTATGCCGAATATGATGGGCAGAATATTCTGCCTTGTGCTGACGATGGGCTTTATCTATCTGAATGTATATATGGTTTCGAGGTTCCTTATTTCCGCTAAAAAGGATGAGATGGAAAAGAACAACGAAAGGGTTCAGAATGTCCTCAGTAAAGTCACAAATATCGCGGGACAGCTTGGAGGCGCCAGCAAACTGCTTGTAACCACCTCCCAGACCGAAAGCGCTTCTACACAGGAGCTTTCCGCTATCAGCGAAAGCCTGATCGACAGCAGCGATGATATGATGAAGAAGGCGGACAGAAGTAAGAAAAATCTCGCGAACCTGGAGGAGAGCAGCCAGAATATGGAGGCAAAGATGCAGGATGTGGAACAGATCACGCGGGAATTGGTGGATATGTCTGTTTCCAATGAGCAGGCTTTGAACCATCTTATGAGCATGAGCAACGAGGTAGAAAAGTCGACGCATCAGATGAGAGAAGTCACGGACAAGCTGTTGGCAGAGACCGGAGAAATCGGAGAAGCCCTGATCATCATCAATGAGATTGCGGAATCCACCAATCTTCTTGCACTCAATGCTTCTATCGAGGCGGCAAGAGCCGGAGAGGCGGGAAGAGGCTTTGCCGTTGTAGCACAGGAGGTCGGCAACCTTGCGGCAAGTACAAAGACCTCCCTTCAAAACGTGAATGATGTGATTATCCGTGTGCAGACAGGGACAAATAACGTGTCAAAATTCATGGATGAAAATGCCCAGCAGCTGCAGAAGCAGAATCAGGTGATTGTGGACACGGTGGAAGGTATCCGCCTGATGATAGAGCGGTTAAAGGAATCTGTCACGGCGGTGGAACAGGCTTCGGAGATGCGGCTGGCACAGAGCAGGGTCATCGGAGAAACCGTATCCATCAATGAAGATATTGCCGGCGGGATCCAGATGGAAAATCAGGAGTTCAGCAATATTGCCAACATGGTTCAGAGCAATACTCAGGAGATCATGACCATTTTTAATCAGGTGGATACGATCGATAAAATGGTGAATGAATTGGAACAATTGTTAGAGGGATAGCGTACATAATTTAAAACGGATATAGAGGAAAGCAGTTATTTGTAATGGAGGAGAAATCCACAGGGCAGATAACTGTTTTTTTATCCCATAGGAAACACCTTGTTGTGCTAAAGCACTAAAGTGTTCTGATTTCCCATGAGATAAAAAGCCTCCGTATTTTTTGGGCTTAGTTTGCTAATAATACATAAGAAAAACAAGCATAATGAGAAGGAGGATTTCAAATGTCATTGATCGACAGGGAAGTATGTGATTTTTCGGTGCAGAGCTATCAGGATCACGATTTTAAAAAGGTAACAAAGGAGGACATCATAGGAAAATGGAGCGTATTTTTCTTTTACCCGGCAGACTTTACGTTTGTCTGTCCAACGGAGTTGGAGGATCTTGCTGATAAATACGAGGAATTCAAAAAAATAGGCTGTGAGATCTATGCGGTGTCCTGCGATACTCATTTCGTCCACAAGGCATGGCATGACGCGTCCGAGAGGATCAAAAAGATACAGTACCCCATGCTCGCCGACCCCACACATGCCCTGGCAAAGGATTTTGAGGTGCTGATCGAGGAGTCCGGGCTTGCAGAAAGAGGAACCTTTGTGGTGAACCCGGAGGGAAAGATCGTGGCATATGAGGTGAATGCCGGAAATGTGGGGCGAAATGCGGAGGAACTTTTTCGCAAGGTGCAGGCGCTTCAGTTTGTCCATGAACACGGGGACGAGGTATGCCCTGCAAAATGGCAGCCGGGAGCGGAAACGTTAAAGCCAAGTCTTGATCTGGTAGGACAGTTATAGGAGAAAAAATGGATAATTTTTATGATGTTGTAGTGATAGGCGGAGGTCCGGCAGGACTGACGGCTGCTATATATCTTGCCCGTGCAAGATACCGGGTGGTGGTTGTGGAAAAGGAACGTTTCGGAGGGCAGATCACGATCACCTCGGAGGTAGTGAACTTTCCCGGAGTGGGGCGTGCCAGCGGAACCGAGCTGACGGAAACCATGAGAAAGCAGGCGCGCAATTTCGGCGCGGAGTTTTTGCTGGCGGAGGTGACGGACCTTAACATGGAAGGCGATATAAAAAAGGTCGCCACGGCAAGGGGGGAGTTATCCTGTTTTGGCGTACTGTTAGCTACCGGAGCCCATCCGCGCATGGTGGGCTTTGAGGGAGAAGAGGACTTCCGTGGGCACGGGGTTGCATACTGTGCAACCTGTGACGGAGAATTTTTTACCGGAAAGGAAGTATTTGTGGTAGGCGGAGGCTTCGCCGCAGCGGAGGAAAGCGTTTTTTTAACAAAATATGCAAAGCATGTGACGATCCTCGTCCGGGAGGAGGACTTCACCTGCGCGAAGGCGACTGCCGACGCCGCGAGAAAAAATGGAAAGATCACCGTGCTGACCGATACACAGGTGCAGAGCGTGAGCGGGGACTCGGCGCTTAAGATGATCCGCTACAAAAACAGTAAAACGGGAGAAACCACAGAGTATAAGGCACAGGACGGAGACTATTTCGGAGTGTTTGTCTTTGCGGGATATGAACCTGCCACGGAGCTGGTAAAAGGGATCGCGGAACTGAATGAACAGGGCTATGTGGTAACGGATGAAAACCATAAGACCGGTGTGGACGGTCTCTATGCGGCGGGGGACGTCTGCGTCAAAAATTTAAGACAGGTGGCGACCGCCGTCGGGGACGGGGCGCTGGCGGCGACCGAGCTTGAGCGCTATGCTGCCCACATGCAGAAAAAAACCGGGAAAAGGCCAAAGCTGCCGGAGGCGGAGAAAACCGCCGGGGAGACGGAAGAACAGGAGGGGCTGTTCACCGAGGACATTTTAGAACAGCTTTCCTCTGTTTTTTCAAAAATGGAACGGCCGCTGATCCTACGGCTGTCGCTTGAGGAAGGGGCGGTATCTGCGGAGCTGAAAGAATATATGGAACGGCTGGCGGGGATGACGGACAAGCTGACGGTGGAAATTTTAGAAAATCCGCAGGAGAAGGAACTGCCCTGCGTCAGAGTCTTTCTTTCGGACGGAACGGATACGGGACTTGCGTTTCACGGCGTACCGGGAGGCCATGAGTTTTCATCCTTTGTTTTGGGGCTTTACAATGCTTCCGGGCCTGGGCAGGCGCTGGACGGGGAAGTCAGAAAGAAAATAGCCGCGGTGGATAAGGACATTCATTTGCAGATCATGGTATCCCTCTCCTGCACCATGTGTCCGGAGCTTGTTACTGCGGCGCAGAGGATTTCCGCAGAAAATCCAAAGGTGAGAGCCGAGGTTTATGATGTGAATCATTTTCCGGAGCTAAAGGACCGTTATCAGGTCATGAGCGTCCCGTGTCTTGTGATCAACGGAGAGCATACGGTATTCGGGAGAAAGAATTTAAGCCAGCTGTTGGAGCTGATAGAAAAGGAATAAAAAAGCGCCGTATCTTTTGTTATGCTGCGAACTTGAAATCCTGCGGGTTTTTGCGTATTTCCTCAACCATCGCTTGGATTTCCTTTTCGGTAGGAATGTCGATCATTCCCACCGCCGTAAAATAGATGTCCACCTTCACATGGCAATGACCGTCATATTTGTCAT
>CAYROM010000047.1:0-12709 GCA_964425905.1 uncultured Lachnobacterium sp. | reverse complement strand
CAGGACCGAAGATCGTTACCGAGGAGACCAAGAAGGCTATGAAGAAGGTTCTCTCCGATATTCATGACGGCACCTTTGCAAAAGATTTCTTATTGGATATGTCTCCGGCCGGACGTCAGGTTCATTTCCAGGCGATGAGAAAGCAGCATGCGGAGCATCCGTCAGAGAAGGTTGGCGCTGAGATCCGCAAACTGTACAGCTGGAACAACGAGGATGATCTTTTGATCAACAACTAAGAAGTAAAAGATACATATATGTAGAACGATGCAGGTAGTGTAACAGAATAATGTTCACTACCTGTTTTTGTATCATGGAAGATTGCGTTAAGGGCACACTTTTCTTACCCCGGTTTTGTTGACAAATAAAATCGTAATGTGTAGAATGAGTATATTGTGAAAATATATCTAAAGAGGCGGAAAATATGTCAGTAGTTTACAACCACAAGACTGTGGAACCAAAATGGCAGAAAGTCTGGGATGACGAGAAGGCTTTCTCTGCAAGTAATGATTACAGCAAACCAAAATATTATGCATTGGTGGAGTTTCCATATCCATCAGGACAGGGACTTCATGTCGGGCATCCGAGACCGTATACGGCTCTCGATATTGTAGCCAGAAAGCGCAGGATGCAGGGATATAATGTACTGTATCCGATGGGCTGGGATGCATTCGGACTTCCAACCGAAAATTATGCGATCAAGAATAAGGTTCATCCGAAGATCGTGACTGAAAATAATGTAAAGCGTTTTAAAGACCAGCTCCATTCCCTTGGATATTCCTTCGACTGGGAGCGTGAAATCAATACCACCGATCCGGACTACTATAAGTGGACCCAATGGATCTTCTTAAAATTATTTAAAGCAGGTCTTGCCTATAAGAAGGAGATGCCGATCAACTGGTGTACCTCCTGCAAGGTCGGCCTTGCAAACGAGGAGGTTGTCAACGGCGTATGTGAGCGCTGCGGAGCCCCGGTCGTCCGAAAGGTAAAGAGCGAGTGGATGCTTAAGATCACGGAGTATGCGGACAAATTGATCGAGGGATTAAACGACGTGGATTATATTGAGCGCGTTAAGGTTTCCCAGAAGAACTGGATCGGGCGTTCCACCGGCGCTGAGGTTGATTTTTCCATCAAGGGAAAAGAGGATAAGCTTCGTATTTATACAACCCGCTGTGACACTCTGTTTGGTGTAACCTACATGGTTGTTTCGCCGGAGCATCCGTATTTGGATAAGTATCAGGCGGATATTAAGAACTGGGATGAGATTGCCGCTTACCGTGAAGCTGCCGCAAGAAAATCTGATTTTGAGCGCGCGGAGCTTGCAAAGGACAAGACAGGTGTTGCCATCGATGGCCTTACCGCAGTTAATCCGGTAAACGGAAAAGAGGTTCCGATCTGGGTTTCCGATTATGTTCTTATGAGCTATGGAACGGGAGCAATCATGGCAGTACCGGCCCACGATGAGAGGGACTGGGAATTTGCAAAGAAGTTTGACCTTCCGATCATTCAGGTCGTTGCAAAGAACGGAGAGGCAGTCGATGTAAACGCTGCTGCATTTACCGATGTTGCAACGGGCGTCCTTATCAATTCCGATTTTCTCAACGGTCTTGAGGTGAAGGATGCAAAGACCAGAATGATCGAGTTCCTGGAGGAAAAGGGTATCGGCGCCGCAAAGGTAAACTATAAGCTCAGGGACTGGGTATTTTCCCGCCAGCGTTACTGGGGAGAGCCGATTCCAATCGTACATTGCGAAAAGTGCGGTTTTGTCCCAATCGATGAGAGCGAGCTTCCGCTGTTGCTACCGGAGGTCGACAGCTATATGCCGACAGACAACGGGGAGTCCCCGCTTGCAGCAATGACGGATTGGGTGAATACGGTCTGCCCGTGCTGCGGCGGTCCTGCAAAACGCGAGACGGATACCATGCCGCAGTGGGCCGGATCCTCCTGGTATTTCCTCCGTTATACGGATCCGACCAACACCGAGGCGATCGCGAGCCCGGAGGCTTTAAAATACTGGATGCCTGTTGATTGGTATAACGGCGGAATGGAGCACACAACGCTTCACCTTCTGTATTCCCGTTTCTGGCACAAATTCCTTTATGATGAGGGCGTTGTACCGTGTCCGGAACCATACCAGAAGAGAACTTCACACGGTATGATCCTGGGCGAAAACGGAGAGAAGATGTCAAAATCACGCGGAAATGTCGTAAATCCGGATGATATTGTCCGGGAGTATGGCGCAGACACCCTGCGCACCTACGAGATGTTTATCGGTGCGTTCGATCTGGCGGCATCGTGGTCGGAGGACGGAGTAAAGGGCTGCCGCAGATTTTTGGAGCGCGTATGGAAACTTCAGGATATTATGACGGATGAGACCGGATATTCCAAGGATCTTGAGACTAAGATGCATCAGACGATCAAGAAGGTTTCGGGTGACTTTGAGAGCCTGAAGTATAACACGGCGATTGCTGCGATGATGGCAATATTGAATGATTTTTATAAAAAAGGCTCCATTACAAAGGGCGAGCTTAAAACGATGATCATTCTCCTGAATCCGGTTGCTCCGCATATCACGGAGGAAATGTGGGAGACGATCGGCTGTGAGGGAAGAGTATATCAGCAGGATTGGCCGGAGTTTGACGAGGCTAAGACTGTTGAGGCAACCGTGGAGATTGCGGTACAGATCAACGGCAAGATCAAGGCAACCTTAGGAATCGGCAAGGATGATCCAAAGGATCAGGTTATTGCAAGGGCTAAGGAGCTGGTCGCTGATAAACTTACCGGAGATATTGTAAAAGAGATATACGTTCCGGGCCGGATCGTAAATATTGTAATAAAATAAATGATTAGTACACATGATAACCCTGCATTGCTATAAATGCGGGGTTATTTTGGAGAGAGGGTTGTGTGATTGGGATTTTGGCAGTATTTTTTTATATATGGAAGTGAACTTCCCGAAAACGTAGGATTTTCCCTGTTTGGTACATGGCATTTCCTGTGGCTTGGCATTTTGAGCGCGGCCGCGGTATGCTATATTCTTCGATATGCAAAAAAGAAGGAGAGTGTGCAAAGGGGATGGGATATCGCGATCGGCAGTTCTCTGGTGGGCTGGATCGTCCTTCGGACGGTGTATCTTATCGCGATCGGTTATATGTCGGTCTATGAGCTGCCGCTGCATCTGTGCAGCCTTGCAGGGATATTGTGCTTTATCCATAGTTTTATCAAATGGGACTGGATGGGACAGGTACTGTATTCGATCTGTCTTCCGGGAACTATACTTGCGCTGATCTTTCCGGATTGGACAAGTTATCCGGCGATCCATTTTATAACAATAGAGGGATTCTGTTTTCACATTGGAATTGTCATGTATGTGGGAAGCCAGCTTGTGAGCCATAAGATTCTGCCGCAGATAAAAAAGCTGTGGAAGGTGGTAGTGTTTCTGGCGGTCTTGATACCGCTGATTTATGTGTTGGATAAGCATTATTCCGCAAATTATCTGTTTGTGTTAAGACCGTCCGCTGGATCTCCGCTGGAATGGCTGGCGGATATCATGGGGATTCCGGGCTATCTTTGGTGCTACGGGGGTCTTATTCTGCTTTGCATTGTCCTGATGGATCTGGGCTATGAAAAGGTAGCGGGAAAAAGAAAGCAAAATGCATAGACCGCACAGGGCAGATGCCATGTGCGGCCGCGCATATGTTGGAAATTTATTTTTTTAAGACATACGGAGGAAGAGAAGGATCGCCGCCGCGAAGTTTTTGCATGCTGCGCTGGATGGCATCTCTGGAATTTTTCCAGTCCGCATCCTTGTTCTTGTAGTCGTATTTTTCTACGAACCAGGCTACGTCCTCGTGGATGCGCTGCATATTCTCCAGCATAAGGGGAAGCATCGTATCGTAAAACTCTTTGCGGTCGCGGTCATTGAATGCTTCGTCTGCGCCCTGGATGAGCACCTTGAAATGGGAGAGGCAGAACCCCTTGGTTTCCTTTACCTGTCTGCGGAAGTCCGCATCAGTCTTATACATGTTAAAAAAGGTTTTCATATAGGCAAGAAAGGTGTTTTGGACTGTCGTACAGATAAAACAGGAGGATTCCCGTCTGTCGATCCAGTTTACGATGGAGTTCGAGGAATTGCTGCCGTCGTCGTTTTTCCTGCCGAACAGCCCGCCCTTCTTTCCGGAGGCTTCGGGCTTGAAATTTTTAAATTCCCTTTGCATTTCTTCGATATGGCGAAGCGTCAGCGTTTTTAAGATCCATGCGTTTCCGAGGGAGTTGCCGTAGTCGAACATTTTTTTAAAATGCGTGCGGCAGAAGCCCTCCTTGTCGGTCATATCGCGGATGTCGGCTTCCATGTAGGAAGCGCCGTGGCCTAATACATAATCCATGGCATGTTCTTCGGTTTTGCGCTCAATATAACAGAAGGGGCATTCTCCTGCATTGGTCATGGCGTCGTTTATGGGGATCGTGTGCAGTTGTTCTTTCATTTGGTTACCTCCGGTTTGAAATGTTTATAAAATTCAATAAAGGATGCAAGGGTCTTGGATGGCTTGGCATGTTCTCGGTAAGCAAAACCGACCTCACGGGTTGGAATGGAAAGCTTTAGCGGAAGCTCTATCAGGCTTCCTTCTGCCAGATCTTTTTTTACAAAGCTTTTGATCACACAGGCAACGCCCACGCCGATTTTGGCGAAATCAATGAGCAGATCCATGTTGGAAATGTCGATGGAATCGGCGATGGCAATCTGGTTTTTCTGAAAGTAATCCTCGATGTACTGCCGGGTCATATTGTTTTTATCAAGGAGCATAAGAGTGGAGTTTTTAATGATGGAATCGCCGAAAATCCCGCGTTCCTTCAGGTGGTCCAGATAATCTTTGTTGGCAACAAAGATGTCCTCGATATTTTCCAGATGATAGAAGTTGATATTCTTCATATTTTCCGGTTTTCCGATAAGCCCGATGTCAATTTTGCCGTCGTCCAGCAGCTGAAGCGTCTCGTTGGTGGACTGACAGTTGATGGAGATGGAGACATGGGGGTTCTGCCGGATAAATTCTTTTAAGTACGGAAGGAGAAGGTGCTTGCAGAGAGTAGAGCTTACGCCGATCTTGAGGTGTCCGACGCCAAGCGCAATGGAGCGTTTTAATTTTTCTTCTCCGGTGTTTAAGGTCTCAAAGGCCTCCTTTACGTGGCCGTAGAGCAGCGCTCCCTCGTCGGTGAGCGTAACGCCCCGGGAGCTTCTGGAAAATAGCTTACAGTTTAAGCTTTCCTCCAGCTTTTGGATGGATTTGCTGATCGCCGGCTGGCTGATATACAGTTCCTTTGCCGCTTTGCTGATATTTCCGGCATTTGCCACCGTGTAAAATATCCAGTAGGATGATAGATTCTGATTCATAGGTATTCCTCTTTGTAAAACGCATTGTGGAATGTACTCGCGCAGATATAATTCGCTTGTATTCATTATATCATAACTTCCCACGCTTTGGCAAAAGTCCCGAAAAACCTTCGGTTTTCCGGGCTCGCGGGCGCGTTCGCATTCAATATTATCATCTGGCTGATGCAAGCATCACCTGCTGATATATTCGAATGCTCACTTTTGCCTTTGCGGACATTATATCATAAAACATAGTTATGGTAAATATGTATATTATGTATTTTTATTATGGAATATAATATGCTAGAATGCTTAAAAGAAAGCAGTTCTGCCCCCTTCACTCACACATTTGCGGGCGGGATTGTGGAGATTTTATTTATGGATTAGGAGGAAAGAAGCATGGGAATGACAATGACCCAGAAGATTCTTGCTGCTCACGCAGGACTGGAATCGGTAAGTGCAGGTCAGCTGATCGAGGCGGATCTGGATCTGGTTCTTGGAAATGATATTACTTCGCCGGTTGCTATCCATGAGATCGAGAAGATGAATGTGGACGGTGTGTTCCATAAGGATAAGATTGCCCTTGTAATGGATCATTTTGCGCCGAATAAGGATATCAAATCCGCCCAGCATTGCAAATGCGTGCGGGAGTTTGCCTGTAAAAATGAGATCAGCAATTACTTTGATGTGGGAGAGATGGGAATCGAACATGCGCTCCTTCCGGAAAGAGGACTTACGGTTGCAGGGGATGTGATCATCGGAGCGGACTCCCATACCTGTACATATGGTGCGCTCGGTGCGTTTTCCACGGGAGTGGGAAGTACGGATATGGCAGCCGGTATGGCAACCGGAAAGGCATGGTTTAAGGTTCCCTCCGCAATCAAATTCAATCTGATCAATAAACCGGCAAAATGGATCAGCGGTAAGGATGTCATCCTTCACATCATCGGGATGATCGGTGTGGACGGAGCGCTGTACCGTTCCATGGAATTTGCAGGGGACGGTATTTCCTATCTTACGATGGACGACCGCTTTACCATTGCAAATATGGCGATTGAAGCCGGAGGAAAGAATGGTATCTTCCCGGTGGATGATCTGACGAGAGCCTATATGAAGGAGCATTCTGCCCGCCCGTTTGTGGAGTATGAGGCTGATCCGGATGCGGAGTATGACGAGGAGTATACCATTGATCTTAGCGCTTTAAAGCCGACGGTTTCCTTCCCGCATCTCCCGGAAAATACAAGGACTATTGATAAGGTCGGCGACATTAAGATCGATCAGGTTGTGATCGGCTCCTGCACGAACGGCCGTATGGATGATCTGCGCATAGCCGCATCCATTTTGAAGGATAAAAAGGTGGCAAAGGGACTTCGGGTCATTGTGATCCCTGCAACCCAGAAGATTTATCTTGAGGCGATGGAGGAGGGACTGCTTAAGACCTTTATCGAGGCAGGCGCTATCGTAAGCACACCTACCTGCGGACCGTGCCTTGGCGGATATATGGGCGTTATGGCAGAGGGAGAGCGCTGCGTATCCACAACGAACCGCAACTTTGTGGGGCGTATGGGTCATGTGGAGTCTGAGGTTTATCTGGCCAGTCCTGCCGTAGCAGCGGCCAGCGCGGTTACCGGAAAGATTTCCGGACCGGATGAAGTAATGTAAGGATTGGAGGATGGAAAATGAAAGCAGCACATGGTCGTGTATTTAAATATGGAGATAATGTAGATACTGATGTTATCATTCCGGCAAGATACTTAAATTCTTCCGATCCGAAGGAGCTTGCAGTCCATTGCATGGAGGATATCGATAAGGAATTTATCAACAACGTAAAGTCCGGTGACATTATTGTTGCAAATAAGAATTTCGGCTGCGGTTCCTCGAGAGAGCATGCGCCGATTGCAATCAAAGCTGCAGGGGTAAGCTGCGTGATCGCAGAAACCTTTGCCCGGATTTTCTACCGCAATGCGATCAATATCGGGCTTCCGATCATTGAGTGCCCGGAGGCGGCTGCTGCCATCTCGGCCGGCGATGAGGTGGAAGTGGATTTTGATTCCGGCGTGATCACGGACGTGACTACAAAAGAAAAATTTCAGGGTCAGGCTTTCCCGCCGTTTATGCAGAAGATCATTGACTGTGAGGGATTGGTCAATTATATCAACCAGAAGAACGCATAATTAAGGAGTACCTATGTTACCCGGCGTATATCAGGCAGCAAAAAAGGACGGCACGGTATATTACCGTTCGAGCATTACATACCGGAATAAACATATAAGCCTCGGAAGCTTTTCCACAGAGGAAAAGGCGCACGAGGCTTATTGTGTTGCGGCAAGGCTTCTTGATAGTGCGCGGACGCTGGATGAGCTGGTGGAATCCTATGCTTTCCGCCGGCCCTTAAAGGGGGAGGAAACCCTTAGGTTCGATAAAGCGGTGGCGCTCATCAATTACCGGGATAACGGCGTCTATATTGCAAACCCCATATATATGCGCCAGAAATATTTCAGCTATTATCTCTCCCCGGCGGAGGAATTAAAGTTTGATATCGATGACCTGTTTTACTATACCCGCCACCGGATCATGAGGCGCAAGGGGCACCTTTTTGTAAATGATTATGGCATGCAGGTCACGGTTATGAGCAGATATGGGCTAAAGAGCTATGCGGTCTGTCACAGGGATTATGAATTTGCAAACGGCGATGAGACGGATCTTCGGTATTCGAACATTATACTGATCAACCGCTATTACGGGGTGGCGGCATATGAGAAGGATGGGAAAAAGCGCTATCGTGTAAGGATCCATATCAACGGAAACTATGTGGTGGGTACCTACTCGACGGAGGAGAGGGCTGCAGTCGCCTATAATAAGGCGGTAGATCTGGCAAAAAAAGCAGGGATCAGGAAGGACTATCCGGAAAATTATGTGGACAGCCTGACCGCAAGGGAGTATGCGGATCTGTATATGAAGATCAAACTTTCCCGGAAATATCTGGATTATCTTGGAGGGATAAATCCACAGAATGGTTGACACGGGAAATGGATTTCAATATAATGAACCTAATTTTAGGAAACGGAAAAGAGGACGAGAAAATGGCAGTAATGTATTCGAGTACAAGAAATAAGGATGAGCAGGTCACAGCCTCGCAGGCGATATTGAAGGGGCTTGCGGATGACGGTGGTCTTTTTGTCCCGGATCAGATCCCGGCGCTTGGTGTGAGCATTGAGGAGCTTGCGCAGATGTCCTATCAGGAGACTGCTTATGAAGTGATGAAGCTCTTTTTATCCGATTTTACGGAAGAAGAGTTAAAGACCTGCATCAATAAGGCGTATGACAGCAAGTTTGACACGGAGGAGATCGCTCCTCTGGTTCAGGCGGACGGAGCTTATTATCTGGAGCTGTTCCATGGTTCTACCATTGCATTTAAGGATATGGCATTGTCGATCCTGCCGCATCTTCTGATCACGGCGGCAAGAAAGAATCAGGTAAAAAATGACATTGTTATCCTGACAGCGACCTCCGGGGATACGGGAAAGGCGGCGCTTGCCGGATTTGCCGATGTGGAGGGCACAAAGATTATTGTATTTTATCCGAAGAACGGCGTAAGTCCTATCCAGGAAAAGCAGATGGTGACCCAGAAGGGAGAAAATACCCTTGTTGTCGGAATCCACGGAAATTTTGATCAGGCCCAGACCGGCGTAAAGCAGATGTTTGGGGATAAGGTCCTTGCTTCGGAGATGGATGCTGCGGGTTATCAGTTTTCTTCCGCAAACTCCATCAACATCGGACGTCTGGTTCCCCAGATCGTGTATTACGTATATGCATATGCAAAGCTGTATGCAAACGGAGTGATCGCAAAGGGTGAGGCTGTAAATGTAGTGGTTCCGACCGGAAATTTTGGAAACATACTTGCCGCTTATTATGCAAAGAATATGGGACTTCCGATCGGAAAACTTATCTGTGCCTCCAATGAAAATAAGGTATTGTTTGATTTCTTTACGACGGGAACCTATGACAGAAACCGGGAGTTTATCCTTACAAGCTCCCCGTCCATGGATATACTGATCTCCTCCAATCTGGAGCGGCTGATCTACCGGATTGCAGGAAATGATGCGGATAAGAATGTTTCGCTGATGAAGGACTTAAGTGAAAAGGGCAGCTATGATATCACCGATGAGATGAAGAAGGCTCTTTCGGATTTTTACGGTAATTATACAAGCGAGCAGGAGACCGCTGCCGCTATAAGGGAACTCTATGAGAAGACCGGCTACATCATCGATACCCATACGGCGGTAGCCTCCGGTGTTTATGGCAAGTATAAAGAGGAGACCGGGGATGTCGGGACAAAGACGGTGATCGCATCTACTGCAAGTCCCTTTAAGTTTACCAGAAGCGTTATGAACGCCATTGATCCGAAATACGATGCAATGTCTGATTTTGAGCTGGCAGATGAACTTTCCAAAATCGGGAAAGTAAAGGTTCCGCAGGCGATTGAGGACATCAGGAGCGCACCGGTTCGCCATGATACGGTTTGCAAAGTGGAGGAGATGCCGGAAGTGGTGAAATCCTTTCTTGGAATGAAATAGGATGAGACAGCAAAAGCGGCTGTGTACTGCGGTAAAATCGTAGTACACAGCCGCTTTGATTTCCTATTCTGCAAACATCCTGTGAGAAAAAAGCCTCCGGCAAAAGGCGCACTCGAATGACAGAATAAGGTTATCAGTCTACTGTTTTCACAATCTCAAGAATGAAGTTGACCGTACCGAAGGAGTACAAAACCGTAAAATGATATGCGCGGTTTGAGAAGTCTAAAACCGGCTGCTCCACAGCCTCAGGTGCGGTAAGCGTAAGCTCGATGGAAGCTTCATTTGATACATTTACGATGAAAAGACCGTTGTGAAGGTTTAAAAAGTCCTCCATAGAGGCTTGTACATATTCGTCGTATTGATTAAAGTGCTCGCCGACATAGCGGGACGCGAACTCAATGGCGGTCGGCTTGTACATGCTGATATATGCGTTCACGGAATATTCACCGACAACCTGCTGGGTAATGCAGCATTCCACCGGGAAAGCCGTACATTCTTCACATCCTAAGATTGTGAAATCCTCCCCGACAAAACGAACGAAATTGTTGAAGAGAAGTTCTAGATACATAACACCAAAGCGGGTCGGCGGCAGTTCCGATGTGATAAAGAGCTTGGTTAAAAGCTTTTCGACATTTTTCTGGCTGTCCTCCGCCATATCCAGATTGATCAATTCATTGTCGGAACGGTATTCCGTGATGTAGTTTGCAAGATCTGTATTTGTGATCACTCCGTCATCCACAAGGATCTGTCCGAGCAGGAGAAAATCAGGGCTCTGGCTTTTCAATAGTCCGACAACCTGCTCGTCGGTGAGATAGCCCAGTTCAACGGCAAGTTCGCCGAATTTCTTATCTTCATGGGTCTGCTCGATGATGACATGATCAACCTCAGAGGCAGTCATATAACCGGAATGAATCGCCAGCGTGCCGAGTTTTAACCGGGTGTTCGCCTGCTTTTGCATTGCGGAAAACAATTGCTCCTGAGTGACGCAGTTCTTTGAGAGCAGATAATTACCGAAAAATTGTGTGTACATTAATTATCTCCCTTCAATAAAACGGTTTACAACGCTGATCACCTGCTGAGAATCAATCGGTTTCTGGATAAAATCCTTTGCGCCGGCTTCCAAGGCACATCTCAACTGGGACTGCGTGCCCACAGAGGAGACGATGATGATGGATGCCTTTGGGTCATATGACATGATTTCCTGTATTGCGATGTTTCCGTCCTTTTTTGGCATAACGATATCGAGAAATACAAGGTCCGGATTTGTTTCCTTATATTTGTCAATGGCGCTCTGGCCATCCGTTGCCTCAAAAAAAGAAGGCGTACCCATTTTAAGAAGGATGTCCTTTAACTGTTTGCGCGCGAGGATGGAATCATCGCTGATTAAAATTTTCATTTCATCAATTTTCATGCTTGCAACTCCTTTAAGTATTAGATATATTTATATTACACTAAAAATCAGAGTGAATCAATGCTTTATTGTTAATTTCTACTAAATATTTTGGAGAGCGTTTATGAACATGATGTTGATTATTGATTCGGTTATTACAATTTTTGGAATTTATATGGAAATTATTTCCGTGCAGATGATCAGAACCGGCAGAATTAATAAGATCATTCTGGCGGAGGAGGAACTGAAAAAGTGTAAAAAGCCGAAGGAATTCGTGAAATATATTTCGCCCAGGATGCTTGCCTTTTCCGTGATCCTCATAGCGGTCGGAATAGCAGGAATCCTGTTTGATACAGTTGTGGAGGCGGGAAAATGGAATTATATTTTCCTGCTGATTTTTCTGTTGGCTTTTTTTGTTTTTTCGACCCAGTTTCGAAAAGCAAGGGAAGATTTTGTTTCATAAAGTCTTTTTTCCAGGGAAAAAGATTGACAAAAAAATAACATTGTGTATGATAATTAGTAGTAAAATTAGAAAGAAAAGAGGTTAATTTAAGATGGCTGAAATTAATTTAAGCAAGTACGGTATTACCGGAACCACAGAAATCGTGTACAATCCTTCTTTTGAGTTATTGTTTGAGGAGGAGACCAAGGCAGACCTTGAGGGATATGAAAAGGGACAGGTAACTGAGCTGGGCGCAGTTAATGTAATGACTGGTATCTATACAGGTCGTTCCCCGCAGGATAAATTTATTGTTGTAGATGAGAACTCAAAGGACACGGTATGGTGGACCTCGGATGAGTACAAGAATGATAACCATCCGGCTACACAGGAAGCATGGAAGGCGGTAAAGGAAATCGCGATCAAGGAGCTTTCTAATAAGAGACTTTTTGTCGTAGATGCGTTCTGCGGTGCAAATAAGGATACCCGCATGGCGATCCGTTTTATCGTTGAGGTGGCTTGGCAGGCACATTTTGTTAAGAACATGTTCATCCAGCCTACCGAGGAGGAACTTGCGGATTTTGAGCCTGACTTTGTTGTTTACAATGCTTCGAAGGCAAAGGTTGAGAATTATAAGGAGCTGGGGCTGAACTCCGAAACTGCCGTAATGTTCAATATCACAAGCCGCGAGCAGGTGATTGTAAACACCTGGTACGGCGGTGAGATGAAGAAGGGTATGTTCTCCATGATGAACTATTACCTGCCGTTAAAGGGCATGGCTTCCATGCATTGCTCTGCAAATACGGATTTGAACGGCGAGAATACCGCAATCTTCTTTGGACTTTCCGGAACGGGAAAGACAACCCTTTCCACAGACCCGAAACGTCTTCTGATCGGCGATGATGAGCATGGCTGGGATGACAACGGCGTATTTAACT
>CAYROM010000046.1:0-13116 GCA_964425905.1 uncultured Lachnobacterium sp. | reverse complement strand
CAAAGGTGTACTTTACGCTCAATGCAAAATTAAAGGTTGATCCGCTGCTCATGACCCTTCCGGTATACGGCGGCTACAACGGCGCTTACGATTCCTCCGCCACGGATTGGTGTACCTATGAAATATCCTTGACCAGAGGGTACTAGGATGATACAATGACATTATTAGAACTCTAAGAAAGGATAGAAGAAAAATGAAAAAGAAAATCATGGCACTACTGATAACCGCTGTAATGGCGATTAGTCTTTGCGGGTGCGGGGATTCTGCTTCCGATAGCGGGAGTACTCCCGGAGGCGTTTCCGGCGGACAGGAAGCGGGAAGCGCGGATGAGGACGGCAAGACAGAGACGTCCGGCTCAACGGGGGAAGTGTCTTTGGAAGCGTTGATGGCGCATGAGGAATCGCCGGCGGAGGACTTTGACTATGTTTTAGTACATGATGTTGAGACAGATCGGGACGTGGTGAGAATTCATGGCTATATTGGAAATGATAGCATAGTGGTCATTCCTGATGAAATTGATGGGGTTCCCGTTATTTCCGCGGACGCCATTTTTGCAACAGGAAGTGGATTAAATGTTGAGGCAGTACGATATAATGATAATATAACATCAATTCCAAGATTTGCATTTTCAGCAGCAGGGGGGGAAACAAATGATTCAATTAAATATATTGTTTTGGGAGAGAATATGAGAACAATTAGTGAGCTGGCTTTTTCGAATTGTCCACAACTCGAATACATACAACTCAATGACAATTTGGAGACAATTGCTGCTACCGCCTTTAGTTATTCTTCAATCTCTGATATAACCCTTCCGGACGGACTTCGGGATTATACGGTTAGCGCTTTTTCCGGGATGAATGTGCATGTGAGCGCAGGATCGGAGGCGGAAGCTTACTTAAACGAAATTGCCGAAAATGGTGATGAGTATGGAAATGATCTGGAATATTGGAATATCACCGTTATTGTAGAGTAATATGCCGGTATAGAAACTCGATAAAGGGAGATGTGAAAACCATCTCCTTTTATACGACACCGATATACTCAAAAAATTGAGTATATAGATAAAGGAAGATTTTATGCAAAGGATAAAAAAAGAAAATGGGGAGCGCGGAGCGATTGTTATTGAAGCGACGATTGCATTTACCGCTTTCATTTTTGCAATCTATACCATATATTCGATCATCAATATCTGCTATGTGCAGGCAAAAGTCAGTATTGCGCTGGATGCAGCGGCAGAAGAATTATCCCAGTACTGCTATATATACTATTCGCTTGGTCTGGATGAGCATGCGGTTTCTGCAGCAGAGGCAGCATCGGAGGCGAGAACCGAGGCGGATATGCTTGTAGATGGAATTGGCGATGTGACGGAAAGCTTTTCAAATCTGCAGACCGATTTGGGAACCGCGGCAAGCAATGCGGCGGAAGGCGGGACGATTGACACGGATAAGCTGAAAGAAGACTTTGACTCCCTGAAATCAAGTTCAACGGGGCTTGAAAAAGAACTGGAAAGTGTGTTTGACCGCATGGCGGAAGATCCTTCCGCATTTTTGAGCAGTATGAAATCTCTTGCGGTTTCGGAGGGGGCGGCTGAATTGCAGGCTCTCATCGGAAGAGGCCTTGGAAAAGCTTTTCTTAAGAGAAATCTGAAAGAGACTTCAACGGATAGCGCGGATGATTTCTTGAACCGGTATCATGTGGTTGGCGGAGTCAGCGGCCTGAATTTTTCAGGAACCGAGCTGATGTCGTACGGCACCTCCGCAAAGATACAATTGGTGGTCACCTATGATGTTGAGGTGATCAGACTGCTGAATATTGATTATACCATTACTTTTTCTCAATGCGCAAAGACGTATGCGTGGGGAAACGGAGTGTCTAATTCGGGAAATAGCACATCCGGGACTACGTCGGAGAAAAATGTATGGGATATGGCAAGTGCGACACAAAGAGGTACATATATTGTCAGTCAGGAAAAGAAGGACTATACCTATGTGAATAGCGGCAACGGTTATGATGTGTATAACCCTTCTGAAAATGAATTTGTCACAATTATGTCGGTAAATACGCATGCGGCATCCTACCAGACTTCCAGCGGAATCAAGGGACGATTGACGACCAATTTTAATACCATGTATTCCAATGTTTCATCCTTGGATGAGGCTATTACCGTACAGAATCAGAGCGGCGAAAATGTATCGCTTACATCTGATCCGGATACAAGGTCATATAAAATGATTTTGGTCGTGCCGGAGGATTCTGACATGGCGGTCGTTCAGCAGGCAATTAATGATTTTGTAGCGTCGCAGAAAAGTCTGGGAAGAACCGTAACGGTAGAAATTAATACGGATTATGGCAGTCCGTCCGATACTGGGGAGGAAGGATCATGAATTTAGAAGCGTGGGTTTTGGCGGGCGCTGCGGTCGTGCTGTGCGGTATCAGTATCTGTATTTTGCTGAAGGATATGGAGAAGATTTCCCTGCCGTTAAAAATTTACAGCGCAATAACCGTTATGCTTGTGATCGGGGTTGCGCTCACATTCCATTTTATATATACGGATAATACTTTTATACATAATTTGAAGCGCATCTGTATCCTGTCCATTATGGGGCCGATTGCATATGTGGATTTAAAAGAACAGAGAATCCCGAATAAATTTGTACTGCTTGGACTGATATATTGGGCGGCGCTGATACCGCTGGAATATATCATGGGAACCCCGATGCTGCGGTATGTGATCCTGTCGGAAATCATTGCGGCAGCGGCAATGTTTGCGGCCGCCATGCTTTGCAGGGTATGTGTGAAGGGCTCCATTGGCGCGGGGGATATTAAGCTGTTTTTGGTGATGGGATTATTTTTGGGGCTGGATGGAATATGGAGCGCGGTTTTGACTTCGCTGATTATTTCGTTTTTTATAGCCATAGTTTTATTGTTGAGAAAGAAAAAAACCAAAAAGGACAGCATGGCATTTGGTCCGGCGCTGGCGATGGGAACTTTGCTGTCGGTTTGGTTGACGGGAATGTGAGAGGTTGCAAATGAAAAATTATAAGTTTTTAGTACCGGTTGTTTTGGTGGTTCTTTTGGTTTTGTCAATATATAGGACTTACAGTTCAAATATAAGCAATTTGAATTTATATAACGAAAATCTGACGGCGGCAAGGGAGGCAAGAGAGCTTGGCGTATGGACGGATGCGGAAACCTATTATAAAACTGCGATCAGTTATAAGCCCTCCGTTGATGTGTACGTTGAACTGGGGGAAATGTATATAGAATCAGATCAGCAGACCAAGGCAAAGCGCTGGGGAGAGACCCTGTGCGATGCATATCCCAAGGATTCAAGGGCTTATGAGTATATGATCCGCACCTATATTCTGTATAAAAATTATGAAGAATGTTTTCGGATTTATGATGAAGTGTGCGACCTTCAGCTTGTTTCCGAGGAAATAGAAACAGAGATGGCATCTGTTGAGTATCTTTATTACAGCAACGGAAAATATGATGACGCCACAGTTTTCAGCGGAGGCTATTGCGCCATATATTCCGGCGAGGGCTGGGGCTATGCGGATACAGTAGGGGATGAAGCGATCAAGTGCAGTTATCTTTATGCAGGTCCCTTTGCTTCGGAGGTTGCACCTGTAATTGATATGGATGGCGAGGCATATTTTATTGATTCGGAAGGGAACAAAAAGATTGCCGTAAAAAATATAGATCATATTGAAATGCTGGGGCTGATCGAAAATGGCGTTTTCTCTTTATACGACGGCAAGACGTGGGGATTTTACAATAAGGACGGAGAGTTGTTGTTTGGCGGTTACGAGGACGCATCCTCCATCGGCAATGGTTTGGCGGCGGTAAAAAAGGATGGGTATTGGTCGATCGTGGACAGTTCAGGAACGGTATTGACAGAGGACAAATATACGGATGTGCTTCAGGACGAAAAGGGAATTGTATATCGAAACAACCGGCTGTTTGTTGGGCTGGGCGGAAACTATTACATGATCGACAGCACTGGACAGAAGATCACATCCACAGCATATGAGAACGCTGATATCTTTCATGGAGACGGATATGCAGCGGTGCAAATAAACGGATTATGGGGATTTGTGGATTCGGACGGGAGTCTGGCGATCGATCCTCAGTACGAAGAGGCGAAGAGTTTTTCCAACGGCTATGCGGCTGTAAAGGTCGACGGGTTATGGGGATTCATTGACCCGGAGAATAATTTTATCATTGAACCGCAATTTGACGGCGCAAAGGATTTTAGTACGGCGGGCACCGTATTCGTAGAGGAGAATGACGCATGGAGGCTGTTGATATTGTACAAGTATAATCATTAGGAGGACATGATGAGTTTTACATATGAGAATCAGGGAACAAATACATATCTGGTATATTGTGTGCAGGAGAATGATGTGATTGATACCATGAGTCTTGGTATGCTCACCAACAATAAGATCGACGGATTGATTCAAACCGTTTACACACAGATGGATGAAAAAAAGTTAATAAAATACAATGTTTCATCCAAAGTATCGGTAAAACAGTTTTTTTCGGGCCCTGTAAATAAAAAAAGACTGGTTGGGGTATTTAGCGGAATCGTGAATGCGATGATTGCGTCGGAGGAGTATATGATTGACCCGAATTGTATACTGCTCGATATGGATTACATTTTTACAGATGTATCTACCTGTGAGACCAATTTGGTATGTCTGCCAATTGTAAACGGGAGAGCCGATTCTGTGAATTTGGGCGCTATGTTTAAAAATATTGTGTTCAACACGCAGTTTGACCAGACGGAGAACTGCGATTATGTGGCAAAGCTGATCAATTATTTGAACAGCTCTCCTGTATTTAATTTGGAAGAGTTTCGAGCAATCCTCGATGAAATTGCGCCTGTTGCGGCGCAGCCGGCTCCTGTTCCCGCTGTGAATTCTTCTGCCCCGTCGGTTTCGGTATCCGCTGTGGGAGCCGGAACAATGCCGTCGGTTCCGATATCTGCTGTGGGAGCCGGAACAATGCCGTCGGTTCCGGTATCCGCTGTGGGAGCCGGAACAATGCCGTCGGTTCCGGTATCTGCTGTGGGCGCTGGAGTAATGCCTCCGGCTCCTGCAGTACAGCCGCAGACTCCGGTAAAAAACGGAAATGTTTCATTTGCCGTGCCACAGGAAAGCAGACAGACGGCGGCAAAGCAAATGAGCATGATGCATTTGCTGATGCATTACAGTAAGGAAAACAAAGAGCTTTATAAGCAGCAAAAGGCGCAAAAGAAGGAAAAGCAGGCGAAGCCATCGCCCGCTGCTGCGGCACCCGCGCCTGTACCTGTACCCGCACTTGTGGCGGCACCTGTACCTACGCCTGTGCCTGCACCCGCTGCGGCACCCATACCTACACCTGTGCCTGCACCCGTGGGAAACGCAAATTTCGGAGAAACAACTGTTTTGAGCGCAGCCAATAACATTGGGGAAACAACCGTACTTGGTCAGACTTCTGCTTCGATTGAGGTAAAACCAATGCTTTACCGTATAAAAAATAATGAAAGGATCATTATTGATAAGCCGGTTTTTCGAATAGGAAAAGAAAAAAGTTATGTGGATTATTTTATTGGAGATAACACGGCAGTCAGCAGAAGCCATGCTAATATCGTGTCCCGTGGCGGGGAATATTTTATTGTAGATACGAATTCTACGAATCATACATATGTGAACGGAAACATGATACAAAGCAATGTTGAGACAAAAATTTTGCAAGGAACAAGGATACAGTTAGCGAATGAAGAATTTGAGTTTAAAATCATTTAAATTATCCCGATCTTTCGTGACGGGCCGTGATGTGAAAGCTGCCCGTTTTTTGAATACGGCGGGATTTGGCGTGCTATGTGCTTTTTTGATTGCATTGAGCGCTCTGTTGTATTGTTTTAGCGATGGCATAAGCGGAAATGATTTCTGGTGGCATGTCAAGGCGGGAGAATGGATCGTCAAAAACCAAAGTGTGCCGCAGACAGATATCTTTTCATGGCTGGGAACAAACCGCTTTATTTCATGGACGGCCCATGAATGGCTGGCGGAAGTGATTTTCTATGGCTTTTTTTCGCTGAGCGGGGAAAAGGGGATCTACCTCATGTCCTTGATTTTAGCCATCCTTTTTTTGTTTACTATTTTACGGTATGCAAGGAACTGTGTTAAAAAGAATATTTTGATATCGGGAATTTTTTTCTGCATATTCGCTGTGATAGTCGGTATGTTTTTCTATGGCAGGCCCCATATTTTCAGCTTTTTTCTTTTATTTTTTGAGTTAAAAATACTTTATGATTTTTGGGAAGATTCGAATTCAAAAAAAATTTGGCTGATTCCTTTGATTTCCTGTCTGTGGAGCAATATTCACGGAGGCTCGTCAAGCATTTCCTATATTTTGTGCATTATTTTTTTGATAGCGGGAGTAATGAAATTCTCTATTGGAAAAATACGGTCGTCCGGATTATCCAAAAGGGCGGTTTTGATTCTCTGTGCAGTAACGGCAATATCCTTTTTCGCCCTTATGGTCAATCCGGCCGGAGCAAAAATGGTTGCGTACCCGTATGTCAACATGGGGGATTCCGTTTCTATGACATATATTAGCGAGTGGGCTTCTCCGGATGCAAAGGATATAGGGCAGTTGATACTGTTTTTTTTGCCCATCGGACTTATGCTGATTGGACTGTGGGGAGAGGAAAAGGAAATTCGTGCAATTGATATTCTGGTTATGGGCTTTTTCCTGTTTCTCTTTTTCCGAAGCCAGCGCTTTATTGTTTTGTGGTATATTGCCGCAGTTTTTTCAATGCTGCGCTATGTTCCGGAGATGAGAATAAAAGCAATAAGAACAAAGCTTGAACGGATATCCCTGGCCGTGCTGCTTGCGGCGCTTTTGATCGCAACGGGAGTTTGTTCAGAAAAGGTTGTCCGCAATATGGTGACGGCTGATCAATTGATTTCCCGGCAAATCTCAGAGGAAATGATGGATTATGTGAAGGCGGACGATCCACAGCGGCTATACAATGATTATAATCTGGGCGGGGAATTGATCTTTAACGAAGTTTTGGTATTTGTGGATGGAAGGGCGGATGTTTATTCGGCAGCGGACCATCTGCTGGAGGATGCGATCAGCCTTTTGTATTTAAAACAGATCAATTCACAGGCAGAGAGCTTTTATGTGAATGTAGAAGATTTAGTGGAAAAATATGGGTTCGACCGACTGCTTGTATTAAAGGACAGGCCTTTGTATTCATATATTTTGAGCCATCCTGAAAGCTATGCGCTGCTGTTTGAGGACGGGACGGCCGGATACTTTATGGTTCATGATGCCGCGCAGCAATAGAGCGGCAGTATGTAAAGAAAAACAATAATGGGACAGTTGTGAAAAGCGGAGAGAGCCATGAATTTTATTATTACGGCAGATACAGATATTGGAATAAGCAAATCGACAAATCAGGATAGTTTAAGCGTGAAACTGCTGAACACCCGGCAGGGACGTATGGTTATGGCTGTTTTGTGCGACGGAATGGGAGGGCTGGAAAAAGGAGAGGTTGCAAGCGCCTCCGTTATTCATGCATTTGACATATGGACGAGGGAGAAGCTGCCTTCGCTGTGTAATTCTTCGTTGGAGGATTCCGTGATACGTCAGGAGTGGGAGAGCATTGTAGTGAGCCAGAATAAGCTTCTGCATCAATACGGCGCCGGGCAGGGCGTTTCGCTCGGAACAACTCTGGTGGCATTTCTAATTACGGAACAACGCTATTATTTAATGAATGTCGGAGATTCGAGAGCCTATGAAATCAGCGGTCAATTGCGGCAGCTGACCGAAGACCAGACATTTGTCGCCCGGGAGATCAAGCTGGGAAATATGACCCCGGAACAGGCAAAGACGGACGTCAGAAGAAATGTATTACTGCAATGTATCGGGGCTTCGGATATGGTCTATCCGGATATGTTTTTTGGCGCGGTAAACCTGAATGCCGTCTATATGCTGTGTTCCGATGGCTTCCGGCATGAAATTACTCCGGAGGAGATTTATCAGGCGCTTGGCCCGGCTGCCGTGCCGGATGAAGCGTCCATGAACAGGAATGCCCGCGGTCTGATCGAGCTGAATAAAGCAAGACAGGAGAAGGACAATATTTCAATCGTTCTTGTCAGGACATTTTAGGAGGTGCCGGGATGCTTGAGATCGGCTCATTAATAGATGGAAAATATAAGATACTGAATGAAGTCGGACATGGAGGAATGAGCGTTGTTTATCTGGCAATGAATGAGAAAGCCAATAAGCAATGGGCAATCAAGGAAGTGCGGAAGGACGGGGTAAAGGATTTTGAGGTTGTAAAGCAGAGCCTTGTCGCGGAAACAGACATGCTCAAAAAACTCAACCACCCGAATCTTCCGAGTATTGTTGATGTGATCGAGGATGAGAACCGCTTTTTGATCGTGATGGATTATATTCAGGGAAATTCTTTGGGCAGGGCATTGGAGGAGTCCGGCGCACAGCCGCAGGAGGAAGTGATCTTCTGGGCAAAGCAGCTTTGCGATGTTCTTGGATATCTGCATACGAGAATCCCGCCGATCATTTATAGGGATATGAAACCGGCAAATATTATGCTTAAGCCGGACGGCAATATATCATTGATTGATTTCGGAACGGCAAGAGAGTACAAGGAAACGAATCTTGCGGATACGATCTGTCTGGGAACGATGGGATATGCGGCGCCCGAGCAGTTTGGAGGGATGGGACAGACGGATGCAAGGACAGACATTTATTGTCTGGGGGCGACCTTGTATCATCTGGTTACCGGCTTAAATCCCTGTGAACCGCCCTATGAGATCTTACCGATCCGTCAGGTGAATCCGAGCCTTTCAAGCGGTTTAGAGAGCATCATACTGAAATGCACGCAGCGGGATCCGAACGACCGTTATCAGAGCGCGGCGGAACTGATGTATGCATTGGAAAATTATGAGGTGATCGACGATATTCACCGCAAAAAACAGAAGAAAAAGCTGGGATTCTTTATTGCTTCGGGAGTCCTTGCCGTGTTGTGCGCAGGGGTTTCTCTTTGGGGATATCTGTCGGCGGAAAAGAAGCAAAGCGAGAATTATGACGCTATTCTTGCAACGGCAGAAACCTACGAGGATTACTACGAGGCGATCATAACGGATCCTACGAGAACGGAGGCATATGAGACGCTAAACAGCAGTCTTATTGCAGATTTTGAATTGACCTCTGAGGAAGGGCAGATTCTTCTGAAGCTTCAGACAGGATTGGATTCGGAGAATGCAAGGGGATACTCCGAGCGCAATGATGTGCTTTCGGAACTAAAGAGATACAATCCGGAGGGCTATCAGGATATCTGTTACAAGATTGGCGAATCGTTTTTATTTTATTACAACGCTGTTACGGAACAGGATCGCTACGATTTTGCAGCCCGTTGGTTTTCGGAAGCAATAGAAGCATATCCGATCGCAGAGGTATATTGCGATATTGCGGATTGTCTGGATCTGATTAATCAGTATAATGGCGCAAAAATCAAACAGACAGAAAAAATGTATGAGGAATATGAAAATCTTTGGGCGATGATTCAGGAACTAAAGGTTAAGGCGGATGAGTTTGACAGTATTGATTCGCAGCTTCAGGTATGGAATGAAATAAACACTATGATCAACCAAAATATAACGCCTTTTCTTGAAGTGACGACGAAGGAGGATTTGGAGGCTTTGCTCGATGAAGTGTCGGAGGAGGCCGGAAAGGTTGACAAGTCGGTCATTTTGGATGATATTAACAGTCTTCAAAGTGAAATTGAAAAGACAAAGACCAGAATTGAGTCTGTAAAACAGGAGGCGGACATATGACATATGATACATATCGATATATATTTATTGGCGCAGCCATAGCCGCCGTGTTTTTTTTGTTCATAACAATTATATTGTTATTTGTTCTGAAAATACCAAAAGTCATTGGGGAGTTAAGCGGCGCTGCGGAGCGCAGGGCGGTTGATGAGATTCGCCGGCAGAATGAAAATTCAGGAACGAGGTCTCTCAAAAAGAGTACGCCTCTTTTGACGCGGGAAGGGATTGACGAGACCGCCATACTTCCGGTAAACAGCGCAGAGGAGACGACTGTACTTGCAGCAGATATAGCAGGCGCAGCCATAGGAGCGGAAACATCGCGCCTGGATTTTTTTGTGATAGAAAAGGATATTACATTTATACACACGAATGAAGTATTAGCAGTATAAAAGGAGTAAAAAAATGAGACACGAAAGAAAAGCAAGTCGAAAAGGATTCGCTGTATTGGCGGCTGCGGCAATAATACTGGCTGCGTTGATACCGGTATTACGTATGGAGCGCATACAGGCGTCTGATCTGGTTACGATATCCGGGACAGTTACCTTTGAGGGGCGCGGCATAAATGGCATTACGGTCAGACTTACCGACGAAGAGGGAAAATATATTGATGTGGGCGACTGCGTTACGGATGAAAATGGCGATTATAAAATCGGCGGTTTGTATTTGGACGCCGGTACATATTACGTAGTCACAGCCGCAACGGATGAATATAGAGGCGGCGAGGCTGGTGAAAAAATCGTTATTTCCGTTATAACGGATAACGAGGACAAGACAGAGGAGGAAGGAACGGGAGAGGAAGAAACGGAAGAGGGAAACGAGGACGAGACAGAAGATGGAGAAAATAAGTCATATACATGTGATATTGCGCTAACAGAAAAAAGCGATCAGGAAGAGCTTTCGTTTGCAGAAGATACGGTCACGGTGACACCCGAACAAGACAGCTGCTGCCAAACGGTTAGCGGAGGAAGCGGAAACGGTGCGGTATTCTATGAAAGCAGCAATACGGACATTGCAACGGTAAATTCGCAGACGGGGGAAGTGAGCCGTGTTTATGATCAATACGGAATAGTAGAGATTACAGCATTAAAAGCGGGAGATGATGACTATAAACCCTCCGGCAGAGTGAGCTATATTATTTATTTTCAAAAGGCGGGAGAATTTGCCTTTGATGATCCTTCAAATGAAACCGTAAAGGTTGGGGAATCCCTTTCTTCCAAGGCGCTTATTAGAGATTCGGAAGATGAAAGAGCTGTAAGTTATGTGAGTTCCAATACGGATGTTGCAGATGTGGATTCGGATGGAAAAGTCACAGGTATATCAGCCGGCAAAGCCACTATTACGGTTAGCGTGGAGTCGGAGGGGATTTTTCCGGGAGAAACGCTTTACTATGAGGTAGAGGTCGGCAAAAAAGATCAGGCGGTTGCATTTGAAAATCAGGATTCTGCAATAATGGTAGAACCGGGGGATTCCTCCTATACAAATGCAGCGTCTTCAACCGGAGACGGGGAGATCAGTTATAGATCAAGCGATGAAAGTGTCGCGGAGGTTGATGAAAACGGGGAAGTGACGCGCGTCTCTGGGGCCTCCGGAATTGTTACAATTACAGCGGCGGCGGCGGAATCCGATGCGTATTATTCTGCGGAGACTTCATATACGATTTATTTTTTGAGTGAAACTCCGGATTTTGTGTTTCAGGAGGTGCTTACTGCTCCAAAGGAACTTATTATAGATGAGAAATATCAAAATACTGCTTCATCCTCATGCAACAAAAATACAAACATAGTCTATGCAAGCTCCGATACGGACATTGTAAGCGTGGATTCAGAGAACGGTACGGTGACTGCGCTGGCAGCTTCGGAGGAGCCGGTTACGATCACGGCAACCATCGCAGATGATATTGGAGAGGAGTCCTGGTATAGGGGAAAAACGATCGCGTATACTGTGATTGTAAACAAGAAGACGCAGGAAATTACATTTGAGGGCGGAAATGATACAAAACAGGTGCAGCCGGAAGAATCGGTTTTCGTGAATCAGGCTTCTACAAACGCCGGGGGAAATACCATTACATATACTTCCGGCGATACGTCTGTTGCTGTGGTTGATGAAACAGGAAAGGTGACGCGCGTCTCTGGGGCCTATGGAATCGTTACGATAACGGCATCGGCAGAGGAAACGGAAAGCTATTATGCTGCGGAGGACAGTTCGTACACCATTTATTTTCTGGAAGTGCCGGATTTTGCGTTTCAGGAGAGCATCTCAAAAGATCTGGTTCTTGTGATCGATGATACTTATACCAATCCGGCTTCCTCTGTCCGGAGCAATGGATCGGTAACCTATGAAAGCTCGAAACCGGATATCATCAGCGTGGATGGCGATGGAAAAATAACGGTTCTTGCCTATTCGGACGAGCCGGTTACGATCAGGGCTGTGATTGCAGAAGATATCGGAGAGGATTCCTGGTATGTAGGTACATCAATCGAATATGAAGTGACCGTTATGAAAAAAACGCAGTCAACGCCAATCACGTTTGATTCGGATTGCGTTGCAATGTATAAGGGCGCGTCCACAGTAAATCTGCCGGACGGGGGAGACGGAACCGGAGATTTCGTATATGCTTCCTCGGATACGGGTGTTGCAACGGTAGATGACTACGGCAATCTGAAGGCTGTGGGAGAAGGAAGCGCAATTATCAGGGTGACAAAAGCGGAGGATGACACTTATTATCAATCGGCGGTATATACCTATTCCGTAAATGTTTCCTATTATCCGGTAGATACGTCTTCGGAGGCTTTCGCGTTTTCGGGAGACAGACTGGCGGTTGAAAGCAGTTGGTATACGGGACAGGTGGATCTGGTAGCTGCGGAAGGATATAAGATCAGCTACGACGGAACGGTAGGCGGTAACTGGAGCGATGAGCTCGACGATATCATTACAGAAGATGGACAAAAAACCGTATATTTTTACATAGAAGCGCTAGGGGCGGACGGAAAGACGGTATTGGGAATTTCTGACAAAATGAGCTGCACGGTAAAACGTGATACCGTAATAGATGCTTTCGGTATCAGCTCAGCGTTTGCGGATGGGATGCCGCATAATTCAAACGCAACAGTCGAAATAATGGCAGAAGATTCAACCTCCGGAATAGAAAAGATTGAATCATGGGTGGTATATCGCGGAGTAGGATTCGATAAGAATACTGTGTTTTCCGCTTCTGCTCGGACGGCGTCCTCATGGAACGGCAGCATAACGATTGAAGCGG
>CAYROM010000045.1:0-13887 GCA_964425905.1 uncultured Lachnobacterium sp. | reverse complement strand
GAGGCGGTTGGCTCCTATGCGGCAGGCACGATGACCGAGGAGGATGTGACCGAATTTGAGAATAAAGTTTGTCCGACCTGCGGTTCCTGCTCCGGCATGTATACCGCAAACTCCATGAACTGTCTGACAGAGGCTCTTGGCATGGGACTTCGCGGAAACGGGACGATCCCGGCAGTATATTCCGAGCGTATCAAGCTTGCAAAACATGCGGGTATGGCGGTAATGGAGATGTACCGCAAAAATATCCGGGCAAGGGATATCATGACAAAGGAATCCATCTTAAATGCGCTGACCGTGGATATGGCTCTGGGCTGCTCCACAAACTCCATGCTGCACCTTCCGGCGATCGCCCATGAGATAGGCTTTGATTTCGATATCAGCTTTGCAAATCCGATCAGCGAGAAAACGCCGAACCTGTGCCATCTGGCGCCGGCAGGCCCGACCTATATGGAAGACCTGAATGAGGCGGGGGGCGTGTACGCGGTTATGAAGGAACTGGCGGACATCGGACTTCTCAACACCGACTGCATGACGGTGACCGGAAAGACGATCGGAGAAAATATTGCAAACGCAGTAAACCGGAATCCCGAGGTAATACGTCCGATCGACAATCCATATACCAAGACAGGCGGACTTGCCGTATTAAAGGGAAACCTTGCGCCCGACGGCTCCGTTGTCAAGCGCTCCGCGGTTGTAGAGGAAATGCTGGTACATGAGGGCCCTGCAAGGGTATTTGACTGCGAGGAGGATGCAATCGCAGCGATCAAGGGAGGCAGGATCGTAGCCGGTGATGTGGTTGTGATCCGCTATGAGGGGCCAAAGGGCGGCCCGGGAATGAGAGAAATGTTAAATCCTACCTCCGCGATTGCCGGCATGGGACTTGGAAGCTCCGTTGCGCTGATCACGGACGGACGTTTCTCCGGCGCGTCGAGAGGCGCATCGATCGGACACGTTTCTCCGGAGGCGGCGGTTGGAGGACCGATCGCGCTGGTTGAGGAGGGCGATATCATTAAGATTAATATTCCGGCGCTGACCATGGAACTGGATGTATCCGAGGAAGAACTTGCGGCGCGCCGTGCAAAATGGCAGCCGCGGGAGCCGAAGGTAACCACGGGTTACTTAAAGAGGTATGCAGCTTTGGTTACCTCCGGAAACAGAGGAGCTATTTTGGAACTTCCTCACGAAAAATAAATTTTTGGATTCAGGGGACTAGAGAAAATGCAGTTAACGGGAGCACAGGTAATAATAGAATGTTTAAAGGAGCAGGGCGTGGATACGGTATTCGGTTATCCGGGCGGAGCGATCTTAAACGTGTATGATGAACTTTATAAGCATAAGGATGAAATAAAACATGTGCTGACCTCCCATGAGCAGGGGGCCAGCCACGCGGCGGACGGCTATGCGAGAAGTACCGGAAAGGTAGGCGTTTGCATGGCGACTTCGGGGCCGGGGGCGACAAATCTGGTAACCGGGATCGCGACGGCATACATGGATTCCGTGCCGGTCGTAGCGCTGACCTGCAACGTAAATGTATCGCTTCTTGGAAAGGACAGCTTTCAGGAGGTGGATATCACCGGTATCACCATGCCGATCACGAAGCATAACTTTATCGTAAAGGATGTAAAGGAGCTGGCTGATACAATCCGCCGGGCATTTACCATTGCCCGGACAGGAAGGCCGGGGCCGGTTCTTGTGGACATTCCGAAGGACGTCACGGCAAACCGGGTGGAGTATGAAAAGGCGGAGATTACTATTCCGGAGCCGGCGGCGGATACGATCAGGGACGAGGACTTAGACCGCGCCGTTTCCATGATCGAGGCAGCAAAAAAGCCGTATATCTTTGTGGGCGGCGGCGCGGTCATCTCGGGAGCGAGCGAGCAGCTGAGGAGACTGGTGGAGCTTGTGGATGCTCCGGTATGTGATACCCTGATGGGAAAGGGCGCCTTTGACGGAACGAGCGATTACTATACGGGAATGCTGGGGATGCACGGTACAAAGACGTCGAATCTTGGCGTCAGCGAGTGCGATCTTTTGATCGCAGTAGGCGTACGGTTCTCCGACCGCGTGATTGGAAATGCCAGCAGGTTTGCCCATCAGGCAAAAATTTTGCAGCTGGACGTAGATCCCGCCGAAATCAATAAGAATATTCCGGCAGCGGCGAGTGTGATCGGCGATATCTCCGAGATCCTAAAACAGCTGAATGAAAGATTAAAAAAGCAGGAACATAAGGCGTGGCTATCCCATATAGAGGAATATAAGCAAAAATTCCCCCTTACCTACGCGGATCAAGGCATCAGCGGTCCGTTTTTGATCGAGAAGATCTATGAGATGACCGGGGGGGATGCGATCATTGTAACCGAAGTCGGACAGCATCAGATGTGGGCGGCGCAGTTTTATAAATATAGAAACCCGCGTACCCTGCTTACCTCCGGCGGACTTGGGACAATGGGGTACGGCCTTGGCGCGGCGATCGGCGCTAAGACGGCGAACCCCAATAAGCAGGTCATCAATATTGCAGGAGACGGATGTTTCCGCATGAATATGAATGAGTTGGCGACAGCGGCAAGGGAAAAGCTTCCGCTGATCGAGATTATTGTCAATAATCATGTGCTGGGAATGGTAAGACAATGGCAGACCTTATTTTACGACCATCATTATTCCGCAACGGTTCTCGATGACGGCGTAGACTATGTGCTCCTTGCAAAGGCGATGGGGGCGGAGGCTGCGCGGGTCACCACGCGGGAAGAGTTTGAACAGGCCTTTGCGGAGGCGCAAAAGAGCAGTAAGCCATACGTCATCGACTGTATCATCAATGCGGATGATAAGGTCTGGCCGATGGTAGCGCCGGGAGCGCCGATCAACGAGGCTTTTGATGAAGAAGATTTCAATGCCGGAAATGCATAATATGAAGGAGGAAATATGAAAATGAGCAGAGTTTATAATTTTTCCGCAGGACCAGCAGTTCTGCCGGAGGAGGTATTGCAGGAAGCAGCCGATGAGATGCTGGATTACAAGGGATGCGGAATGTCCGTTATGGAGATGAGCCATCGTTCCAAGGTGTATGATACGATCATCAAGGATGCGGAAGCCGATTTAAGGGAACTGATGAACATTCCGGATAACTACAAGGTATTGTTCTTACAGGGCGGAGCATCCCAGCAGTTTGCAGCAGTTCCGATGAACCTGATGAAGAACAAAAAGGCAGGATATATCGTAACAGGACAATGGGCGAAGAAGGCATATCAGGAAGCTAAGATGTACGGTGAGGCAATCGAGCTTGCTTCCTCCGCAGACGAGACCTTCTCCTATATCCCGGACTGCTCGGATCTTGATATACCAAATGATCTGGATTATGTTTATATCTGTGAGAACAACACGATTTACGGAACAAAGTATAAGACCCTGCCGAACACAAAGGGAAAAGAGCTGGTGGCGGATGTTTCCTCCTGCTTTTTATCCGAGCCGGTGGATGTAACAAAATACGGCGTGATCTACGGCGGCGTTCAGAAAAATATCGGGCCGGCGGGCGTTGTTATTGTAATCGCAAGGGAAGATTTGATCACGGATGATGTGCTTCCGGGGACGCCGACTATGCTTAAGTGGAAGACACAGGCGGATAATGATTCTCTCTACAATACGCCGCCGTGTTATGGAATTTATATCTGCGGAAAGGTATTTAAGTGGCTCAAGAAGATGGGCGGTCTGGAGGAGATGAAGCGCCGCAACATCGAAAAAGCGCAGATCCTTTATGACTTCCTTGACGAGAGCCGGCTGTTTAAGGGCACGGTCAGAAAAGAGGATCGTTCCCTGATGAATGTTCCTTTTGTTACCGGAAACGAGGAACTGGATGCAAAATTTGTTAAGCAGGCCGCCGAGGCCGGATTTGTAAACTTGAAGGGACACCGCACCGTCGGCGGCATGAGAGCTTCCATCTACAATGCAATGCCGAAGGAGGGCGTGGAGAAGCTGGTAGAGTTTATGAAGAAGTTTGAAGCGGAAAATGCATAGGAAAGGAAATGTGAAAATGTACAATTATACATGTTTAAATCCAATCGCAGGGGTTGGTCTCGACCTGTTCTCCGAGGAATATCAGAAGGTTGAGGATATTGCGAATGCGGATGCCGCGCTGGTAAGAAGCGCAGCAATGCACGAGATCGAGCTTGGAGATAAGGTTCTTGCCGTAGCCCGTGCGGGGGCTGGTGTGAATAACATCCCGTTAGACAAATGCGCGGAGCAGGGAATCGTCGTTTTCAATACGCCCGGAGCAAATGCAAACGGGGTAAAGGAGCTGGTTTTCGCAGGAATGCTTTACGCATCGAGGGATATTGTAGGAGGTATCGACTGGTGCTTAGAGAATCAGAATGATGAGAATATCGCAAAGACGGCGGAGAAGCAGAAGAAGAATTTTGCAGGCACCGAGATTTCAGGGAAAAAGCTGGGAGTTATCGGACTTGGCGCAATCGGCGTGCTGGTCGCGAATGCCGCCGTCCATATGGGGATGGACGTGTGCGGCTATGATCCGTATATCTCCGTAAATGCCGCATGGAATTTATCCAGAAGCGTAAAGCATATCAGTAATGTGGAGGATATCTACCGGGATTGCGATTTCATCACGATCCATGTGCCGCTTCTTGATTCCACAAAGAAGATGATCAATGCGGACGCGATCGCGAAGATGAAGCCGTCTGCCATCGTTCTGAACTTTGCAAGGGATCTTCTGGTGGACGAGGAGGCTATGGTGGATGCCCTTGCAGCAGGAAAGGTCAAGAAATATGTATCCGATTTCCCGAACCCGACAACGGTCGGTGCAAAGGGCTGTATCGTAACGCCGCATCTCGGCGCGTCAACCGCCGAGTCGGAGGATAACTGTGCGATCATGGCTGTCCGTGAGATCCGCGATTATCTGGAAAACGGCAATATCGTTCATTCCGTAAATTATCCGGATTGCAGCATGGGTGCATGTACCGCAGCGGGACGTATCGGAATCCTGCATAAAAACGTCAAGGGTATGATCGGTCAGTACACTACGGTTTTAGGCACCGCAGATATCAACGTTGCAGACTTAAACGATAAGGGAAAGGGCGATTATGCATACGCATTGATCGACGTGGATTCCCCGGTTACGGATGAGGTTGTAGAAAAACTTGCGGCGATCGACGGCGTGCTTCGTGTCAGAGTCATCAAATAATTGACTAAAAAGGCATCATACCAAAAGTATGATGTCTTTTTACAAAAGAGGAGGAATCATAATGGCAGAGATAAAACCATTTGGCTGCGTGCGTCCGGCAAAGGATAAGGCTTCTCGGATTGCCGCGCTGCCCTATGACGTATATAACAGGGAAGAGGCAAAAAAAGTGGTGGAGCAGAACCCGCAGTCCTTTCTTGCAATCGACCGGGCGGAAACCCAGTTTGGGGACGAGGTGGATACCTACGACCCAAGGGTCTATGACAGGGCAAGCGCCATGCTGCAGGAATGGATCGCAGATGGCTCCTTTGTTCGGGATGAGAGGGAATGCTATTATATCTATGAGCTTACCATGAACGGGCGCAGACAGAGGGGGATCGTAGCCTGCGCCTCCATTGACGACTATGTGGGAGGCGTGATCAAGAAGCATGAAAATACCCGGGCGGACAAGGAGCAGGATCGTATCAATCATGTAGATGTTTGCAGCGCGCAGACCGGCCCGATCTTTCTTGCATACCGTAACAATGACGCGATCCGGCAGGCGGTCGAAAGGGCGGTAGAAGCCCAGGAGGGACAGGCCCTCTATGATTTTGTTTCGGAGGATAAAATCCGCCATACCGTTTATGAAATTACTGACCAGGAGCAGATCTTGGCGATTCGGGAAGCTTTTTTGGCTATGCATTCGGTCTATATTGCGGACGGGCATCACCGGGCAGCCTCTGCGGTTAAGGTCGGATTGAAGAGAAGAGAAGAACATCCGGACTATGACGGTACGGAGGAATTTAATTATTTCCTTTCCGTCCTTTTCCCGGACGACGAGCTTATGATCATGGATTACAACCGGGTGGTGAAGGACTTAAACGGTCTTACCCCTCAGGAGTTTTTGGAGAAGATGAAGACGCTGTTTTCGGTGGAAGAAATTGAAAGAAATGACGTGCTTGCAAAAACCGGAAGGATGCAGCAGGAAGGCGCAACGAAAGAGGAGTACCGGAAAGAAAAGGAAAAGTGGGAAGAGAGCGTCAGACCTTCCGGAAAAGGGGAATTCTCTATGTATCTGGAGGGAAGCTGGTATCGCTGCACCATGAAGCCGGAGGATATACCGGAGGATCCGGTGGAGGGGCTGGATGTTTCGGTGCTGCAAAATGTCCTGCTTGCTCCGGTACTTGGGATTCTTGATCCGAAAACCGATCCGAGGATCGATTTTGTCGGCGGTATCCGCGGAATGGAGGAACTGGAAAGACGCTGTGCCTTGGACTGCAAGGCGGCGTTTGCCATGTATGCCACCTCCATCGGGGAATTGTTTGCGGTGGCGGACGCGGGACTTTTGATGCCGCCGAAATCCACATGGTTTGAGCCAAAGCTTAGGAGCGGGCTTTTTATTCATGAGATTGAGAGGTAAATTTGTTGGTGAGAAGTATTTTAGCAGAGTTGGATACGGAGGGGACGATCGAGGTGGAAGCAGTCCTAGAGGATATTACAGAGAATCCGGGTGTTGTAAGGGAATATTTTGAGAATGCGCTTCCGGCTTTGCTGGGCTTTCTGATACAGCTTATCATTGCGATCGTGATCCTTCTTGTGGGGATGAAGGTCATTAATACTTTGGTAAAAATGCTCCGCAAGTCCATGAACAAAGGGCATGTGGAGGCAGGGGTCATTTCTTTTCTCTGCTCGATGATCAAATATGCCCTCTACTTTGTTCTTGTGATGATTATTCTCGCCCAATTTGGAGTTACGACAGGCTCGGTTGTGGCTGTGCTTGGTTCTGCCGGGCTTACGGCAGGTCTGGCTCTTCAGGGAAGCCTCTCCAATTTTGCGGGAGGTGTGCTGATCCTTGTGTTAAAGCCCTTTGTGGTGGGAGATTATATTGTGAACCATTCCGACAGTCAGGAGGGAACCGTGTATGAGATTACGATTTTTTATACAAAGCTTCTCACCCCGGACAACCGGATGATCCTGATCCCGAACGGTACATTATCAAATTCCAGCATTACAAATGTGTCGCGGATGGAAAAGCGGAGAGTGGATATAACGGTGGACGTGGCATACGAGTCGGATCTTGCGAAGGTAAAGGAACTGCTTCTTCGGATCGCGGCAGAGGATCCTGCGGTGCTGGAGGAGGAGGCTGTAAACGCCTTTGTATCTGAGCTTGGGGAGTCCGGCATACAGATGGGGCTCCGCGCCTGGGTGAAAAACGAGGATTATTGGACTGCCAAGTGGAGGCTTACCGAAAATGTCAAAAATGAATTTGATGAAAACGGGATAACCATACCGTTTCCACAGCTGGATGTTAAGGTGAAATCATGAAATTTTTCTTTAAATCTGCCTCTATTTGTATTTTTTGTAAGATTTTGTTTGACAAATTGTGACTAATGTGTTAGTTTCAAATTATGTAGTAATATTTTATTTGATTTTTCAGGAGGGTTTTATAAGTTATGCAGCAGGGAACAGTTAAATGGTTTAATGCTAAAAAGGGTTATGGCTTTATCTCTGATGAGGCCGGCAATGAAGTATTCGTTCATTTTTCCGCTTTGAACATGGATGGATTCAAGGAGCTGAAGGATGGCGAAAAAGTTGAATTTGAAGTAGTAGATGGCGAAAAGGGACCACAGGCAGCAAATGTAAGCCGCCTGGCTTAGTAGTACATACATTCCAGATTCGAAGGGACTGTCGTAATGACAGTCCTTTTTTATCTCATAGGAAAGACAGCTGTATTCTCCTATTTTCAAATCGGAGGATTTGGGATATACTAAAAACAGTTTAAGTTTATGGAGGTTTTCATGAAATTACAGGATTTAACGGCTTATGAGCTTATAGAAGAGAGAGAGATCCGGGATGTCAAATCCACCGGATATATTTTGCGCCATAAAAAGAGCGGCGCAAAGATCGCAGTTCTATCGAACGATGACGACAATAAGGTGTTCTATATTGCATTTCGGACAACTCCGGAGGATGAGACAGGCGTTCCGCATATCATCGAGCATACGACGCTGTGCGGTTCCGAAAAATTTCCGGTTAAAGATCCGTTTGTGGAGCTGGTAAAGGGATCGCTCAACACTTTTTTGAATGCGATGACTTATCCGGACAGGACGGTGTATCCGATTGCCAGCTACAACGATCAGGATTTTAAGAATTTGATGGATGTCTATATGGATGCCGTATTTCATCCGAATATCACAAAGTATCAGGAAATATTTAAGCAGGAGGGCTGGCATTACGAACTGGAGGATACGGACGCGCCCATCACGATCAACGGCGTCGTGTACAATGAGATGAAGGGGGCATATTCTTCTCCGGATGAGGTGCTTCAGACCCAGATTTATAAATCCCTTTTCCCGGACAATACTTATGGCAAGGACTCCGGCGGGAATCCGGTTCATATCCCGGAACTTAGCTATGAGGATTATCTTGCCTTTTATCATAGATATTACCATCCGTCCAATTCCTACATTTACCTGTACGGAGACATGGACGTGGCGGAACGTCTGGAATGGATCGACAGGGAATATCTGTGCCATTACGAGTTTTTGGAGGCGGATACGGAAATTGCAATGCAAAAACCTTTCGAGGAGACGAAGGAGGTGACGGCAGTCTACTCCATAGCCTCTGATGATAAGGAGGAGGACCGGACATATCTTTCCTACAACAGAGTGGTCTCGGATGCATTGGATAAGGAGCTGTATCAGGCCTTTGATATCCTTGACTATGCCCTGGTAAGCGCTCCGGGGGCTCCGGTAAAAAAGGCTCTGATCGATGCGGGAATCGGGGAGGATGTCTATGGCTCCTTTAATACGGGAACCTTGCAGCCGGTTTTTTCCATTGTGGCAAAGAATGCAAACGTTTCAGATAAGGAGAGGTTTTGCTCTATCATTGAGGAGACTTTGAAGAGGCTTTCGGAGGAGGGGATTAACAGGGAATCCCTGCTTGCCGCCATCAACAGCTCGGAGTTTAAATTCCGGGAGGCGGATTTTGGACAGTATCCAAAGGGGCTGCTCTACGGCCTGCAATGTATGGAGAGCTGGCTCTTTGATGACGATAAGCCCTTTTTGCATCTGGAATGTCTGGACACTTACGCTTATCTGAAGGAACGGATAGATAGCGGATATTTTGAAAAACTGGTCAGGGATTATCTGCTTGACAATCCCCACGGTTCTCTGGTGGTGGTGGTTCCGCAGAGGGGGAAAAACAACGATGAGGAGGAAGCGCTGCGCAGACAGCTTGAGGAATATAAAAACAGCCTTTCCGGGGAGGAGATAAGAAGGCTCATAGAAGATACGAAGCGTTTGAAAAATTATCAGGATGCGCCCTCTGACGAGGAGGACTTAAAGAAGATTCCAATGCTCTCAAGATCGGATCTGAAAAAGGAGGCAATGCCCCTTACGAATGTGGAGGAGGAGCTTTCCGGCATCCGGGTCGTAAGGCATGAGATTTTTTCCAATGGAATCGATTATATTACCCTTCTTTTTGACGCGGAGGACGTAAAAACGGAGGATCTGGGATATCTTGGGCTTTTGGGCTCGGTGCTTGGATATGTGGATACGGACGCTTACGGCTATGCGGATCTGGCAAATGTGATCAACATCTATACAGGGGGGATCGCTTCAACGGCAAACCTCTACCCGAATGTCCGGGAACGCGGCAGGCTGGGGGTAAAATATGAGGTGCGGATCAAGGTTCTTGAGGAGAATCTTGCGGAGGCAATGCGCCTGAATGACGAGATTCTGCGGACCTCCCGTCTCTCCGATGTAAAGAGGCTTACGGAGATCGTGTCACAGACGAAGGCGAGGCTTCAGGCGGGGTTGAGCAGCGCCGGGCATATGGTTTCTTGTATGCGGGGAATGTCCCATTTTTCCAAATACGGATTTTATCAGGATGAACTCCGCGGAGTTGCATTTTACCGTTCCGTATGCCGGATCGAAAAACTGCTTAAGGACAGGCCGATGGAGGCGGTTTTTAAATTTGAAAAGCTGTGCGATATGCTCTTTACAAGAAACCGTCTGCTGATAAGTTTTACGGGGGAGGAGATGGCTTACAAAAAGGCGGCCCCGGTCATTGAGGAGTTTCTCGGGAAGCTTCCGGCACAAAGCGCGATCGGGGAGCCGGCCAAAATTTCTTTTGTAAAAAAGAACGAGGGCTTTATCGATGCATCCCAGATTCAGTACGTGGCGAGAACCGGAAATTTTATTGACCACGGATTTTCCTATACGGGGGCACTGCGGATTTTGAAGATGATCCTAAGCTATGATTACCTATGGCTCAACATCCGGGTGAAGGGCGGCGCATATGGCTGCATGAGCAGCTTTATGAGAAACGGGGAGAGTTATTTCGTCTCCTACCGGGATCCGAATCTTGAGAAGACGAACGCAGTATACGATGGGATTCCGGAATATTTAAGGAACTTTGATCCCGATGAGAGGGATATGACAAAATACATCATCGGAACCTTCGGGGCGATGGATACACCGCTGGGAGCAGAGGCGAAGGGAAGCCGTTCGCTGGCTGCTTATCTCGGGGGAATCAGCTTTGAGGATATCCAGAAGGAGCGGGATCAGATATTAAAGGCTTCCCCGGAGGATATCCGTTCGCTGGCGGATTTGATCGAGTCCGTCTTAAAGGAGGATAACCTGTGCGTGATCGGAAATGAGAATATGATCCGGAATGCGTCGGGAATGTTTGATGAGATAGAGAAATTATACGATTAAGAAGGACCGGTTCATCCGGTCTTCAGGAGAAAGATATGACAGAAAATTTTAAATCCGGCTTTGTCACCATTATCGGACGTCCAAATGTCGGGAAATCGACCCTTATGAACCGTCTGATCGGACAGAAGATTGCAATTACCTCCAATAAACCCCAGACCACCAGGAACCGTATCCAGACGGTCTACACGGACATGGAGAGAGGGCAGATTGTTTTTCTTGATACGCCGGGAATCCACAAGGCAAAAAATAAGCTTGGAGAGTATATGGTGAATGCTGCGGAGAAGACGCTTGGCGAGGTGGATGTCGTTCTGTGGCTGGTGGAGCCTTCCAATTTTGTGGGGGCCGGGGAGCAGCATATTATCGAACAGCTGAAAAAGATAAAAACTCCGGTCATCCTTATCATCAACAAGGTGGATACCATAGAGAAGGACAAAGTGCTTGAATATATCGATACATACCGGAAGCTGTACGATTTTGCGGAGATCATCCCGACCTCCGCCCTGCGCGGGCAGAATACGGATGATGTCATCGATATGATCTTTAAATATCTTCCCTACGGTCCCCAGTTTTATGATGAGGATACGGTGACAGACCAGCCGGAGCGGGCGATTTGCGCGGAGATCATCCGTGAGAAGGCACTCCATGCCTTAAGCGACGAGGTTCCCCACGGGATTGCCGTGGGTATCGATCAGATGAAGAAGCGGGACAAGGAAAATATCGTAGATATTGATGCGACTATCGTGTGCGAAAGGGATTCCCATAAAGGAATCATTATTGGAAAGCAGGGGGCGATGCTCAAAAAGATCGGTTCCAACGCCCGCTATGAGATGGAACGGCTTTTGGATTGCAGGGTCAATCTGAAATTGTGGGTAAAGGTGAAGAAGGACTGGAGAGACAGCGACTTTTTGATTAAAAATTTCGGTTACCGGGAAGAGGAGTGACATATTTCTTTTTTCCAATTTTTCTTAGGAATACTTGTGGGTGAAATGTAAATCCTAATTTATAGAACATAGGATTACGGAGGGCACTACAATGGAAAAAACCTGGGAAACATTTTGGACGACAGGAAAGGTGACCGATTATCTGGCGTATTGCAGCGTCAGTACGGATAGGCAAGAAAAGAAACAAACGGGACAAAGGAAACAAGGGACGTATGGGACAGCCGGTGGTGTTGACCGGTATGGTTTTGACAGCCATGCCGGTGGGCGAATATGACAAAAGAATAACGATACTTACCAGAGAAAAGGGAAAGATTGTAGCATTTGCCAGAGGGGCGAAAAGGCCACAGAGTGCGCTTCTTGCTGCGACCAATCCTTTTTCTTTTGGGGAATTCGAGTTATACGAGGGGAAGAGCGCATATAATTTGGCGAAAGCAGCCATACATAATTATTTCAGGGAACTGGCGCAAGACTGTGACGCCGCGTATATGGGATTCTATTTTCTGGAATTTGCGGAGTACTACTGTCAGGAAAACAATGATGAAAAGGAAATGCTAAAGCTGTTGTATCAGTCGCTGCGGGCGCTGGAGAGTCCGGCATATGACAGAAAGCTGGTGCGTGCCGTCTTTGAATTAAAGGCCCTGACGATCAATGGAGAGGGTCCGGATGTCTTTTCCTGTATCAACTGCCGTAAGCGGGAGGAGCTTGCGCTTTTTTCCGTGCAAAAAGGAGGGATGTACTGCAGACATTGCTGTCCGGGGATGAAGGGGATACCTGTTTTGGATTCCACAAGATATGCGCTGCAGTATATTGTATCTTCCTCCATTGAAAAGCTGTTTTCCTTCCGGGTTTCCGATGAGGTCTTAAAGGAACTTGGCCGGATTGCGGCGGAATACGCCGCCCACTATACACGCCACAGCTTTAAAACCCTTAAGATCATGGAGGAAGGGGATTTTTTTCGGCAATAGGAAAGTCCTGCGGGCAAAGGAGCGTTTTTTGTTGAAATCAAAAAATGAAAAGTGTATAATAGCATAGATTGTAACTTAGGTTAGACAGGAGGACATCATGAAGAGATTAATAACGGCGATCCTTGTACTGGTTTTGTGTATGGGGTTATTGGCAGGCTGCGGTTCATCCTATGATGCGCAGGAGAGTACGGTTTATGTGTTAAAGAACGGAAAGATCGTTTCTGCTGATGTGGCGGATTTTGACGAGGCCTCTTACGACGAGGAGGGGCTTAGCTCATATGTAAGCGGGATTATTTCCGAATATACGGCAGAGTACGGAAAAAATTCCGTGAAGCTTAAGGATATCAGCGTGGCGGACGGCAAGGCGGTACTTACCATTGAGTATGCCTCAGCGGAGGATTATGCAAGATTCAACGGAATCGAGCTTTTTACAGGAAGCGTGGCGGAGGCGCTGGCGGCAGGATACGGCTTTGCAGTCGATTTTGCGGAGGTTACCGGAGAGCAGCCGGTTGAGGCGGCATCCTCCGACTTTATTGCCGGCGAAGGCTATAAGGTCGTTGTCATAAAGACAAATATAAATGTAAACGTAAAGGGAACGATCTGTTACGTTTCCACGGAAAATGTATCCCTTGTGGATGGCAGCACGATTGCTATCGGCGCAGGCAATTCCCTTTTCGGGGAGTCCGTCTTAGCAGAGGATACGCAGGCCGAGGAGGCTGATTCCACAGAGGCGATGAGTGTGGAATCGGAAGGGGAGGACAGCGGCAGCGTCAGCGAGGACGAGATACTGACCGGAGAAGACGGGGATACGGAGATCGTGTTTGACTTCGGGGACGAGGAAAACGCTGACAGCACGGATACGGAATACAGTAATATATATACATATATTATTTACAAATAGAATTTATCAACGATGGAATGAGAGGAATTTATTATGGAAAAAACCATGGACAAAATCGTGCAGGTGGCAAAGGCAAGAGGATTTGTTTATCCGGGCTCGGAGATCTACGGCGGGCTTGCCAACACCTGGGATTACGGAAATCTTGGCGTAGAGCTTAAGAATAATGTAAAACGTGCGTGGTGGCAGAAATTTATTC
>CAYROM010000044.1:0-14243 GCA_964425905.1 uncultured Lachnobacterium sp. | reverse complement strand
CAACCCCTCAAGATTGAGGGGCAGGGGAGTTGAATAGGCGAAGCCTATTTTTTACGATTGCTCCCGTTTCTGTGCTTCCTTATAGCGGTTGACGTAGTTTCGGATACGGTCATAAGGATTCAGAAGATCGCTGATGGAGGCATCGTGATTCAGCGTATCGATGATGTAGGCAATGTACTTGCTCATGTCGCAGCTGATATAATACTCCTTTGACAAAAGCTCCGGTGACTGATAGATCAGATTCGTGGTAACAACGCGGTAGATCAGACCTTCCGCATAGGCTTTATCAAAAGCTTCAAATCCGTTGGTGAAGAGACCGAAAGTAGAAACTACGAAAATTCGCTTTGCATTGCGCTTTTTCAATTCTTTAGCGGTATCGATCATACTTTCTCCGGAGGAGATCATATCATCGATGATCAAAACATCCTTGCCATCCACATTGGAGCCAAGGAACTCATGGGCAACGATAGGGTTGCGGCCATTTTCGATCTGGCTGTAATCCCGGCGCTTGTAGAACATACCCATATCAACGCCCAGTACGTTTGCCAGATAGATCGCACGGGCGGTAGCTCCCTCGTCCGGGCTGATGATCATCAGATGATCGGCGTCGATCGTCAGATCTTTTACATTTTTTAATATGCCTTTGATGAACTGATAGGAAGGCATTACATTCTCGAATCCGTGCAGAGGAATTGCATTGACAACGCGCGGATCGTGGGCATCAAAGGTAATGATATTGTCAACTCCCATATTAACCAGCTCCTGAAGCGCCAATGGGCAGTCCAAGGATTCCCGGCCGCTTCTTCTGTGCTGGCGGCTTTCATACAAAAACGGAAGAATGACGGTAATTCTGCGGGCCTTTCCGCCCACAGCAGCGATAACACGCTTCAAATCTGCGTAGTGGTCATCCGGAGACATATGGTTTGTCTGGCCGCATAGCGAATAGGTCAGGCTGTAATTGGTTACGTCTACCATAATATATAAGTCGTAACCACGGACAGACTGGTTGATAACGCATTTTGCCTCTCCGGAGCCGAATCTTGGCGTGTAGGGCCGGATGATGTAGCTTTCTTTGTAGTAGTCCTTGAAAGCAATCTCATTCTGATGCTGATGCTCACGATTTTCGCGCCAGCCGGATAAATACCGGTTGACCTTTTCGCCGAGCCCGATACAACTCTCGGTAGGAATCAGTCCTAAGGTACCGGTTGGCATTGTCTCTAAAATTCTTTCATCGTTTGGCATGATGGGTCCTCCATGAAGTAAAATTTATTTTATTGGTGCATTTTGCGTTTCTGGATCCTGATGTCATTTCCGGACAATTTAAGAAGATTATAATTGCTGGAAATGCGGGAAAAGGTTCTCTCCGAATATGTGTCAATGACCTGATTTAAATTCAGGTTGGTGGAAATAATGGTAGATTTCTGTCTGAGGATCCGCTCGTTGACACATAAAAACAACTGTGATGAGGTAAAGGCATTGGAAAGTTCCGTGCCCAGATCATCGATGATCAAAAGATCACAGTCAAAAATATTCTGGTGAGCAGCGATCGCATCTGCATCCCTTTCAAAAACACCCTTGCTTAATATATCAAACAACTGAAAAGCTGTAAAGTAAATAACGGAATAACTGCGATCTAAAAGTTCTTTGGCAACGCAATTGGAGAGAAAGGTTTTCCCCACTCCCGTGTTGCCGTAGAAAAAAAGATTTTTCGGTTTGTTGTCAAAATCATCGATAAAGCGGCGGCATTCCTCCACCGCCTGCCGGATGTTTTCAAGAAACGTGCGTCCGGTTGCAGGATCCCTCTCCGTATCCGAGTAATATTCATAAGAAAAAGTAGAAAAATTTTCCCGCATTAAAATATTTTTAATATTGGATTGGGTGTAAATGGAATCAATGATTGCCTGTTTCAGACAATGACATTTTTTTCCGTTGATGTATCCGGTATCCCGGCAATCCGGGCAGGTATAGATCGGAGCGAGATAGTTTTCCGGAAAACCGGAAGCCGAAAGCAGATTTTCCCGCTCTCTGCGAAATGCTTCAATGTCTGCGCGAAGGGAGGCGAGAGCGGTGGAATCCCCCTCTAAAAGTCTCCGTGCGGAGGCAATGGAGCAGGCAGAAATTGAGTCGTCAATTTCCCTTAGGCGGGGCTCGCGCAGATAGGCGGCAGAAATCCGCTCATCCAATATATGCTTGTTTGCAAGCTGCCGCTCATCATAGCCGCGCATGATTTCGTCGAATTGCGAGTTCGTAAGTGACATAAAGTCCTCCTAAAGTTACTGTACAGATGTAGTTAAAAGCATTTTTTCCAACTGGTCGAAGTCGTATTCCCGCTGTTCGAAATTGTTAAAACGATTTCGTTTTGCAGCAGTACCGCCGGTTTTGCCTGTGGAATGGGAAGGGATGCTATTTCTTCCCTGATTAAAGGAATCGTCTAAGCGTTTGACGTCTTCTAATGTATGTACCTGATTCTTATACCAATTGCTCAAAATGGAATCCGTATATTCAAAGCTTGGCTGATGGGTGGCTGTCATCGTGCGGCTGCACGCCTCCTGAATCAGCGGAAGGTCAAAGGCGTACTCCTTGCTCCATTTATTGACAAAGGCGACTTCGGAATCCACCAGATTGCGTCCGGTGATGCCGAGGGCTTTCATTACGCCGTAATAGGTCTGACTGTGAATTGCGGCGTTTTCCTTTGCCTGCTCAACCGTAGTAATATTGCTTTCATGCCAGCCGAGCGCAACCTTGTCCATATAGCGCATGCTGGAATGTCCTTTGCTGATGCAGTATTCCACCAGATATACGATCAGCTCTGTGGAAAAATCGAGACTGTCGTACCAGTACAGCACAATATTGGTATCCGTTGAGGACAGCGGATGCTTCAGATAAGTCTCTATAATAAAGAAAAGCTCCGTTATATTCGGATCCGAACAGAAGGTTTTGATCTCATCTGCGGAGTAAATTTTCCTCTCTGCCGGCTGCGGGCGGGCAGATGTTCCCTCCGAAGCGGGGGGAACGGCGCCCGAGACAGCTTCCTTTGCGGTCGCACCTGCAATGGAGGCGGAAGTCGCATTCTGTTCAGCCGGAGCGGAAGCGGAAACGGTTTCGGTGCCGGCCGCTTCGGTACGGCCTAAACCGACGCCGTATTTCCCGGCGCCGTAATCGGTTGAGGCCTCCTCTATATTAAGCACATGAATCCCGGTAATCGACCGGTCTGCGCTTTTGTCCAAGCGGATCAGATGCATACGCTCCCAGTATTTCAGAGCGCGCAAAACATCCTTCTCTGTATGGTTAAAGCAGTCCGCAATCGCAGAAATTGAACACTTTAATGCATTATTTCCGAGACAGCGTAATAGATATAGATATACCTTCACAAATTCCCCGTTTGCTTCCGGCATGTATTGGTCAATAAATTTATTGGAAATGCTTGTCGTTGTAGCCGGATAATCATCATACAGTTGAATGGATGCCATAACTTAAGTCCCTCTTTCACTTCTAGCCTGTGAGCAATTATAACACAAAGTTTTTTTGATGAAAAGGGCGAAAATACCGTGAAATCAAGGCTTTTGGGAATTGTGAACAGCGTGGATAATGTGGATAAAAATGGGAAAGAGCATAAATAACATGAAAAACGGTGTTGATAACTCTAACAAAAAATCCACACAGAAAAAAGAAAATCATCCTTCTTGCTGTGTGGATAAAGTGGACAACTATTTGGAGAGGAGCGCTTCGCCGATTTCTACAACGTTTCCCGCCCCCATGGTTATCAACAAATCGCCGTTCATACATTTTTTTGATAAAAATTTTTCAATTTCCTCGAAAGAGGGAAAATAATAACACTCTTTTCCTTTTTCTTTAAGGAGCGCTAAGATGTCCTGTGAACTTACGCCGAAGGTGTTTTTTTCCCGGGCGGCGTAAATATCCGAAAGGATAATGACATCCGCCATAGAAAGTACACGGGCAAAATCCTTAAGAAAGATTTTTGTCCGAGAGTAGGTATGGGGCTGAAATACAAGAACAAGCCGTTTATGGGGATAATTTTGAGCGGCAGTCAGGGTGGCGCGGATTTCGGTCGGATGGTGTGCATAATCATCTATGACGGTCACCCCATCGAAGGTACCCTTATATTGAAATCTGCGGTCCGCGCCGCAAAAGGCTTCCAGCCCTTCTTTGATCTGCTCAAAGGCAATACCGGCCTCCCGGCAGCAGGCAATGGCGGAGAGGGCGTTGGTGACATTGTGGGTGCCGGGAACCTGCAGATTGATCTGTCCGAGTGTTTTGCCCTGATAGACCGCAGTAAAGCTGCCGCAGCCCTTTTCATTATATGTAATATCGGAAGCCCAGCAGTCAAAATCCGGTGTAAGACCAAAGGTTATGATCCGGCAGGAGAGGCCCAAGGTGATCTCGGACAAATTTTCAATTGCGCCGTTTATGATCAGAGCCCCATCGGATTTGGTGTTTTTTCCATAAAGGCGGAAGGAGTGGCGGATGTCTTCTAAATCTTTAAAGAAGTCTAAATGTTCAGCTTCAATATTTAAAATGATGCTGTATTTGGGGCGGAAATGCAAAAAGCTGTTGGTATACTCACACGCCTCGGTAATAAAAGTCTCAGAGCTTCCCACCCGCAGATTGCCGCCGAGAACCGGAAGAATGCCTCCGACGGTGATCGTGGGATCCAAATCGGCCGCAAGAAGGATGTGGCTGATCATTGAGGTAGTGGTGGTCTTTCCGTGGGTTCCGGAAACAGCGATAGAGCGCTCATAGTTATCCATGATCTGTCCGAGCAGTTCTGCCCGGGTCAGCATGGGAATACCCTTTTCCTTTGCCGCCTGCCACTCCGGATTGTCTTCGCCGATGGCGGCAGTATATACTGCAAGATCAGTATCCGGGCTGATATTTTGGGCGCTCTGTCCATAAAAAACGCGAATGCCCTTCGACGCAAGGCGGCGTGTCAAATCGGATTCCCGGCTGTCGGAGCCGGAGATGGAAAAACCCTCCGCCAGAAGGATTTCGGCAAGGCCGCTCATGCTGATTCCTCCGATTCCGATAAAGTGAACATTTATTGGCTGATCAAAATTTAATTTATACATTAAGATATACCTGCCTAAAAAATATGATTCTTCCTTATTATAACCGTATTATTGTTTTTTGCAAATATAATGTAGGAAATAATAGAATTGTAGATTTTGACAAAAAAAGTACATTTTTTGATAAAAAATTGTGTAAAATGTTGAAAAGAAGTTTCCTCTATGGTACAATAATATAAAAAATGACTATATATTATGTTCAAATAGAAAAAACAGGGACAGACAAGGAGTGATTATGTGATTAAGAAAGAGATGATAGCCATGCTTCTGGCGGGCGGTCAGGGCAGCAGGCTTGGCGTTCTTACCGCGGATGTAGCGAAGCCGGCGGTTACCTTTGGAGGAAAATACCGTATTATCGATTTCCCGCTGAGTAACTGCATAAACTCCGGCATAGATACGGTAGGCGTGCTCACCCAGTATCAGCCGTTGAGACTGAACACACATATCGGAATTGGCATTCCGTGGGATCTTGACCGCAATAACGGCGGAGTTACGGTTCTGCCGCCCTACGAGCGGAGCAATAACAGCGAATGGTATACCGGTACGGCAAATGCAATCTATCAGAATCTGCGATACATAGAGACTTACAATCCGGATTATGTACTGATTCTGTCCGGCGATCACATCTACAAGATGGACTATGAGGTAATGCTGGATTTTCATAAAGAGAACGGGGCGGATGTCACCATTGCCGCCATGCCGGTACCGATGGAAGAAGCAAGTCGGTTTGGTATTGTCATTGCAGATGAGAATAAGAGGATTCAGGAATTTGAGGAAAAGCCGCAGAACCCGAGAAGCAATCTGGCATCTATGGGAATCTATATCTTTTCATGGCCTGTGCTGCGGGATGCGCTGATCGCCAGGAAAGACCAGAAAAGCTGCGATTTTGGCAAACATATCATTCCATACTGCTTTGAGCGCGAATCAAGGATGTTTGCATATGAGTTTAACGGATACTGGAAGGATGTAGGAACGCTTGGATCGTACTGGGAGGCAAATATGGAATTGATCCAGCTTATTCCGGAGTTCAATTTGTATGAGGAATACTGGAAGATATATACCAAGTGCGACACGATCGAACCGCAGTATATCTCGCCGGAGGCGTATGTGGAGCGGAGCATTATCGGCGAAGCGTCGGAGATATACGGAACGGTGATCGGCTCTGTGATCGGCCCGAATGTTCATATCGGAAAGGGTACGGTTGTCCGGGATTCCATTATTATGAAAGATACTGTCATCGGTGAGGGGGTAACCGTTGATAAGTCTATCATCGCAGAGAACTGCCGGATTGGAGACGGCGTTGTGCTGGGGGCGGGAGAAGAACTGCCGAACAAATTCAATGCAAGTGTGTATTCCTTCGGGCTGGTCACCGTCGGGGAGGATTCCGTGATTCCGAAGAATGTCCAGATAGGAAAGAATACTGCAATTGCCGGTGTGACAGAAGCCGCAGATTATCCGGACGGAGTATTGGCAAGCGGAGAAGTAATAATTAAGGAAGGTGACGGCAAATGAAGGCAATAGGTATTATTTTAGCTGGCGGCAACAGTAACCGCATGAAAGAGCTTTCCAGAAAGCGTGCAATATCTGCAATGCCCGTAGGAGGCTCCTTCCGCTGCATTGATTTCGCGTTGAGCAACATGAGCAATTCCCATGTGCAGACTGTCGCGGTGCTGACGCAGTATAACGCCCGTTCCCTCAATGAGCATTTGAGTTCTTCCAAGTGGTGGGATTTCGGAAGAAAGCAGGGGGGATTATATCTGTTTACACCGACTGTCACCGCGGAAAACCGTGATTGGTACAGGGGAACTGCGGATGCAATCTACCAGAACATTGATTTCCTTAAGAGGCGGCATGAGCCGTATGTGATCATTTCCAGCGGCGATTGTGTATACAAACTGGACTTTAATGAACTTTTGGATTATCACATTGAGAAAAAGGCGGATATCACGGTCGTATGCAAGGATATGCCGGCGGATGCGGATGTCAGCAGATACGGAGTGATCCGCATGAATGAAGACTTTAAGATCATCGATTTTGAAGAGAAGCCGTTGCTGGCCCAGTCAAACACCGTTTCCGCGGGTGTGTATGTGATCCGAAGAAGGCAGTTGATCGAGATCCTTGAGAAGACGGCGGAGGAGAACCGGTTCGATTTCGTGAGCGACGTTCTTGTGCGTTACCGTGCGGTAAAGCGGATCTACGGATATAAGCTTAAGACCTATTGGAGCAATATTGCCAGCGTAGAGGATTATTTCCGCACCAACAGGGATTTCCTAAAGCCGGAAATTCGGAATTTCTTTTTTCGCCAGGAGCCAAAGATCTACTCGAAGGTGGATGATCTTCCTCCGGCAAAATACAATCCCGGATCGGACGTCAGCAACAGTCTGGTTTCCAGCGGATGTATTATCAACAGCAAGGTTGAGGATTCTATTCTTTTCAAATGTGTGTTTGTGGGAAAGAACTGTGTGATCAAGAATTCCATCATTTTGAATGATACGTACATTGGGGATAATACGCATGTAGAGAATTGTATAGTTGAAAGTAATGCCACATTAAAACCAAATACATACTATTGTGGGGAAGATAGCATCCGGGTCGTATCTGAACAAAATGAACGGTATATACTTTAAAAGCTGTGGCTAAGGGGGAAGCTTATGCAGATAACGGATGTACGTATACGAAAAGTGGATAAAGAGGGTAAAATGAAAGCGGTCGTTTCCATAACGATCGACGATGAATTTGTTGTCCATGACATTAAGGTCATTGAGGGGGAAAAAGGGCTTTTTATTGCAATGCCGAGCAGAAAAGCAAACGATGGGGAATATCGTGACATTGCACATCCGATCAATTCCGGAACCAGAGAGCATATTCAGAATCTGATTCTGGAGAAGTATCGGGAAGAAGAAGGTTCTTTTTAGGAGAGGGAAAACCGGCATCCGCAGCTTGCTGCGGATGCCGGTTTTTTATTATTTCATAGGAAAGACCTTGTTGCTTTAAAGTGATAAAGCACTCTGGCCTTTCCTATGAAATAAAAAGCACTACGTGCCATGATGCGCAGCTTGCAGAAAGGAGAATACTGCTTCGCAGTCTGCTCGCGCGCAGAACAAAAGCGGCGCCGGCAGAGAAATTGAAACGCGAGGGTGTGCGAAGCGCACTTTTATTACCTCATAGGAAATACCTTGCTAAAGAGTTTGGCTTTCCTTTGAGATAAATCCCTTGCTTTTCCAGCGCCCGGTCTTCCAACGGAGAACCATGCAGATGGCACGGACACACTCATCGCTTGCAAGACCGATATAGGCGCCGACCGCAAGAAGTCCGAGGCGGATGCCGAAGAGGTATGTACCGCCCGCCATGAACAGGTACATGAACACCGCGCCGATGACAGAAGGGAAAATGGAGTCGCCGCTGGTCTTTAGCGCCTGGCCGTAGACAAGGTTGGTGACACGGCCGATCTCAAGAACGATATCGATGGCAAGCAGCTTTCCTACAAGGGAAATCATTGCGGGATCGTCCGTAAATAACCGCATAAGATATCCGGAAGACAAAGCGAAGATCGTTTCCAGAGTGGCGGCGACGATTACACCGGTCAGGGCGGCTTTCCTGGTTCCCTTATCGCAGGCTTCGTATTCGCCGGCGCCCATTCGCCAGCCGGTCATGATCGCGTTTGCCTGGGCAAGTGCAGCGCCGATACAGTAAGCAAAATTGGTGATCTGGGAAGTATAGGAGCGGGCGGTTACGTTGACTCCGTCCGGATCCATCATATTGAGAAAACGGATCGTCAGCGTCATTGCAACATTGTAGAGCGCTGTTTCGAGTGCAGCGGGAAGACCGACCCGGACGATCTGTTTTAATACGGTCAGGTTATTGATGCGTTCCGGATCTTTCTTGGCATGAACCGCAAAGTGGGCGATCACCACAACCGCCAGCAGATTAAAGAGGCGGGAGATAACTGTGGCGATGGCAACGCCCTGTACTCCCATATGGAAAGAAAACAGGAAAACGGCATTCAATACAAGATTGATGATGTTAGCGCCGATAGTAGCAAGCATAGGCGGCAGGGTGTGCCCAAAGGCGCGCAGATAGCTGGAAAAGATCGGGGTCAGCGCGTTCAGGATGCAAAATCCGCCGACAATCTGAAGATATTGTTTGGCATACTCCATAAGCTTCGGGGCAACTCCGACCAATTCCAAAAGAGTGGCGGAAAAATGAAACAAAAATATTGACAACAGAATTCCGAGTATAGCATTAAAGATAATGCCCAGCTGTCTTGCCTGATAGGCAACGCCGATGCGGTTTGCGCCGATATATTGTGTCATAACGGCGATCATACCGGAGGAAAGGATACTGAACATAATAATAAAGACGCTGATATATGTATTGGCAGTTCCGACGGCGCCCACAGCCTCATCGCCTACGGAGGAAAGCATCAGGGTGTCCACCATTCCCGCCAGCATGAAGAATAAAGTTTCTAGTGCGATTGGTATAAATAATTGTATTAAGCTTTTTCTTTCGCCTTCCATATGATCAAACCTCCAATAGTGTACTGATTGAATTTTTTAAATTATATCTCATCCTGTAAAAAAATACTTGTATTTTTTCGGCACAAAATTGCACTATTTCCGCTTTTGTGGTATTATTCTAAATATATTTGGGAAAGGACTGTAAAAGAACGTGATTTTAGAGCTGAAAGAGAACAAATCCCATGGAACAAAGGAATATCCATACGAACAATATTATATAAAGAAAGTAAAGCATGCATTCCAGTTTCCGGTGCATTGGCATGACGAGGTTGAGATCATCTATGTCAGACAGGGCAGGCTTCATGTCATGATAAATGAGCAGGAGTATTGTGGAACAGATGGCAGCATTTTTTTGGTAAATCCAAGAGAACTCCATCTGATGGGATCGGATGACCTTGAGGTTGCTTATTATACCCTGCTTTTTCCGTTGGAATTTATTTCCTTTCAATCGATGGATGATCTGGAGTCGGATCTTTTGCAGCCGCTGCGCAGCGGACAGCTTTTGTTTATGAATGAGATTGCGGGGGAGGAGCTTAAGAAAGCCCTCGGCGGCCTGATCGAGGAGATTGTTGCGGTCAATGAAAGGGAAGATTCCTCAAAACAGCTTTGTACCAGAATCCGGCTTCTGCAGCTTTTGCAGAAGCTGGTGGAACATCATGCGGTCATACTCCCTGCGGCGAGCAGCGGAACCGGTATTCAGCGGGAAATGCTTGCCTATATCCAGGCCCATTATACGGAAAAGATTACGCTGCAGCAGCTGGGGGAAAATTTTCATCTTTCGGAAAAATATATCTCCCGGTATTTTAAGGAGCACTTTTATCTGACCTTTTCCAGTTATGTCAACCATCTGCGCCTAAGCCATGCGAAAAAGCTTTTGGAGGGAACCGAACTGCCCATTACCGAGGTGGCGTTTCTCTCCGGCTTTCCGGGCGTGAGCTATTTTATCCGGACCTTTAAGGAAGCCTGCGGGATTTCGCCGCTAAAATACCGCAAGAGGGCAGTTCTTTTACAGAAACTATGAATGTTGTTTGACGCGTTATGCAATTGCTATTATAATGAAACAGCGCAGGAAATAAAACGATATGTGAAGAAAATCAGGAAGGAAAACAGTATGTTTTTGATTGTAGGTCTGGGGAATCCGGACAAAAAATATGAAAGAACCCGCCATAATATCGGCTTTCATGTCATTGATGCAATGGCGGATCAATATAATATCAGTATCAAGGAAAAAAAGCATAAAGCATTATGTGGGACAGGCGTGATCGAAGGAACGAAGGTGCTGCTGATAAAACCGCAGACCTACATGAACCTAAGCGGCGAGAGCGTAGCGGAGGCCGTCAATTTTTACAAGATTGATCCCGAGAGGGAAATGATCGTAATTTTTGACGATATCAGCCTTTCTCCCGGAAATATCCGCGTGAGGAAAAAGGGAAGCGCCGGCGGACACAATGGGATCAAGAGTATTATTGAAAAGGTCGGAACCCAGAACTTTATGCGCATCAAGGTGGGCGTGGGGGATAAGCCGGAGGGATGGGATCTTGCGGATCATGTTCTTGGAGTTATGCCTCCCGAGGAGAGGAAGAAAGCGGATGAGGCCGCAGGGGATGCGGTTGCGGCGGCTGTTTTGATGATGCAGGGAAAAGCGGATCAGGCAATGAATGACTATAATGCAAAGAAGCAGGGGTAAGCTGTGAAAGTATTTTTGGAGCCGCTCCGGGATCTATCCGGATTTGCGGAGATAATGGATATAACCAAAAACCAGACGGGACTCGTCACCGTGACGGGCTGCATTGATGCACAGAAACCGCATATGATCTACGCAATAGATAATGGCAAAAAAAATAAAGTCATTGTTACTTTTCATGAGCAAAAAGCAAAGGAGCTGTATGAGGAGTACAGTTTTTTTGATCCGGCGGTGGTGTATTATCCGGCGAAGGACGTACTCTTTTATCAGTCTGATATCAGGGGAAATCTTCTGACGGCCCAGCGGATTCAGGCCCTGTCTGCAATCCATGAGCAGGAAAGCATAACTTTGATCACGACCTTTGATGCGCTGATGAATACCATGAGCCAGCCGCGGAAGGTTTGGGACAGCATCCTTCGCCTGACGCCGGGAATGCAGATTGATTTACAGGAACTGACCGGTCAGCTTGTGCGCATGGGGTATGAAAAGGAATACCAGGTTGAGACAATGGGGCAGTACGCATTGAGAGGCGGGATTCTGGATATCTTTCCGCTGACCGAGGATATGCCGGTCAGGATCGAGCTGTGGGGAGATGAGATCGATACGATCCGCAGATTTGACGTTGAAAGCCAGAAGTCGGTGGAAAATCTGGAACTTATGATCGTTTATCCGGCGTGCGAGCTTGTTTTGACAGAGGCGGAACGGCAGGCTGGGATAGCTGCGATGCTGGCGGAGGCAAAAAAGGCTTCCAGGGCGCTTCGCAGCCAGATGAAGACGGAGGAGGCCTACCGTATCCTGTCCGCCGCGGAGGAACGCGCAGAGGAATGGGGAGAGTTTTCCGGATACGCGGGAATGGATGCTTTCCTGTCCTATTTTTGTGCGGAGAGAACCTGTCTTTTGGATTATTTTGATCCGGCAGAGACAACGATCTGCTTTGATGAGCTTGGACGCTGTGTGGAGCGGGGAACCCAGACGGAGACGGAATTTTCCGAGAGCATGAAACAGAGGCTTTCTAAGGGGTATATACTTCCGGGACAGATGAAAGAACTGTTTTTGCAGCGGGAGATCATGGGAAAGCTTGCACAGTTTGCGTGTATTGCGGCCTCTGCTATTGACGCAAAGAGCTATGGACTAAAGACGATCGGACAGTACGTGGTTCAGGTAAAAAGCGTTAGCGCATATAACAATAGCTTTGAGCTTTTGGTAAAGGATTTAAAACGCTACAAGAAAAACGGATATAAGACGATTCTTTTATCCGGTTCGAGAACAAGAGCCAGACGCCTTGCGGAAGATCTGCTGCAGGAAGAATTGAACTGCTTTTATACAGAAGATCATGATCATGAGCTTCTTCCGGGACAGATTATGGTATGCTACGGAAAGGTAAAGCGGGGCTATGAGTATCCGATCCTGCGGTTTGCGGTCATTACGGAGAGCGATATCTTTGGTTCGGAGAGAAAAAAGAAAAAGCGCCACCGTACCTATGAAGGCGAAAAAATACAGAATTTTACCGATCTTTCGGTGGGGGATTATGTGGTTCATGAAAATCATGGGCTGGGCATTTACCGGGGAATCGAAAAGATCGAGGTGGATAAAAAGGTTAAGGATTACATTAAGATAGAGTATGCCGGGGGGTCCAATCTTTATATTCTGGCAACGCAGCTGGAATTGATCCAGAAGTATGGGGGGAAGGATGTCAAGAGGCCAAAGCTCAATAAGCTTGGCGGGCAGGAATGGAGCAAGACAAAGTCCAGAGTGCGCGGCGCGGTAAAGGACGTGGCGCAGGATCTGGTAAAGCTGTATGCGGCGCGGGAGGAAAAGAACGGATATGTCTATGGCCCGGATACCGTGTGGCAGAGGGAATTTGAGGAACTGTTTCCCTTTGAGGAGACGGAGGATCAGGTGCTGGCGATCGAAGCGGCTAAGAGGGACATGGAGAGCACGAAGATCATGGATCGTCTGATCTGCGGCGACGTGGGCTATGGAAAGACGGAGATTGCCATTCGGGCAGCGTTCAAGGCGGTACAGGAGAACAAGCAGGTGGCATATCTTGCACCTACCACGATCCTTGCACAGCAGATATACAATACGTTTGCGCAGCGCATGAAGGATTTTCCGGTTACGGTGAGCCTGCTCTGCCGTTTCCGCAGCACGGCGGAGCAGAAAAAGACGATTGATGATCTGAAGAAGGGGCAGGTAGATATCGTAGTCGGCACGCACCGCATTCTTTCTAAGGATGTTGCGTTCCGGGATCTTGGGCTTTTGGTCATAGATGAGGAACAGCGTTTTGGCGTGGCCCACAAGGAAAAGATCAAGCAGCTAAAGACGAACGTGGATGTGCTGACGCTGACGGCAACGCCGATTCCCCGGACGCTGCATATGAGCCTTATCGGGATCCGGGATATGAGCGTGCTGGAAGAACCCCCGATGGACCGCGTGCCGATTCAGACCTATGTTATGGAATACAACGAGGAGATGGTACGTGAGGCAATTGGCAGGGAGCTTGCGAGGGACGGTCAGGTTTATTATGTATATAATAAGATAAAAGATATTGATGAGGTGACAACCAGGATACAGGCGCTTGTGCCGGAAGCAAATGTTGCATTTGCACACGGACAGATGAAAGAAACCGATCTGGAGCGTATCATGTACAGATTCATCAACGGGGAGATAGATGTACTTGTATCAACCACCATTATCGAGACGGGGATGGACATTTCCAATGTCAACACCATGATCATCCATGACGCGGACAACATGGGACTCTCCCAGTTATATCAGCTGAGGGGGCGCGTCGGAAGATCGAACAGGACGGCATATGCATTCCTTATGTACCGGCGCAATAAGCTGCTTAAAGAGATCGCAGAAAAACGTCTGGCGGCAATAAAGGAATATTCCGAGCTGGGAAGCGGATTTAAGGTTGCCATGCGGGATCTGGAAATCCGCGGCGCGGGAAATCTT
>CAYROM010000043.1:0-15860 GCA_964425905.1 uncultured Lachnobacterium sp. | reverse complement strand
CATTTTTTAGGAAAGAGTCCTTGATGGATGTGTTGCAGTGCAACAGAATTTTGCAGGTACAACAAAAGTGCAACGAATTCTGCTTGCATAATACAGAATAATGCGTGATAATGAGTGGTAAAGAAATTAAGGAAATTGGAGTAATACCTAATGATACTGAATAATACGTTAATGCGACTTTCTATCCCAGATGTATCATGCGATGGACGAAGCCCGGGAGCGGGGAGAAAAGATCGCCGAGGAAAGAAAAAAGCACGAGCCGAAAACCGCAGAGGAACGCAGGGAGGAAATGGCAGAGGAAGCGCTTGGAACAGACGAAGAAAAAGGCCTGCTGACCGAAGGCATGGAGGAACTGGAAGAACTGACAGAAGAACTGACGGAAGAGCTGACAGAGAAATTGACGGAGGAAGTCCCGCAGACTCCATCGGAGAAAATTTTTGAAAATTTGGACATAGTGCAAAAACCCGAAGTAAATGAGGAAAGGTATATCGGCACAAAGATCGATTTTAGCGTGTGATTTTAGGAAGGAGGAAAAATGGCATTATGGGAATATCGGTTTTATCTTATATACAAAGCGCAGGCGTGACAGGGGACAGCCGCACTTCGGGCGCGGCAAAGCCGGAATGGAACGGAAATAAGGCATACGCCTATCTGGAGGACTATAACAGCGCGGCGTTATCCTACGGTGAGCGGGCGGCGAAATATTATGCCGCCAGGACAAGTCAGGATGGAGAACTGTCGGTGGATGAACTTAAGGCGCAGATAAAGGAATGGTTTCCGGGATATACTCTGACGGAAAGCGAGCCCTCCTCGGTGACGACGGGGAAATATTATCTGTATATCGATGATTCGCAGCTTCAGAAAATGGCGCAGGATGCGGGTTACCGGGCGAAGGTGTATGGGCTTTTGGATCGCGAGTACACCTGTGCCCAGACGTATACCCTTCAATACAGCGATGGGAGAAATGTGACGTCCCATTGTACGGGTTCCGTTTTTTCCCTCTCGGAGAAAAATAAAAGGTATGCAGGGGCGGATGGCATTCCTTATCTGGGCAGCTGCTCCACGGACACGCCGTGGTCAGCGTCGGATTCCCATCCCCAGGTGAGAAGCATGAGCTTTTTATATGACCACGTTGATCCGGCAAAGTCGGCGGCTAAAAGCCGAAGTTTAGCCTTGTCTAATTCCACCGCCAAAAAGACTCTGGAAAAGCTGCGGGAAAAGAAAAAAGCAGAAAAAAAGGCGGCAGAAAAAAAGGCGGAGAAACGAAAGAGCGAGAAAATGCGCAAGGAACGGCTGGAGGATTCCCGAAGACGGCGGCAGGAAGCGATGGATGCCGTCATGGGTTCCGGCAGGGAAACAATGTTTGACAAAAAAGAGGCGCAGAGGGAAACCGGAAGCGTCATCGATTACAGAGGATGAGGCGTTACCGTATTTTACGAGCGGTGTCCAATTGATTCTCTATTGCGGCGAAATCCCGGTATTCATCTTCGGTGATTTCGCCGTCGACCGTAATCTCAACGAGACGGTTCTTTTCTTTTTCAAGTGCATTTAAGGATGCGATCATTTCTAAGACGATCAATTGCAAAGATCCGGAGTTTTATAGCATTCGGAAATTGCCAGGATTTCATCCGGGTGGGGGAGGGATTTTTCGCTCTCGATCTTTTCAATCCGGCCGGAGGAGAGGTACGCTATTTTTTCGCTGGCAGCGTCTCTTGTAAGGTTGTTCTTCTCCCGGTAGATCTGATAGATGTTCTTATTTTCTTTTATTGATTTTCTTCCCATTTGTAGGACTGCTGACTCTTGCATTAAAATTTGGTTTATTATACACTATAAACAAATTTCGGGTAAGCGCCGGAACAGGTAAAGAGGATCGGAGTATGACAAAACAGGAACTGGAAAAAATTCTCAAGGATGTAAAAAGCGGCGGTCTTAGCATAGAGCATGCGATTACGCAGATAAAGACAGAACCCTTTCGGGATATCGGCTACGCGAAGATCGATATGCAGAGGGAACTCCGCAAAGGGGTGGCGGAGGTGATCTTCGGGGAGGGAAAAACTTCGGAGCAGATATTGGGAATTGCAAAAGAGATGCTTGCGGCAGGACAAAAAACGATCCTGATCACCCGGCTTTCGAAGGAAAAAGCGGATGTGCTTGCAACGGGGCTTCCTTTTCGGTATTATGAAGAGGCTGGGATCGGTGTGGCCGGTCAGATGCAAAAACCCAGGGGAGACGGCAACATCGTAATCGCGACGGGAGGAACCAGCGATTATAGAGTTGCAGAGGAGGCGGCGCTGACTGCGGAGGTCTTTGGCAACCATGTGCTCCGGCTGTATGATGTGGGAGTTGCGGGGGTACACAGGCTTTTGGCGAATTCCTCCTATCTGATGGAAGCAAATGTAGTCGTTGCGGTGGCTGGGATGGAAGGCGCCCTTGCAAGCGTGATCGGCGGAATGACAGACTGTCCGGTGATCGCGGTACCCACCAGCGTAGGGTACGGAGCATCCTTTCACGGAGTGGCAGCGCTGTTATCCATGCTGAATTCCTGTTCAAGCGGCGTCTGCGTCGTAAATATCGATAATGGCTATGGAGCGGGATATCTCGCCAGTATGATCAACCAGCGGACACAAACGGGGAAAGACAGGGAGACAGATCATGTATCAGGTTGACGGATATATTTTTGAATCCAGGGAAGAGGCAAAGCAGGCGAAGAAAGAGGCGGATGGGATTGCATATATCCGGGAGCAGACCCGCATGGATAATCCCGAGGTTGTGCGGAAGCTGTACGATAAGCTTTTGGATCAAGGAATTTTTGAGACGGCGGTTGGATTCGGTTTTCTGCGGGAACTGCAGCAGTATCTAAGGGCGGTACCCTATATGGAAGATAAGGATATACGTCCCATTCCGGTTCCCGAAAAGGACGGGGCAGATGTGGAGAGAGCGCGGCTGAAGGCGAGGGAAAAGGCGAGAAAACGGCGGCTGAAGGAGGAAAAGCGCAGCCTGGAAGACAAAAATTTCCGCAGCATGCTGCAGGTCTCTCTTTTTATCAACATATTGTGTGTGGCGATCATTGCAGGGATGTTTATAATCACTTATGTGAGCGGGAAAAGCACCACCATATTAAATTATAAAAACAGAATCATTGATGAGTATGAAGCGTGGGAGCAGGAGCTTGACGAACGGGAATCGGAGCTTGAAATCCGGGAGGAAAGGCTTTCGGCGCAGCAGGAGTAGAGCATGGGAAGAATTAAGATACTAGTGGTAGACGATGAGAGCAGAATGCGCAAACTGGTGAGGGACTTCCTTGTCCGCAAGGGCTATGAAGTTCTGGAGGCGGGCGATGGTGAGGAGGCGCTTGACATCTTCTACCGCGATAAAGACGTGTCGCTTTTGATTCTGGACGTGATGATGCCGAAATTGAGCGGCTGGGACGTATGCAGGGAGATCCGTGAGACCTCCAATGTCCCGATCATCATGCTGACGGCAAAAAGCGATGAGAGCGACGAACTTATGGGATTTGATCTTGGGGTGGATGAATACGTTTCCAAACCCTTTTCTCCAAAGATTCTTGTCGCAAGGGTGGAGGCGATCCTCCGCCGCTCAAATAAGATCGGGGAGGGGGCAAATCTCTTAGAGCTTGGAGGGATTCTTCTGGACAAATCGGCGCATCAGGTGACGATCGACGGAGAACGGATCGAATTAAGCTACAAGGAGTTTGAACTTCTCGGCTATTTCATGGAGAACGAGGGGATCGCCCTGTCCCGGGAGAAGATACTGGATTCCGTCTGGGATTACGACTACTTTGGGGATGCCCGCACCATCGATACGCATGTAAAGAAGCTGCGCAGCAAGATGGGGGATAAGGGAAACTACATCAAAACGATCTGGGGAATGGGATACAAATTTGAAATCATTTAAAATATTTTATCATAAATAACGGAGGCTGACATGGGAGGCTTTTTTGGAGTAGCATCAAAGGAAAAATGTACATTTGATCTGTTTTTCGGAACGGATTACCATTCACATCTGGGAACGAGAAGAGCGGGAATGGCTGTCTATGGGGAACAGAACGGATTCAGCAGATCGATCCATAACATTGAGGGAGCGCCGTTCCGCTCAAAATTTGAAAAGGAGCTGGATTCGCTGGACGGAGAGATGGGAATCGGATGCATTTCCGATTATGAGGCGCAGCCGATTCTGGTCAGATCTCATCACGGCAGCTTTGCCATCACCACGGTAAGCAAGATCAACAACGCCAATAAAATCGTGGATGAGATCCTAAAGGGATCGGTTCACTTTTTTGAAATGAGTAACGGAGAAATCAATTCCACCGAATTGGTGGCGGCCCTGATCGATCAAAAGGATAATCTGATCGACGGGATCAAATACGCCCTTGAAACAATCGACGGCTCCCTGTCCTTGCTTTTGCTGACGCCGAAGGGGATCTATGCCGCCCGGGACAGGATGGGCAGAACCCCTGTGGTTTTAGGAAAGAAGGAGGATGCAAGGTGCGCCTGCTTTGAGAGTTTTTCCTGCCTTAATCTGGGATATCAAAAAGACCGGGAGCTTGGGCCGGGGGAAATCGTCGTTTTTGACGCCGACGGAGTAAAGACATTGGCAGCGGCGGGGGAGAAAAGAAAGGTCTGCACCTTCCTTTGGGTTTATTACGGCTATCCAGCCGCATCGTACGAGGGGGTAAACGTTGAGCAGATGAGATATAACTGCGGCAGATTGATGGCGCGAAGGGATAACGTGGAGGCGGATGTGGTTGCAGGAGTTCCCGACTCCGGCACGGCGCATGCGGTGGGATACGCAAACGAATCCGGCATTCCGTTTTCCAGACCCTTTATCAAGTATACGCCGACCTGGCCCAGATCCTTCATGCCGACGGTCCAGACGAAGCGGGATCTGATCGCTCATATGAAATTACTGCCGGTGCATGAGCTGATCAAGGATAAAAGGCTTCTGCTCATCGATGATTCCATCGTGCGGGGGACGCAGCTTCGAGAGACGACGGAATTTTTGTACGAGAGCGGCGCGAAGGAGGTGCATATCCGCCCGGCATGCCCGCCGCTTTTGTTCGGATGCAAATACCTGAATTTTTCCAGATCGAAATCCGAGATGGAACTGATCGCCCGCAAGGTTATAGAGGAACTGGAGGGCAGGGAGATAACAGAGGAAATCCTCAAAGAGTATGCGGATCCGGATTCGGAAAAATACCGGAAAATGGTGGAGGAGATCGGGAAAAAATTGAATTTTACGTCCCTGAAATTCAACCGCCTGGACGATATGCTTGAATCAGTCGGAATCGATCCGGACATGCTCTGCACATATTGCTGGAACGGTAAAGAGTAAAGGAACCTGCAGGGAGGGAAGTTTTTTAGGAAGCCATGAAGAGAAAAAAGACCCTTACGGCCCAATTGATTATAACGATGCTGCTCCTTGTTGCCGGTACGGTGCTTCTGTGCGGTTTTATAAACAGCACGTTTTTGGAGCGGTACTATACTTATAATAAGCAAAAGCAGCTGTTAAACGGGTTTCACACCATAAGCCTTGCGAGCAAAAATACCTCCTTGGACTCGGAGGCATTTGAGATCGAGTGCGAAAAGATCTGTACAAAGGACAATGTGAATCTGCTGATCATTGACGCACAGGGGAAGATCGTTCTTTCCTCCTCCTCCGATGAGCAGCAGTTTATGAGCCAGCTGACGGACATTTTATATGGTTTAAAACAGTCGGATTCGGAAATGCTCCTTCAGGCGGAGGATTATATGCTCGAAAGGCAGACGGACAGCCGGATACAGACGGAGTATCTGGTATTGCTCGGCGTGCTGAACGACGGGAGCTATATCTATATGAGGACGGCCTTAGAGAGTATCAAAGAGAGCGCGCTGCTGACGAATCAGTTTTTCCTTTTCGTCGGACTTGGGGCGACATTCATCAGCGTCCTTGTGATCATCTTAGTGTCCAAGACGATCTCCCATCCGATCATGGAACTGAGCGAGATCTCCAACCGGATGAGCAATCTGGATTTTGACGCAAAATACCAGCCGAAAAGACACAGCAGCTGGGAACTGGAGGAACTGGGCAGCCATATGAACGAGCTGTCGGAAACGCTCGAGGAGACCATTTCGGAGCTGAAAGTGGCGAACAATGAATTGCAGAGGGATATCCGTAAAAAAGAGCAGATCGATGAAATGAGAAAGGAATTTTTGGCGAATGTATCCCATGAGCTAAAGACGCCGCTGGCTTTGATCCAGGGTTACGCAGAGGGGCTTAAGGAATGCATCAATGAAAATGACGAGAGCCGTGATTTTTACTGTGATGTGATCATGGACGAAACGGATAAGATGAACCGTATGGTAAAGAAGCTGCTTACTTTAAACCAATTGGAATTCGGCAATGATGTTGTGGATATGGCCCGGTTTGATATCACGGAACTGATCCGGGGAGTGATTGCAGCCACAGCGCTGCTTGCGGAGCAGAATGATATTGTTATCGCCTTTGAGGAGGACGCGCCTTTTTATGTGTGGGGAGACGAATTTAAGGTGGAGGAGGTCATTACGAACTTCCTGAGCAATGCGATAAACCATGCCCTGGGAGAGAAGCGGATAGACATTTTTTACGAAAGGCGCGGCGATTTGCTCCGGGTCAGCGTATTCAATACCGGAAATCCGATACCGGAGGAGGAACTGGATAAGATCTGGATAAAATTTTATAAAGTGGATAAGGCGAGGACGAGAGAGTACGGCGGAAGCGGGATCGGCTTGTCTATCGTCAAGGCGATCATGGACTCTTTTCACAGGGATTGCGGCGTGAAGAACCATGAAAACGGCGTTGAGTTCTGGATGGAACTGGAAACTGTGCCAAAGGCGGCGGTTCATGAGTAATTGTATGTTGCGAATGTTACAAAAATATGTTAACATTATTCATGGCAATAGGTGAAATTTGACAAGGAGAGAAAATGAAGAAAAAAGGTACAATATTGTTGGCAATTGTATTGCTTGTTTCTTCTCTGCTGGGAGGCTGCGGAAATGCCGTGTATGAGCTGACCGACGAGGAGGAGGAACTGATTGTTCAGTATGCCGCTTATACTCTTGGAAAGTATAATTCGTACCAGAAGGACGGGCTGACGGATGTATCATGGTATTCTCCGGAGGAGGAAGCCGAGCCGGAATACGAGGAGAACGAAGAAAAGCTATCGGAAGAGAATATTTTCGAAGACCCCGAAGGGGAAAATGCGGCGGTGGCGCCCGCCGGAAATACGACGCTTGGAGAAGAAGTTACGCTTGCGGCGGCAATCGGTTACGAGGGACAGCTTGACGTCCTGTATCAGGGCTGCTATACGACAGACAGCTACATGGAAGGCAATCATTATGCGGTGAATGCAAAATCGGGCAGCGCCTTTGTGGTGTTGGAATTCACAATGGAGAACAATACGGAGGAAGCGGTGAGCGTCGACGTATTGGAACTGGGGCCGACCTTCCGGCTCAGCATTGACAAAACCTCATGGGTGAACGAGGACGTTACGCTGTTGTTATACGATCTGTCTACATATCAGGGGGCGATTGCACCCGGAGAACAGGTTGGAGTCGTGCTTTTGTTTGAGATACCGGGCGCGGATGAGGAAGCACTTTCCGATATTTTGCTTGCGGTCGTGTCGAACGGAGTGACAAATCCGGTTAAATTATAAAAAAAATGGACGAAATTGTAAAACATATGTTATAATATATGAGAAAGCAAAAACAAAGGCTTTCTCGTAAAAAAATATAATGGAAATATATTTGAACTTGGGAGGATTGGTATGGATACGAACATTCTGTTGGAGTCGGGGACAAATGAGCTGGAGATATTGGAATTTACTTTAGACGACAATCATTATGGGATTAATGTTGCAAAGATTCGTGAGATACTGCAGTATCAGCCGGTAACGCCGGTTCCGAACACACATCCGAGCGTGGAGGGCATTTTTATGCCGAGGGATACGATGATCACGGTCATTAATCTGAAAAAGTGTCTCGGGCTCGGCGAGCAGGACAAGGAAGGCCTGCTGATCGTGACGAATTTTAATAAGCTGGACATTGCATTTCATGTTGATCAGGTGATCGGAATCCATCGTGTGTCGTGGGAAGCAATCATTAAGCCGGATTCCACGCTGAACGGACAGGATGGAAGCGTTTCCACCGGCGTGCTTAAGCTGGACGGAAAATTAGTCGTTATCCTCGATTTTGAGTCGATTGTTGCCTCCATAAGTCCGGAGACGGGGCTTCGCACAAATGACATCGACGGGATGAAGGAGCGCGACCGCAGCGATTCTCCTATTTTGATATCTGAGGATTCTCCTCTCTTAAGCAAACTGATCACGGACTGCCTGAAAAAAGCCGGGTATCAGAGACTCATAGTCACGATGAACGGCAAGGAAGCGTGGGATCGGCTCTGCGAATATAAGAGAGAGGGCGACGTTAAGAGTAAGGTTCATTGCATTATTACCGATATTGAGATGCCGCAGATGGACGGACACCGCCTGACAAAGCTTGTCAAGTCGGATGATGTCTTAAAGGATATTCCTTTGATTATCTTTTCGTCTCTTGTGAATGAGGAAATGAGACGTAAAGGCGAGCTGCTTGGCGCAGATGCGCAGCTGACAAAACCGGAGATCGGACAACTGGTGGATGCCATCGACCGGCTGATTGAAGGAAAGCATTAAACGGAATGAAAACAGGGAAAGGGGATGTGGTGGTTTCGTCACATCCCTTTATGAGTTTTGTGTCCCGATTTTATGGAATGGAGACGGTTTATGAGCGATAAATCATCGGAAAATTATCTTGATAATCTGCTGGGATCTGTAAACGGTACGGTTTCCGTCCCGGAGATGACAGAGTCGGAGAAAGAACCCCAAAAGGAGCTAAAGAGCGATACGAAGGAAGACATATTTGAGGAGTCCGGGATTAGTGCGGATGATGAGTTTTTGAGGGAATTCGAGGCGGAATTGGAATCGGATGCCTACAAGGACTATTTTGCGGATTTTGAAGCGGAACTGGAGGCGGAGCAGCAGCGGGAGCTGAAGGCCAAAATGCAGGAAAGCGGAATCCGGGGAGATATGGAATCTATTCTAAAAGACATTGAGGAAGTCTCCAAAGACATCGAGCCGGTTCCGGCAATGCCTGATCCGGGAACGGACAGCGCAAGGGCGGTGCTTGAGGCGATGGAACAGCAGGAGGCCGCCCACAGGGAGCTTGGCGGTCTTGATGATTTTGAGGATACCGGCAGGGAAAGACAATCCAAATTAAGGCGGAACGAAATAACGGACGACGGGGACGTGGAGGAAATCAAGAGCCTTGACGAACTCGACCGGCTGCTGGCAGAGATCAAGGAGATCGGCGAGACGGAAGCCGGCATGCAGGAGCCGCTTTATAAGGTGACAGAGGAGGGAGAGCCGGATCTCGCGGGAAACGGTGACGAAGAACTGGACGATATACTTGCGGCGGCAGACGGACTCTCGGATATAGGCGGTCTGTTGAACGGAGAGGGACTGGACGCGGAAGATACGATCGGAGAGTATGCCGAAAACGAGATGCAGCAGGAAGAAAATTCTGACGGAGAAGGCAATGCTGCGAATGATAAAAAGAAGAGACGGGGCAAAAAACAAAAGGATGCGAATCCGGGCTTTATGGACAGGCTGAGATCCACCCTTTTCGGCGAGGATGAGGAGGATTCTCTGGAGGATGGCGCAGAGCAGCCGGCGGATGGGGATTCCGTAAATCCCGCGGCGGAGCTTTCCGAAGAGAACCGACAGATTTTGAAGGAACTGGAAGGCGAGGAGAACCCAAAGAAGGAAAAGAAGATAAAAAGGCCCAAAAAAGAAAAACAGGAAAAAGCGAAGCCGGCAAGGGCAAAAAAACCCACAAAACCGAAGAAAGAAAAAGTCCGGGAAGTGGATAATACTCCTCCGCTGCCGAAGGGGCCTGTGCTGCTGATCCTGTTAATGGTCGCTTCTCTGGTGGCGCTGATTTTGCTTGGGACTTCTCTGCTTGGCTATAATTCGGGAGTATCTCAGGCGAAGTCTATGTACAACGCAAAACGCTATACGGAAGCATATGCGCAGCTTCAGGGAGTGGAAATCAAGGAAAAGGATTACCAGCTATACGGAAAAGTTCAAGTGCTTGCGACGGTGGACAGCAAGTATCAGAGTTATCTTGTGTTCCATGCCTACGGAGATGAGGTCAGCGCATTGGATTCCCTGATACGCGCCGCGGGCCGGTATGATCTGAACATGGATGGCGCGGTTGAATTTGAGTGTCAGGACGAGTTTGCTGCCCTCGGGGAGAAAATAGAGGGAATTCTCGCTGGAACCTACGGGATTTCCATGGAGGATGCAGTTGAAATTTACAGTCAGCACAACCGCACGGAATATTCCATTATATTACATACAACGCTGGCTGAATTGGGCTTGGAGCAGGAGACGGCATGGTAGCGATTATCGATTATAATGCGGGCAATCTGAAAAGTGTGGAAAAGGCATTGGCGCTTTTGCAGGAGCCTAGTGTGGTGACGCGAGATTTCAAGGAAATAGAGCGGGCGGATAAGGTCATTCTGCCGGGGGTAGGAGCCTTTGGCGATGCAATGGCACAGCTGAAAAAATTTGAGCTGGATAAGATGATCCGGGAGATAACCCAAAGAGGAACCCCTTTCCTCGGGATATGTCTGGGGCTTCAGCTTTTGTTTGAGGGGAGTGAGGAAAGTCAGGGTGTGGAAGGCCTTCATATTCTGGACGGCAGCGTTTTACGGATTCCGGATAAAGAGGGGCTTAAAATTCCGCACATCGGCTGGAACTCCCTGCAATTGATGAATCAGGGGCGTCTTTTTAGCGGGATTGACGAGAATCCGTATGTCTACTTCGTACATTCTTACTATTTAAAAGCCGCGGATGAACATATCGTAAAGGCATCCACGGAATACAGTACTTTGATCCATGCTTCGGTGGAGAAAGAGAATGTTTTTGCATGTCAATTCCACCCGGAGAAGAGCGGTACGGTCGGACTGCGGATACTTAAAAATTTTATCGGGATCAAGGGAGGAGAGGCGTAATGTTTACAAAACGGATCATCCCCTGTCTGGATGTGAATAAAGGAAGAGTGGTAAAGGGCGTCAACTTTGTGAATCTTCGGGACGCCGGCGATCCGGTGGAGATTGCGGCTGCATATGATAAGGCGGGGGCGGATGAGGTCGTATTTTTGGATATTACAGCTTCCTCGGACAACCGCAAAACCGTAGTGGATATGGTTCGCAGGGTGGCGGAAAAGGTTTTTATACCCTTTACGGTGGGCGGTGGAATCCGCACGGTGGAGGATTTTAAGCTGCTTCTTCGGGAGGGCGCGGATAAGATTTCCGTCAATTCCTCCGCAATCAACACGCCGGAACTGATCGGCAATGCGGCGGACAAATTTGGCAGCCAATGCGTCGTTGTAGCCATCGATGCGAAAAAAAGGGCGGACGGCAGCGGATGGAACGTGTATAAAAACGGCGGAAGGATTGATACGGGACTGGATGCGGTTGAATGGGCGATGAAGGCAGACCGCCTGGGGGCGGGAGAAATCCTTTTGACAAGCATGGACTGCGACGGCACGAGGGCAGGATATGATATTGAACTGACCCGGCTGATCGCGGATCATGTGTCGGTTCCGGTGATTGCTTCCGGCGGCGCGGGAACAAAGGAGCATTTTTACGAAGCCTTTGCCAACGGACATGCGGACGCGGCTCTCGCCGCATCGCTGTTTCACTATAAGGAACTTGATATTATGGACTTAAAGGAGTATCTTGCCGGACGAGGAGTTTCTGTCCGGAGATAATGGTACCGTTTGGAGAGAACTATGGCAATGATCTCAAATGACTGGCTCGGGGCGGTCAGCGATGAATTTAAAAAACCCTACTACCGGACCCTGTATCAGTTTGTGAGGGAGGAATATTCCACGCATGTGGTGTATCCGCCGGCGGAGGATATATTTAATGCGCTGCATTTTACGCCGCTGAAAGAGGTCAAGGTCCTCATTCTGGGGCAGGATCCGTATCACAATGAACATCAGGCGCACGGGCTGAGCTTTTCCGTTCCGCCGGATCAGCGGGAAATCCCGCCTTCCCTGCAGAATATCTACAAGGAGCTGCAGGATGATCTTGGTTGCAGGATTCCCAACAATGGATATCTGAAAAAATGGGCGGATCAAGGGGTACTGCTGCTGAACACCGTGCTTACGGTGCGGGCACATCAGGCGAATTCCCATCAGGGAAGAGGATGGGAGCAGTTCACGGACGCGATCATTCAGGCGGTGAATTCTCAGGAGCGGCCGATCGTGTACATGCTTTGGGGAAGACCTGCACAGAGCAAGATCCCGATGCTGAACAATCCGGAACATTTGATCTTAAAAGCGCCGCATCCGAGCCCGCTTTCCGCATACCGGGGGTTTTTCGGATGCCGGCATTTCAGTAAGGCAAATGAATTTCTGGAATCCCACGGGATTGCTCCCATTGATTGGCAAATTGAAGATAAATGATTGATTTTTCCCCCGGAAGGGTGTAATATAATTATATATAGTAACCGATAAAACATATAAGACAGTCAAGGATGACGTCTTTTATCAAATTCAAAGGAGTGAGATTATGACAATTTCAGCATTTGATTCTAATTCAATCAGCACGCTGTTTTCCAGTCTGAGTACGTCGAGAAGTTCTTCCTCAAATACTTTTAACTTTGGAATCGATCTTTCCACGTACAGTATGATCAAGAGCGGTTCTTATTTCAAGTTGATGAAGGCGTATTATTCGACAGATGGGGCTTCCGGTTCTTCTGTTTTAAGCCCTGCCTCCACCTCCACCGCGAAGGACTCCACAAAGACCTTGGCGAGCATTGAGAATGCAGCGGAGGATCTGACCGAATCGGCAGAAGCTTTGTATAAGACCGGAACGAAGTCCTTATTTAATAAGACTACCACTACGGGCGAGGATGGCAAGATCACAAGCGGATACGATACGGATGCGATCTACAATGCGGTTTCCGCTTTTGTATCGGATTACAATTCGCTGGTTTCTGCGGCGGGGAAGTCTGAGACTACCAATATTGCGAATGCAGCTGCGGCAATGGTGAACACTACAAAGATCAACTCGTCTCTTTTGAGTAGTGTTGGAATTTCTTTTGACTCCAAAGATTATACGCTTTCGATCGACGAGGAGAAATTCAAGAGTGCGGACATGAGCGTTGTGAAATCCCTTTTTAACGGAACCGGTTCCTACGGATATTCCGTAGCGGTAAAGGCTTCCATGATCGACAGCTATGCCCAGATGGAGAGTTCCAAGTCAAATACCTACAACTATTCAGGCAATTTTACCTACAACTATTCCACAGGAGAGTTGTATAACACGACCGTATAATTAAGAGGATAGGAGAGGGGCCGCTGCACCCGCTGATTTATAGCTGGTGCGGCAGCCCTTTTTTTATATCATAGGAAAGCCCTTGTCGCTTTAAAGTGATAAAGCACTCTGGCCTTTCCTATGAAATAAAAAGCCTCAGGCGGGCGGCAAAGATAAATTAAGTGATAGGAGAGCCGTGGATGATGAAACAGATATTGATTATTGATGATGATATCCATATCGGAAATATGCTCGAGGAAACGCTGAAAAGAGAGGGATACCGCGTTTCCCGCGCGTATTCCGGGACGGAGGCATTGCTTGTTTTGTCCGTGGAGAAGCCGGATCTGGTACTGCTGGATCTGATGCTGCCGCGTCCGGTTCGGCTTTTGTACTTTCCTTTGAGGATGTCACTCTCAATACGGAAACGCATGAGGTATCCGTGGGGGAAAAGGAGGTAAAGCTGACGAGAACAGAATATGCCATCCTAAAAATGCTTATGTTGAATCCCGCCCAGGTAATCACAAAATCAATGATGTTAGAGCGGATCAGCGAGGATACGCCCGATTGTACGGAAAGCTCTTTGAAAATGCACATAAGCAACCTCCGCAAAAAGCTGCGCGGGGCCGAGGGAGAGGATTATATCGAGTCGGTCTGGGGGATCGGGTTTAAATTGAGGACAGAACAAAAGCCGTAACAATCTTTACCGGAATCTTTACCTTTTGCCGGTAGAATGTCAGCATCACATAAAGGAGGTTGATTAAAATGGATTATGTTCTTAAGACAAGCGCTTTGAACAAAACCTACGGGCGGTTCAAAGCGCTTGACGGGCTGTCTATGAGCGTTCCAAAGGGAGCGATCTACGGCTTTGTCGGGAAAAACGGCGCCGGAAAAACCACGCTTATCCGGCTTATCTGCGGGCTTCAGGAGCCGACGTCCGGCAGCTATACGCTGTACGGCAGGGATAACAACGATAAGGAGGTGGAAAAATCCCGCAGAAGGATGGGCGCCGTAGTGGAAATCCCTTCAATCTATCTTGATATGACAGCGGAGGATAATTTGAAACAGGGGATCACGCCTATCATCCGGATGCCGGAAGAACATGTCACACGGAAAGCGGATAAGGCTGCGCTTTCCCGGGTGTTTTCCAATCTTTTGAACAACGCCATCAAGTATAGCGACGGGGATCTTGAAATCACCTTATCGGAGACGGGAGAGATTTCGTTTGTCAATACCGCCTCCGGTTTGAATGAGGTGCAGGTGGGAAAATTGTTTGACCGCTTTTATACGGTTGAGACGGCGGAAAGCTTCACGGGACTAGGGCTTTCGATTGCGAAAACCTTAGTAAGGCAGATGAACGGGACGATAACGTCGGGATATGAAAACGGAAAATTAACCATATGCATTGTGCTGCCGGATGTAAAATAAGCCGTAAAAAATGAGAACTTTCGGATTTCTCGTTAAAATTATCTTTAACGGGAAAAACCGAAAGTTCCGAAGCGCACTTTTCTTGTTTCTAGTTGTCTTCTTCGTCCTCGGAGGACATGGAGTAAACCTGGCGCTTTCTTGCCATCACATCGCTTTCCAGATACTCGTCGTAGGTGGATACCTTGTCGATCATGGAGCCGTCCGCAAGGAATTCAATGATCCGGGTTGCGGTGGTCTGCACGACCTGATGGTCGCGGCAGGCAAAGAGGATCACACCCGGGAATTTGATCATTCCGTTATTTAAGGCAGTAATGGACTCCATATCCAGATGGTCGGTGGGCTCGTCAAAGATCAGGACATTGGAGGCCATGATCATCATGCGGGAGAGCAGAACCCTCACCTTTTCCCCACCGGAGAGCACCCGCATCTTTTTCACGCCGTCCTCCCCGGCAAAAAGCATACGGCCGAGGAATCCGCGGACATATGTTGCGTCCTTGATCTCGGAATACTGGGTGAGCCAGTCTACAATCAGCTCGTCGCTGTCAAAGATTGCGGTGTTATCCTTTGGAAAATAGGACTGGCTTGTGGTGACGCCCCATTTGTAGCTGCCGGAGTCCGGTTCCATTTCCCCGGTCAGGATCTTAAAGAGGGTGGTCTTTGCCAGCTCGTTTCCGCCGACAAAAGCAATCTTGTCATCGTGTCCGACAATAAAAGAGATATTGTCCAAAACCTTTACGCCGTCGATGGTTTTTGTGATGCCCTCAACGGTAAGCACTTCGTTTCCGATTTCGCGGCTTGGGCGGAAATCGATGTAGGGATATTTGCGGCTGGAGGGTTTGATCTCATCAAGCTGTATCTTTTCCAGCGCCCGTTTTCTGGAGGTTGCCTGCTTGGATTTTGAGGCGTTTGCAGAGAAACGGGAGATGAACTCCTGCAATTCCTTGATCTTTTCTTCCTTCTTCTTATTGGCTTCTTTCATCTCGCGGATCATCAGCTGGCTGGATTCATACCAGAAGTCGTAATTGCCGGAATATAGC
>CAYROM010000042.1:0-16273 GCA_964425905.1 uncultured Lachnobacterium sp. | reverse complement strand
ACGAGACTTTAGATAGCGCTTTACGCAGATTCAAGAGAAACTGTGCAAAAGCTGGTATCCAGCAGGAGATTCGTAAGAGAGAGCATTACGAGAAGCCAAGCGTAAAACGTAAGAAAAAATCTGAAGCAGCTAGAAAAAGAAAGTACAATTAATGTAACAGAAAGAAACTGTCGCTTTAACGGATTTATATTCGGTGAAGCGGCAGTTTTATTTCTCCGCTTCTTTTCGCTTATGGGATTCGGGGTCAAAAGGTGCCTTTGAATATGAATGTAGGCACCTTTTGCCCCCGAACCCTTATAGATAAAGAACCGGAGTTTGACAAGAGTGATCTGGGAGGAAAATATGAAAACAGACAGAGATTTAAGGATATTACTACAAAATATCGATCATAAAAGCTATCCTGCTTACAAGGATACCAAAGGCTGCTATGATTTTGGAGATTATCGGTTATCCATCGACCATGTGCAGGGGGATCCATTTGCAAGCCCTTCGGACGTCAGCGTCCATGTGGACGGAAACAGGGCGGCTTTTCCAAAAGAAGGGTACAACACCAGAGAAAAGCGGATTGCCCTGCAGGATTTTCTGCTGCGCCGTTTTGGGAGGAAATTATCCGCATATAATCATATGGCAAAGGGGAGCGGAAAAAGCGGAAGCCTTTCGGTCACAAGATGCGGACAGGAGATATTGGAGCGTAGCGCCTGTGTGATGGAGGAAAAGTCGGGTGGCATAGTAATCCGGATATCGGTGGGATTTCCTGCGAACGGAAGAACGATCAACAGCAGGGAACTGATCCGCATATTATTTGATTTTCTTCCGAAGTGCGTGGAGGATACCCTGTATTACAAAAAATATGATGCGGAAAGCAGGCGTGAGGTGGAAAAGGTAAGGGCGCTGGCGGAGGATCAGACGGAAATCCGCCGGCAGCTGAAGGAGCAGGGACTTACGGCGTTTGTGGCAAACGGATCAATTTTGCCAAGGGAGAGCGGAGCCTCGGACAGACCCATGAAGGGTGCGGTTTACTTTCAATCGCCTTCCTCCATGGAAGTGTCGATGGAACTGCCAAACAGAGGAAAGGTGACCGGAATGGGGATAAAAAGGGGAATTACTCTGATTGTAGGCGGCGGTTACCACGGGAAGTCTACTTTGCTCAAAGCCTTGGAGCTGGGGGTTTATGACCATATTGCCGGGGACGGCAGGGAACTTGTCATTACCGATGCTACTGCGGTAAAATCCAGAGCGGAGGACGGAAGGAGCATACGGAATGTGGATATTTCCATGTTTATCGGAAGTCTGCCGAACGGAAAGGACACCGTATCCTTTCATACGGAGGATGCCAGCGGAAGCACCTCCCAGGCAGCCGGCGTTGCGGAAAGCGTGGAAGCGGGAGCAAAGGTTCTGCTGATCGACGAGGATACCAGCGCAACAAATTTTATGATCCGGGATGAATTAATGCAGAGGGTAGTCCTGCGGGAACAGGAACCGATCATCCCCTTTATTGATAGAGTACGTAAACTGTATGAAGAACATGAGGTCTCCACAATATTGGTTGCGGGCAGCTCCGGTTCCTATTTTTATGTGGCGGATAAGATCATCCAGATGGACCGCTACCGTCCGATTGATATAACGGAGCGGGCAAAAAAGGAGGCGCAAAGCTACGCCGGAGGCAAATGGGACGGCGACGGCTGTCCGTCGGCAATCAACTTCGGAGGAAAGAGGGTTCCTCTTCCCGTCAAGGCTTTTAGCGAACCGAGATTAAAGATTAAGACGATGGGAATGGACAGCATTTCCATTGATCATGAGAGTATTGACCTGCGTCTTGTGGAACAGTTGGCAGATCCCGAACAGTTAAACGCTCTGGGACAGCTGCTTAAGTATGCCCATCTGCATTTTATCGACGGGAAAAGGAGCCTCGGGGAGGTGATCGACCTGTTGGAGAAGGTTATGGATGAAAAGGGCGTGGATGCGGTTAGCACAAAGGCCTTTGCAAGACCGCGAAGACAGGAGATTTTTGCCTGCTTTAACCGGTACAGGGAACAGAAGGTTGCAGGCCGTTGAAATCGTCTGGGAAGTTCTGCAAGACCGATATTCACCGTCTTTGAAAGGATGTAATTTCCGGACTGGAGCCGGCGGATGGGGCCGATCTGGCAAAAAATAAGGAATATCGGAATCTGATCGAGGCGGTAGGGCTTTCTGATAAGATCAAAAAATATCCTCATGAATTAAGCGGAGGGGAACAGCAGAGGGTGGCTATCGCAAGGGCGTTGGCAAAGAAGCCGGAGGCTCTGTATTTAGACGAACCTGCCGGAGCGCTGGATGAGGCCTGCGGCAGGTTCGTGGAGCAGTATCACAATGAGAATCCGAAATCTGCATATGAAATTGCATGGTAGGAGGCGGCATATGATAATAAGTATCAAAGATATCTTTAAAGTCGTTACCGCGAAAAAGGATACGGACATGACCTTTCTGCGGGAGCTTGAAAAAAGCAATGTAAGGCAGAAAAAATCCCTTGTCTTTTTTATAACGTTTGCCGTATTCTGTTTTGCCGCGATGACGCAAATGTCTTGCAGCATAGAAGAGCTGGCGAGCAGAACGATGGAGGTAATGATCATGGTTTTGTTGTCAATATCCAAGTTCCTCCCCCACCAGGATGATCTTGATACGTCCGGGAATTCCGCTGCGGCGGGTGACTACCACCTGATTGCAGATACAATCCGGCGAAAGACAGTCCCCGCAGCAGCCGGTGACGGCGCAGGGAGTCTTTTTATTCAGACGGATGCAGTTCAATGGGGTGGCGGTATTGTGGACGCGGCTGATCCCCTCCTCCACGTCCCGGACGACCTTATTTAATCCGGCGATGACAATGACGTTTTCCGGTCCGTAGATCAATGCAGCGACGCGGTTTCCGTTGCCGTCGATGTTTACAAGCTCGCCATTTTGCGTCAGGGCATTGGCGCTCATAAAATAGTAATCGCAGGACAGGGCCTCGTGGTACATTCTTTTTGTCTCCTCCGGGGTTTTTGCCTGTGCGCGGTCTATCAGCCGGATGTCCGTTCTTTCCCGCAGCGCGGCAAGCACGCCGGTCTCCTCCAAAGTCATGGAGCCGCCGAAGGAAACCGTTGTGCCGGAAGCCGGCAGGGAAAGGGCTTTTTCCCTTGCTTCCGACGCCGTGGCACAGTAACAGGCCTCCATCTGGCGTTTGTTAAAATTTTTTATCAGCGTATCCGCAAGGATCTTATAGTAATCATTTCTTACACTCATAGTTTTTCCTCCGTCTTTGTACCGTATCAGCGGCAGCTCATCCTTTTTCCTTAATGATAAAACTTTGCATCATTTTTGACAAGCATAAGAAAAATTGATAGAATCAAAATTACTATGTAAGCAATAAGATGATTGGTGCAAGAAGGAGGAGCGGACTATGAAAAAAAATAAAAAGGCGAAGGCGGCTTTTCCCCTGATCCTTAGCGCGTGCATTCTTTTATCCGGCTGCACGATGCCGGGGAATCTGGGAGAAACCACCGGAGAAAAGTTTGATGAATATATGGATGAATTGTTTCGGGAGGAGATCGCAGCGAACACGATCAATCTGCACTATACCCTTGCGTATCCTGAAAACTATGGCATTACCGATTATGAGGTATCCATCGGAAACTTTACGCTGGAAGGCATGGAGCAAAGCTATGAGGAACTCAAAGAGCTTCGGGAAGACCTTCTTGGCTTTGATGTCTCCAAGCTGACGGAGAGCCAGCTTTTGACCTACGATGTAGTGATGGACTATGTGGAGACGGAGCTTATGGCGGAGGATCTGATCCTTTTTACGGAGGTGTTAAGTCCGACAACCGGATATCAGGCGCAGCTTCCGGTAATATTGGCGGAGTATACCTTCCGTACGGAACGGGATATTGAGGACTATCTCGAGCTTGTGGCACAGATGGACGACATCTTTGCGGAGATCATTGCCTTTGAGGAGTTAAAATCGGAGGCAGGCCTGTTTATGCCGGACTATGCGGCGGAGGCGGTCATAGAACAATGCAAAGAGTTTATTGAAGATCCGGAAAATAATTATATGATCGAGATCTTTGACGATAAGATCGACGCCTTTGAGGGGCTTTCCGAGGAGAAAAAGGAGAGCTATAAGGAACAAAATTATGAGCTGATCACAACGGACGTGGTGGACGGATACCGGATTTTGATCGATGGGCTTACCGGCTTAAAGGGTACCGGAACCAATGAGCTGGGGTTATGCTATTACGAAAACGGAACGGAATATTATGAATATCTGGTCCGCACGGAAACCGGGTCCAATGCATCCGTGGAGGAACTGCAAAAACGCACGGAGGAGTATATTGACAGCTGTATGGATAATATGCTGGATGCGTTCATTGAAGATTACGCGCTTTTGGATGAAATATATGATTACAGTTTTCCGATCACCGATCCGGAGGAGATTTTGCAGGATCTGACGGGAAAGGTATCGGCGGATTTCCCCGAGCCGCCTGAGGTCAACTATACCATCAAGTATGTGCATCCGTCCCTGCAGGAGAATTTAAGCCCGGCCTTCTACCTGACAACGCCGGTGGATGATATTAAAAATAATGTGATCTATATCAATGAAAAATATCTGGGAGAGGACTCCTACATGGATCTGTATCCCACGCTGGCCCATGAGGGATATCCGGGGCATTTGTACCAGAACAGCTACACAAATTCCTGCGATCTGCCACTTGTCCGCAATTTATTTTCCTATTCCGGATATTCGGAGGGATGGGCAACCTATGTGGAATTCTATTCCTATTACATAAGCGGGCTGGACAGCGATCTGGCAGAGGTTCTTATGTGGAATCAGGCGGCATCTCTGGGGCTGTATGCCTATGTCGATATGGGAGTCAATTATGACGGCTGGGACAGGGAGGATGTCGCAGAATACCTTGCGTCCTATGGCTTTGATGACGAGGAAACAGCAGATGAGATGTTTGAAGTGATGGTGGAGGAGCCGGCGAATTATCTTAGCTATTTTGTGGGTTATATGGAATTCTGGAATCTGCGCAAGACTGCGGAATATGAGCTGGGAGATGACTTTGTGGCAAAGGATTTCCATCAGTTTATATTGGAATCCGGGCCGGCGCCGTTTTATGTGCTTCAAAAACATATGACAGTCTGGCTGGAAGAACAGAAAGGAACACTATGAGCGGAAACTTAAAGAAAATGATCGGCTACTATAAGCCCTATCAGAAAATATTCTGGGCGGATATGTTTTTTGCGGTGCTATCCGCGGCGGTCGCGCTGGTGATTCCCCTTGTGGTCCGCTATGTAACTTCTACGCTGATCTATCTGGAATCAGAGGAAATCCTGCGGCAGATCGGATATATCGCGGCATTTTTGATCCTGCTTCTTGTGGTGGATTGTTACAGCCGCTATTTTATCGGCAATTACGGTCATGTGATGGGGGCGAAAATGGAGTATGATATGCGTGCGGAAATTTTTGACCACATGCAGAAATTGTCCTTTTCCTTTTATGACGATGCGAAAGTCGGACAGCTGATGAGCCGTATTACCTCGGATCTGTTTGATATTACGGAACTTTTGCACCACGGGCCGGAGAATATCATTTTGTCGGTCTTAAAGATTGCAGGAGCCTTTTTCATTCTGGTGAACATCAACGGATGGCTTGCCCTTGCTGCGTTTATCGTAATTCCCTTTATGTTTTTGTTTGCATTCTGGCTGAATAAAAAAATGAGAAAAGCCTTCCGGAAAAACCGGGTAAAAATTGCGGAGATCAACGAGCAGATCGAGGATAATCTGTCGGGGATCCGCGTGGTGAAATCCTTTGCAAATGAAAAGATCGAAAATCAGAAATTTAAGGTCGGCAATGACGGTTTTTTGTCTGCAAAGAAGAACAGCTATCACTATATGGGAAGTTTTCAGGCGGGGGTCGGGGTTTTTACGACGCTGATCCAGGTCAATGTCATCATCGTAGGGGGGATCTTGATTGCATACCACCGGGTAAATATCAGCGATCTAATCACGTTCTTATTGTATATCGGAGTATTTACCGATCCGATCCGCACGCTGGTGGACTTTACCGAGCAGTTCCAGAACGGATACACCGGATTTGAGCGGTTCCGGGAGATCATGGATACCATGCCGGACATTGAAGATGCAAAGGATGCGATTGAGTTAAAGGATGTGAAGGGCGGTATCGAATTTGAGCATGTGTCCTTCCGCTATAAGGAAAATAACGAGAGTGTGCTGAACAATATCAATCTCAAGGTAACAGCGGGCTCCTATATGGCACTGGTCGGCTCCTCAGGGGCGGGTAAGACGACCCTCTGCTCCCTGATTCCCCGCTTTTATGACGTGACGGGAGGATGTATCCGTATTGACGGAAAGGATATCCGGCAGGTGACGCTAAAGAGCCTGCGGAATCAGATCGGGATGGTTCAGCAGGACGTTTATCTGTTTGCGGGAACGATCTATGAAAATATTGCGTACGGAAAGCCCGGGGCGGGCAGAGAGGAAGTCATCGAGGCTGCGAAAAATGCAAATGCCCACGAGTTTATCATGTCCTTTCCGGATGGCTATGATACGGATATCGGGCAGCGGGGGATCAAGCTTTCCGGAGGGCAGAAGCAGCGCCTTTCCATCGCGCGCGTGTTTTTAAAGAATCCTCCGATTCTGATTTTCGATGAAGCTACCTCGGCGCTGGACAACGAGAGCGAGAGAGTGGTACAGGATTCCATGGAAAAACTGGCGAAAAACCGGACCACCTTCGTGATTGCCCACCGGCTTACCACGATCCAGAATGCCGAGAAGATCCTCGTGCTGACCGAAAACGGAATCGAAGAATCCGGTACGCACAAGGAACTTCTGGCAAAGGGCGGAATCTATGAAAAGCTCTATCATATGCACTATTAACCGTACTTAAGATCGGACAGGCAGAGCGGGCCGGCAAGGACCTCCCGGGCCACATAGAGCGTGCGGTCAGGGCGGGTGCTTAAGGTCCATTTGCACAGGGTCAGGGCGCGGTTCTCGATTTCAATACAGGTTATGCAGCGGGGATGGAGACAGCTTCCGGTATTAAAATAGTAGGAATCGGAACTGTTCAGCCTGGGGCGGTGGGTGTGTCCGGTGATCAGGATCCGGCATTGTTCCTTTGCCCAGGAGGAGAGGCGTTCTTCGGTCCGGTTTTTCCGCTGATTATTTTTAGCGGCGCTGGTGGGATCAAGAACACCGAAATGTTCTAGCGGCTGCCACAAATACCGGACGAGAAAGCGGGAAAGGCGCCAAAATACGGAGTTTAGCAGATCGGCCTGATGTCCGTGGGTCAGATAGAGGTTAAGACCGCTTTTATCATTGAGGATGACTCCGCTGTAATAAGTCAAATCCGGAAAGAGCGGCTGCATCTGCTGGGCGTCTGTGCAAAAGTAGGCGGAACAATGCCTGCTTGCATAGGCGCTTTTCTTTTTTACAATATCATGGTTGCCGTAGAGAAGATACAGGCGATCTTCTTTGGCATATTTTTTGAAAAGCCAAAACACATTGCTGTGGGCCTCAATGATCTGCTCCATTTTCCGGTTTTCCCACAATTCGTCGCCGTCTCCAAGCTCGATATAGGTAAATCCGCTATTGTAATAGTATTGCAGGGCGGAAAAGTACAGGTTTTGGTTTTTTAAAAAATTATCATTTGTGTTTGCGCAGCCCCGGTGGCAGTCGCTGAACAGTACATAGCGGGAGCTTTCCGCAAGGGGCAGCACGGGTGCAAGATCAAAGGAGTGAAGGAGGCGCGAACGATAACTCATAGGCTACCTCCCGCAGGTCTTGCGGCGGCATTTCCTTCGTCTGTGCAGGCAATGACGGAAAATAAACGGCAGATACAAATACAGGTAATACAGACGGTCGGGCGTGCAGCAAAAAGGCCGGGTGATAAAACGGTAGAGCCGGCAGAACAAACGGTTTTCCCATTGTGAGATGCACCGGGCGATTTTTGTCAAAAAACAGCACGTCACCGGGGTCAGCGGTGTGCGGAAGGTAAAACAGATGCTCGAATTGCATATCTGCATGGAATCGGTATCATAGCCCAGCCGGATAAGCGCATCCGCAAATGCATACATCATTCTGTAGTCCTGAAAATTGATGCAGAAATCGGCGCAGAGGTTTTCGGGCTTGGAAAAAACGCCCATACGGAAGGCTGCCAGCCACCAATGGGGCATGGAGAGATTTGCGATCTCCTCGACATTTTCTTTTCCGCTCCGGATCAGATCCAGGGAAAAAACGGGAATATCTTTATCCGGCACCGAATGAAAGAGTGTCCGGTTTCGCTCCTGCGGGGAGAGGATCTTATCCGCCCGGTAAATTCCGATTTCGGTTCCGGTGTTGATGCCGTACTGACCCTTCCAGAGTTCAATGAGCCATGTTCTGCCGTCATAATTGAAATAGACAGGCTCGCAGTCAAACACCATGTTTACATACGGGGCAAAGCAGTCATAGCTGTGTTTATAGCCGAATTCCCTCTGCCATGCGTCGAAGGTGGAATAGAAAATATCCTGACACAGATTATACTGGTATCCAAAGGGACAGATCAGTTCGTTCAGCAACTCGCATTTTTCTGTCAGCGTAAGGGAACGGATCTTTTTTATGATCGACGCTCTGTGCCAGCAGTTCAGCAGGAGGCATAATACTAGAAATATAAAAACAATCAAAAACAGATACATAATATGTTCAGACCTTTATTTGTTTGCTATCAATATATGGTGAAAAATGGAAAGTGTTTGAAAATTTGATTTTTTTGTGGATGATATTATTTTAAAGGGACAAAGGCGCGATATATTAAATGGCAAAAATGCCTCCGGGACCGGCCCGACAAAGAGGGCTGCTGCCTCGGAAGGTGTTGCGGAGACAAGGGATTGCGATAGGAAGAGCGGATAATGGGAATGGAGAAGATCAATTTTTTTCTGCCGGGCTTTTACGAGAATTTCCGGCTGATAACGTATTTGGCGGATATGATGGAGGAAAATCCGGAACTGTTTTATGATAACATCCGCATAGGCGCCGCCTACGGGTGCTTTCCGGGAAGCATCTGGAACGGCGGGAGAGTAGTTCTCGGAAGCTGTACCAAACAGGAAATAGCCTATGCGGTGGAGGAATATAACAGGCGTGGGATCGCGATCCGGTATACCTTTACAAATCCGATGCTGCAGGAGGTACATTTGATGGATACTTTCTGCAATCTGTGTATGGAGCTGGGAGATAACGGCAAAAATGAGGTACTGGTCAACGGGCCTTTGCTGGAAGAATTTATCCGGAAGATGTATCCCGGCTATGCGGTCGTTTCCTCCACCACGAAATGTCTTAAGGATATGGCTTCCATCCAAGAGGAGCTTAATAAGGATTACCGCCTTGTGGTGCTGGATTCCACAATGAATTACAGGGAAGAGCTGTTTCATCTAAAGCACCGGGAGAAGATCGAGCTGATCGTAAACCACTATTGCGCGGATGATTGTCCCAGAAGGCAGGAGCATTACCGCGAGGTGGGAAGATGCCAGCTGGAGTTTACGGAATCGGAATTTGACAGGTGCAGCAATATCAACCGGGATTTTTACAGCATCATGGAAAATCGTTCTTTTATATCAGCGGAGGATTTGTATGGACGGTATTATGGCGCCGGTTTTTGCAATTTTAAGATCGATGGCCGGGGATTTCATAAGTATAAGATCCTTGAGAGCTTTGTGTACTATCTGGTGAAGCCGGAAAATCGGGACAGAGTGCGCTTTCATCTTTTGAGGAATGTATTGAAATAGGGAAAATGAAATCCTCATAATGATTTGCATTCTTCTGCAAATAATAGTAAAATACAATGTTGTTGACTGTAATTCTGGCAGAAACCAGATGAGTATAGGAAGGATAGGAGAGATAAGACATGACAAAAATTGACATTATTTCCGGCTTTCTCGGAGCGGGAAAGACAACTTTCATTAAAAAAATGATTGAGGAAAGCTTTAAAGACGAGCAGATCGTATTGATCGAGAACGAGTTTGGAGAGGTCGGTATCGACGGCGGTTTTTTAAAGGATGCGGGAATTGAGATCACGGAGATGAACTCCGGCTGTATCTGCTGCTCCCTGGTCGGTGATTTTGGCAAGAATCTTCATGAGGTCATTGATAAATTTCATCCGGACCGCATTTTGATCGAGCCCTCCGGAGTTGGAAAATTATCGGATGTTATGAAGTCGGTGATCGATATTGAGAAGGAGGAGGATGTCAAGCTCAACGCCCTTGTCACGGTCGTAAATGCGTTAAAGGCAAGTAAGCAGATGAAGGCGTTCGGTGAGTTCTTCAACAATCAGATCGAATATGCTACAACTGTTATTCTGAGCCGCAGCCAGAGTGCAACGCCGGAGCAGCTGGAATTCTGCGTAAAGCAGATTCAGGCGCTGAATGAAAAGGCTGCCATAATTACAACCGATTGGAGTTCGATTACCGGCGAGCAGATTTTGAAGGTGATCGAGGGACAGGACAATCTGGAGATGAAGGTGCTGGCGGAAGCGCGCCACGCCCATGACGAGGAGGAGCATGAGCACGAGCACCATCACGACCACAAGGGCGAGGAGCATGGACACCATCATCATCATGAGCATGAGGGCGAGGAGCATGAGCACGAGCACCATCACGAACATGAGGGCGAGGAGCATGAGCACGAGTACCATCACGAGCATGGTGAAGATTGCACCTGTGGCTGCCACGATCACGACCATGACCATGAACATCATCACCATCATGCGGATGATGTATTTACGAGCTGGGGCAAGGAAACTCCGCATAAGTTTGAGCGTGCGAAACTGGAAGAGATTTTGAAGGGCTTTGTTGAGGATGACAGGATCCTCCGCGCGAAGGGCATGGTGGAAGGCACGGACGGAACCTGGATATACTTTGATATGGTCCCGGGAGAGTATGAGCTTCGCGACGGGGAGCCGGACTATACGGGAAGGATCGTAGTCATCGGTACAGAAATTGACGGACACGGATTGGAAGAATTGTTCGGCATTGCATAAGCGGGGTGTGCGGTTTTACACATGGAAAGATCAGGAAAGGAATGGATGCAGCTATGGCAGAGGAGATTCCGGTATATCTATTTACCGGCTTTATGGACAGCGGAAAGACCTCCCTTGTACAGGAAACCCTGTTTGAAAACAATTTTGGAGACGGGGCAAAGGGACTTATCATCATGTGCGAGGACGGAGAGAAGGAATATGATGAGGAAAAGCTTCGCACGGTAAACTTTCAATTGACTTCGATTGATTCTGAGCAGGAGTTTACAGCGGAAAAATTGCAGGAGATCAACGACTCTTTTTTGCCGGGACAGATATTTATCGAGTATAACGGAACCTGGGGAATGGATAAGATTCTCGAGGCAAAGCTTCCGAGGGGCTGGGTAATCGTACAGTCGCTGGCAACGGTGGACTCGACGACCTTTGATCTGTATTTAAACAATATGCGTGCGATGATGCAGGAGCAGGTCTTTGCCGCAGATGTGGTGGTCTTTAACCGGACGGATGACAATACGGACCGGGGACATCTGCGCCGCATGATAAAGAATATCAACCGGAAAGCCCAGATCGTATACGAAAGGACCGACGGAACCATCGACGAGAGACCGGAGGAACTTCCCTTTGACCTCGATCAGGACGTCATTGAGCTTTCGGACGCGGATTACGCGATCTGGTATATGGATGCGGCAGAAAATTATAAAAAGTACGAGGGAAAAAAGATCCGGTTCCTTGCCCTTGTATATAATCCGGAAAACCTGAAAAAAGGGGTGTTTGTGCCGGGGCGTTTTGCGATGACCTGCTGTGTGGAGGATATCACCTTTCTTGGCTTTAAGTGTAAGTATGAAAGGGAAAATGAGCTTGCCCACCGCTCATGGATAACGGTTACGGCGGAGATCCATGTGGAATTTGCGCGGGAGTATAAAGGAAAGGGGCCGGTGCTTTACCCGGTTTCCATAGAACCGGCGGAAAAACCGGAGGATGAGCTGGTGTACTTTAGTTAGGCAATCATGTGCGAAGCAGCATAGGTATCAGCCGAAGGCAATCATGTGCGAAGCACATGATGAAATAAAAAGGCGGCGGCCGCCGCTGAAATATCAAAGAGAGTGAGGAAATGATTATGAAAAAGAAATTAATTGCGCTTGGAATGGCTGCGGCAATGGCGGTAATGTCCCTTGCAGGCTGCGGCGGTAATTCCACGGATGGGGATTCGGCTCAGGGAGCCGGAACAGCAGGGGACAAAACCGTTTATAAGGTCGGTATTGTAAAGTATGTGGATGACGCTTCCCTCGACCAGATCGAGGCAGCAATCAAGGCGGAACTTGAGGCGAAGGGCGAGGAGCTTGGAGTTACCTTTGACTATGAGAATTATTCTGCAAACGGTCAGGCGGATTCCTCCGTGCTGAATCAGATCGCAACGGATTTGGTTGCGGATCAGGTGGATGTGATCATACCGATCGCAACTCCGGCGGCAATGATCATGCAGTCTGCGACAGAGGATAACCAGATCCCGGTTGTTTTTGCAGCAGTTACCGATCCGGTAGGAACCGGACTGGTGGACAGTCTTGACGCTCCCGGCTCCAATATCACAGGAACGTCCGATGCCCTTGACACCGAAGCGATCATGAATCTGATCGTAACGGCAAACCCGGATACGGAAAAGATCGGCCTTTTATATGATAAGAGCCAGGATTCCTCCAGCGCTGCCATTGAGGCGGCTAAGGCATTTTGCGATGCAAACGGAATCCTCTATGTGGAGAAGACCGGGACTACAACCGCTGAACTTTCCGCCGCTGCGGATGCATTGGCAGCGGAAGGCGTGGACGCGGTTTTTACTCCGACCGATAATACGGTTATGACTGCGGAACTCGCGATTTTTGAAAAATTTACCGATGCGGGCATTCCTCACTATACGGGAGCGGATTCCTTCGCGCTGAACGGGGCGTTCCTTGGCTACGGAGTGAACTATCGCGACCTTGGCACGGCAACCGCCGACATGGCAGTTGATATTCTGGTAAACGGTACAGATCCGGGGACAGTGCCGGTACAGACGCTTTCGGACGGTATTATCACCGTAAATACGGAATCCGCTGAGAAAGTCGGGATTGATCCGGCTGTTTTTGAAGGACTTGGTTCTGAGCTTGTTACAGTAGTTACGGCTGAAAGCTTCGAGGAATAATATGGGTTCGATTATTACATTATCCATTGTGCAGAGCGCACTAGAGCTGGGATGCATCTATGCGCTCGTCGCGCTTGCATTGTTTATCTCCTTTTCCATACTTGACATTGCCGATCTGTCCACGGACGGATGCTTTACTTTAGGCTGTGCGGTGTGCGCCTCCGTCACCATTATGGGGCACCCGATACTTGCCCTGTTTGCAGCAATGGGAGCGGGGGTAGTATCCGGATTTATCACAGCGTTTTTGCAGACAAAAATGGGAATACAATCCATTCTTGCAGGAATTATCGTGAATACCGGCTTGTACACGATCAATATAGCCGCCATGGGATTTTCGTCCAATCTGAATCTGTTTGGGCGCACCACGATCTTTACCTGGGGCAAGGAGACCTTTCAAACCGGCTGGGCGCCCCTCATTCTTGCGGTGGTGATTGTTCTCGTGGTAGGTTTTTTGGTGTCCGTGTTTTTAAACACCCGGCTGGGACTGTCCATCCGGGCTACCGGAGATAACCCGGATATGGTGCGGGCGTCCAGCATTAACACAAAGCTGATGATCGTCATCGGACTTTGCGTTTCCAATGCCCTGACCGGGCTTTCCGGGGGACTTTTGGCGCAATACCAGAGATCCTGCGACATTAATCTCGGAACCGGAATGGTTACCATTGCACTTGCAAGTCTTATCATCGGTGAGACGCTCATAGGGAAAGGATCGATGTTTAAGCGCGTGATCGGCGTGATCCTGGGCAGCTGCCTGTATCGTTTTATCGTTGCAATCGCATTGCGGTTAAATGTGCCGGCGGAGTGCTTAAAGCTGGTATCCTCCATCATTGTGGCAGCGGCGATAGGGCTCCCTTACCTGAAAAAACAGGCTGCTTTTTACAGATCAAAGCGCGGGGCAAGGGCAGAGAACCAGAAATACATACAGGAACTCCTTGAGCCGGAAGAGGGTGCGAAGGGAGGAGACAGATAATGGCGGATCATATGCTTATTATGAAAAACGTTTCTAAGACCTTCAATCCGGGGACGGTCAATGAAAAATGCGCCTTAAAGGATTTGACGCTCACCTTGAAGCGGGGAGATTTTGCTACGATTGTCGGCAGCAACGGAGCCGGAAAGTCCACGACCTTCAATGCGATCACGGGAGCCTTTTATGTGGACAGGGGTCTGATCCTTCTGGACGGGGAAGACATAACCTACAAAAAAGAACATGTCAGAAGCAAGGTGATCGGACACCTGTTTCAGGATCCCCTCAAGGGAACTGCTCCCCATATGACCATCGAGGAGAATATGGCGCTTGCCTATCTGCGCTCGTCCTCCTCAAGATATGCCTATTTCAGCCGTATCAATTCGGCGGATAAGAAGAAGTTTCGGGAGCAGCTGTCTTTGCTTGGAATGGGACTTGAAAACCGCATGAAGCAGCCGGTCGGTCTGCTGTCCGGCGGACAGAGACAGGCGCTGACGCTGCTTATGGCAACGATTGTAACACCTAAGATTCTTCTTTTGGATGAGCACACGGCAGCCCTTGATCCTGCAACGGCGGAAAAGGTGCTGCAGCTGACGAAGGACATTGTGGCTAAGAGACAGATTACCTGCCTGATGGTTACCCACAATATGCATCAGGCGCTGGAGCTTGGCAACAGGACTATCATGATGGATTCCGGAAGGATCGTACTTGATGTGGAAGGCGAAAAGAGAGAAGGAATGACGGTGGATGACCTTTTGGAGCAGTTTGCGGTAAACGCAGGAAAAGAACTGGATAACGACAGGATCCTTTTGTCAAAAGAAGTTTGACGTTAATTATGCGACAGGGTCTTTATGAACTATCACTATGCATGCATGGTGATAGTTTTTTCTCTCATAGGATCGAGTGTCAAAAGGCATCTTTCCAATCCCGAACCCTCATAAGAAATACTTTGTCGCTCCTGATTTTCTATGACATAAAGTGAGGAAGATAGGGCAAAAAAATGGAAGCAACGGGGCTCGAACCCGTGACCTTTCGCGTGTGAGGCGAACGCTCATCCCGGCTGAGCTATGCTTCCATAAGAATATTATAGCACGTAATTTAGAAAAAACAAGGAAATAACTATAATCAATCGTTCTACTGAAGTGAAAAGTTTATTTGTAAAAAATGATTGCCATAATGAAAAAATTCCTTTATTATAGTAGAAGTGCATGGAAATCAAAAGATGCAATTACAGGGATTAGAGAAAACACTAGGAGGAATGTTATGTATCCAATCGTTCGGAAAGAAAAATTGGCAGACCAGATCATACTGATGGATATCAAAGCTCCCCGCGTAGCAAGGGAGTGCCTGCCGGGACAGTTTATCATTGCAAAGGTAGATGAGGTGGGAGAACGTATCCCCCTTACTATCTGTGATTATGATAGGGAAAAAGAAATCATCACGATCGTGGTTCAGACGATTGGAGCAGGAACCGAGCGCATGATGGAACTGGAGGAAGGAGATTCTCTGGAGGATTTCGTAGGACCGCTGGGCTGTCCGTCCGAGCTTTGTCTTGAGAAAAATCTGGAGGAAACGAAAAAGAAGAATATCATCTTTATCGCAGGCGGTCTTGGTACTGCTCCGGTTTACCCGCAGGTAAAATGGTTAAAAGAACACGGGGTGAACGCCGATGTTATTTTAGGTTTCCGCAATAAGGGGCTTCTTTTTTATGAGGAGGAGATGAAATCCGTTGCTAAAAATCTTTATGTAGCAACCGACGACGGTACATATGGTTTCCACGGGAACGGATGCCAGCAGCTTCAGGCTCTTGTAGATGCCGGAAACCAGTATGACGTATGTGTAGCGATCGGTCCGATGATCATGATGAAGTTCGTATGTATGCTGACAAAGGAATTGGAGATTCCGACGGTTGTTTCCATGAATCCGATCATGGTGGACGGAACCGGAATGTGCGGTGCGTGCCGTCTGGTCGTAGACGGAAAGGTGAAATTTGCCTGCGTGGACGGACCGGAATTTGACGGACATTTAGTGGATTTTGATCAGGCAATGAAGAGAATGCTGCAGTATAAGACCGAAGAGGGCAGAGCAAAGC
>CAYROM010000041.1:0-17277 GCA_964425905.1 uncultured Lachnobacterium sp. | reverse complement strand
TGGACACGGGTTCGACTCCCGTCTGGTCCACTCTTAAGAAAATGCCGAAAATCCGTATCTATTTGAAAATAGAGGATTTTCGGCATTTTTATCCGCATTTTTAATAGAATTAATTTATTGAGAAGATAGTGAAGGGGCTGTTGGAATAAAATACATAAAACCAACGACTAGCTATTTTTAGATTGGACAGCGCTTATATTTTTGACAGTTATTATTCTTGGTGTCGGTTATACGATTTATATGAACAAAATACATGAAAAGGAAATCGCTACGAAACTGCAGAAGAATTTAAGCTTTGGGCTGCCAATATATCTTTCATCAGAGAATACAAGGATGCGGAAATTGAAAAAGAAAAACTGGAACGGATTTTAAGGACGCCCTTGGATTTCCGGAACGGCGCAGGGTCTAAAATGCATTTCTTCAAACAGTTTCCGGTAGAATGGACTTGACAAAACAGAAAACAAGGCGTAAGTTAATCGTGTTAGCTAACGCAATTAACAAAAAGAAAACGGCAGGAAGGAGGGACCCGTATGCCGCGGGATAAGACAGAAAGCCACGAAAAAATTGTCCGGGCAGCGATGCAGGAATTCCGGGAAAAGGGCTTTGAACAGGCGTCTATGAAGGAGGTGGCAGATGCTGTGGGAATGACCTCTGCCGCGCTGTACCGCCACTTTGCCAGCAAGCAGGATATGTTTGCTGCTCTGGTGCAGCCTGCCGTTGACGAACTGAAAAAATGGAGAGAGAAGCACGTGACGTCCAGTTATCATGCCTTAGAGCAGGAGGAAACCGGGCTGATGTGGGAATTTGATGAGGAAATGAACGATGCCCGTATCGTATTGGATGTCATGTATGCGCAGCCGGAGGTATTCCAACTGCTGATCTGCCGTGCGGCAGGGACGCCCTATGAGCATCTCGTCCACGATATGATCGAGGAAAGCACCGATGAAATGATGCATTTTCTGCAATCCTGCAAGGAGCGGGGAATGTCTGTCCGGGAAATCAGGCGGGATGAAATGCATATGCTGATCAGCGCTTATATGGCGGCGCTGCTGCAGCCCATCGAGCATGGGTATGACAGGGCGGACGCGGAGCGTTATCTGAGAACGATACTGGATTTCTTTACACCGGGCTGGCGTTTGATCACCGGACTTTGAGTTCCGTAAGAGTGTGCTAATAGAGTTTTTAATGGCACACTTTTCTTAAAACAATGAGTTAGTCAAGACTAATCTAAAAGGAGATGATTTTCATGAGTAATAAGACGAAAAAGTGCTCTGCGGCTTCCTGGCTGGCGGAGTTGGCAGGCCCGAGAAAGGGGGAATATCTGCTGAGTGTACTGGCGGCGCTGGGAGGGGTTGCCTGTTCGCTGGTACCGTACTTTATCATGATCGAGCTGATCGGCGCGCTGGTGGGCGGTACGGCGGACCGGGCATGGACTTTGAAATGCTGCGCTGCCATGGGGCTCTGGTGGGGGCTGCGCTATCTGCTGCATGCGGTTTCCACCACGCTGTCCCACCATGCAACCTTTTATGTGCTGGCGGATATCAGAGGGCGTCTTTTGAACAAGCTGGCAACCCTGCCGCTTGGCACGGTGCTGGAAAGATCCTCCGGCTCTTATAAGAACATCATTGTGGAGCGGGTGGACTCCATCGAGACGACCCTTGCCCACATGGTGCCGGAAATGACTTCCAATATTGTCGGAGCTATTGCGGTTTTGGTGCTGCTGTTTTTCGTGGACTGGCGCATGGGGCTGGCGACGCTTATCGTTCTGCCGCTGGGGGCGCTGTGTTTTCTGTTCATGTTCCGCGGCTATGAAGAGAAATTCCAGCGCGCGGTAAACGCAACCAAGGCTTTAAACGATACGGCGGTGGAATACATAAACGGGATCGAGGTCATTAAGGCTTTCGGACAGTCGAAGACCAGTTACGCGAAGTTTGTCTCGGCGGCGAAGGAGGGGGCGGACTGCTTCATCGAATGGATGCGAAGCTGTATCTTTGGCCAGTCGGCAGGGATGGCGGTCTTTCCGTCTACCTTGATCGGTATTCTTCCGGTCGGATGCCTTTTGTTCCGGAACCAAACCCTGACGGCGGAAACTTTTATCACCGTCATCATCCTGTCCTTTGGCGTTATGCAGCCGCTGATCACGGCGTTTTCTTACACGGATGATCTGGCACAGGTGGGAACGATCGTGGGCGAAGTGGCAGAGATCCTATCCGGCAAAGATTTACAGCGTCCCGCAAAGGCAAAGGCTCTGCCAAAGGACAATGCCATTGAGCTGAAGGATGTTCGTTTTTCTTATAAGGCAGATTCCGATGAAACTGAAAAGCAGACAGAGGCGGGCAGCGCAAAGGATGGCTTGGGGCATCACGAAAAGGAAGTGCTGCACGGGGTGAGCATGCGCATTGAGCCGGGAACCGTGAATGCGCTGGTCGGGCCCTCCGGCAGCGGAAAAACTACGATTGCCCGTCTGATCGCCTCTTTGTGGGATGTGGACGGCGGCAGCATTACGCTGGGAGGTGTGGATATCCGCACGATTCCGCTAAAGGAATGCACGGACCGCATTGCCTATGTATCTCAGGACAATTATCTGTTCGACCTTACCGTTATGGATAACATCCGAATGGGAAGGAAAGGGGCGTCGGACGAGGAGGTCATCGCTGCGGCAAAGGCCTGCGGCTGCCATGACTTTATCATGAGTCTGGAAAAGGGATATCAGACGGTGTGCGGTTCTTCCGGCGGACATCTGTCCGGCGGCGAACGCCAGCGGATTTCCATTGCCCGGGCGATGTTGAAAAATGCCCCGGTCATCATTCTCGATGAGGCGACCTCCTATACGGACCCGGAGAATGAGGCGCTCATCCAGTCCGCATTGGCACGGCTGATCAAGGGGAAAACGCTTCTTGTGATTGCCCACCGCCTGTCTACGGTGGCGGATGCGGATTGTATTTTTGTGGTGAAGGATGGAAGCATTTTAGCGCAGGGCACGCAGGAAGAACTGCTTTCGGGCTGTCCGCTGTATAAGGAAATGTGGGAAGCCCACATGAGCGTGAAAGACAACGATGGGGAGGTGGCTTAAATGTTTCGGACGCTGAAAAAATTTTTTGCTTTTTGCGGGGAAGACAACCGCAAAATGTTTGATACATCCATATGGCTGGGCGTGCTCAGCGCAATCTGTTCCGCCATGCGTATTCCGGCAGCTTACCTTGTGATCCGGGCGCTGTTAAATGACAATGTGACGATGGGGATACTGTGGGCAGGCTTTGGAATCGTTGTCGGTTCCGTTCTTGCGACCATCCTCATTAATATGAAGTCCACAATGCTGCAGACAAAGGCGGGATACCGCGCCTGTGCTAACAAGCGTATCGAGATTGCCGAGCATCTGCGCTACCTGCCTATGGGGTGGTTTCAGGCAAACAGTCTGGGGGAAGTGACCTCCGTTACCACCAATACCATGGAAAATATGGCAAATGTGGCGACCCGGGTGGTCATGATCACGACGAAGGGATTTTTGACAACCGGGATCATTGCCATCATGATGCTGATCTATGACTGGCGCATGGGTCTTATCACCTGGGCGGGGCTTTTCGTGTTTTTGTGCATCAATGCCCTGATGCAGCAGAAAGAGCAGGCAGTATCCCAGCGCAAGATGAATGCGGATGAACGTCTGGTAACAAAGGTGCTGGAGTATGTGCAGGGAATTGCCGAGGTAAAAAACTTTGACCTGACAGAGGATTCTACAACCCAGGTGCAGGGAGCGGTGGAGGAGAGCCGGAAAGCTGCCTTTGCCATGGAACTGCCCTCGGTGGCATTTATGTTTCTGCAATTTATTGCCAACAAGTTTACCGGCGTAGCAGTATGTGCCGGAGCGCTGGTCTTCTGGTTTGATGGAACCATGCCTCTGGAAAACTGTCTTCTGATGCTGATCTGCTCGTTTATCCTGTTTGAGCAGCTGGACAGCGCAGGAAGCTTTTCCACTCTGTTCCGTTCCATCGATATCGGCGTAGAAAAAGCAAACGCCATTTTGCGTGTGGAACCGATGGACACCGATGGAAAAGAGATTCTTCCGAAAAGCTATGATATCGCGTTGGAGCATGTGGACTTTTCCTATGAAAAGAAAAAGATCCTGGAGGATGTGTCCCTGACGATTCCCGAAAAAACAACGGCGGCGATCGTCGGGCCTTCCGGAAGCGGAAAGACCACGCTGTGCAGCCTGATGGCGCGCTTCTGGGATGTGCAGGGCGGAAGGGTCACCTTAGGCGGCAGGGATGTAAAGGAGTACAGCTACGACAGCCTGATCCGAAACTTCTCCTTTGTATTCCAGCGCACGTATTTGTTTTCGGATACCATTGCAAATAATATCCGGTTCGGCAGACCGGAGGCGACCATGGATGAGATCGTTGCCGCCGCCAAAAAGGCACGCTGCCATGATTTCATTATGGCATTACCCCAAGGGTATGATACGCTGATCGGGGAAGGGGGCGCTTCCATCTCCGGCGGAGAACGCCAGCGTATCACCATTGCCCGCGCCATTATGAAGGATTCTCCGGTCATTGTTCTGGATGAGGCGACCGCAAACGTGGATCCCGAAAATGAGAAAGAGCTGGTGGAGGCAATCGGAGAGCTGACACATGACAAGACGGTCATCATGATTGCCCATCGTCTGAAAACGGTACAAAATGCCGACTGCATTTTTGTGGTGGACGGCGGAAAGATCGTCCAGCAGGGAACCCACGACAAGCTGGTGGAGCAGGACGGCATTTACCGCCGCTTCGTAGTGGAGCGCAGACAGGCCGCCGGCTGGAAGGTGTAGGATTGCAATAAGCTTGTAGATCGATCAGAGGAGTGTTATAATCGGATTTGGTAAACGTTGTTTACCAAATCCGATTTGTATGATAAGGAATCCAAAAGAAAGATGTCTTGCAGATTTCAAAGGGGGAAGCATGCGTCAGTCAAAGGAAATAACAAGAAAGCGGATACTAAAGGCGGCAGAGGAAGAAATGCTTTCTGTCGGATATCAGAGGGCGTCTATGCGGAAAATTGCTTCCCGATGATCTGGAGAATAAGACAGATGGAGAATTGCTCGATTTGTTCCGGCAAAAAGCATCGGTTCAGATGCTTGCAAAATTTAAGGATCATTTTCCGGTATTACAGATGATTGTGCTGCATGGAGATCCGGAATATTACGCCCGCAAAAAAGAGGAGTATCTGGAATTCAGCGTCTCCTATGCGGTTCGGTACTATGATGAGCTTTATCGGAGAGGGCTTACAAAACGAAGATACGGCAGTAAAGAGGTATCTATGCTCTGTCAGGCGGAATTTCTGGCATTATGCACGTTTTTGGAGAACGCCGGGCGTCCGGGGAGCATGGATGAAAAAAGCGTGGAGGCATATGAAACCCTGCTCCGCATTGTGCAGATCGGCGTTCAGATTGATAGCGGAATGAAATGCTCGTAGGAATTTCCATACCAGACATCTATTTAGAACAGATGAATGTAAAATATCAGGACATACGGCAATGGGTTCAAATAGTTGCCGAATATCGCAGATATGAGTAATAAGGAGTGTGAACAAATGTATTGTATATTAGTGACAGGAATTCCGGCAGCGGGAAAAAGTACGATGGCGGAAGCTATATCAGAAAGATTGAAGCTGCCGGTTATTTCAAAGGACACGATTAAAGAATTGCTATTCGACAATGTCGGCTTCCGGTCAAGAGAAGAAAAAGTAAATCTCGGAATTGCCGGCATGGAAATTATGTATTATGCTGCAGGTCAGCTTATGAAAGCAGGACAATCTTTTATCTTAGAGAATAATTTTGAAAACAGTTCCAAGGAAGAACTGGAGGCATTATTGTCAAAGTATCACTATGCCGCACTCACTATTACGCTGACAGGTGATTACAGGACGATTTATCAACGCTTTTTGGAAAGAAATGTCAGTCCTGACAGACACAGAGGTCATGTGGTGAATGACTGCTATCCTGAAAAAGAATTACGAAGCATCGAGGAATTGCGGGCGGCATCCATACGGTATGAGGATTATCTGTATGGAATAGAGCATAGGGGATTTGATACATTTGCGATGGGTGACGGACAGATTAAGGTTGATACCACGGATTTCTCAAAGATCGATATGAGGTTACTGCTGGAACAAATCAGGACATGGGTGAAAGAGATAGGAGGTGCGGACATTGGAGAAATAAGGGAAAAAGGAATTGAATAGATGAAAAATAGATATTTTTATAATATAATAATCCGGGTGTCAAAAGATGTCTTTTGACACCCGGATTTATAATAAAAAAATATCTGAATTGAGAGGAATGCATGATGAAAAAAATACTGGTCGTGGATGATGAGCGGGACATCTGCCGGCTCTTAAAGGATGAGCTTTCCATGGAGGAATATGAGGTTTATGTGGCGGAAAGCGGCGGGGAGGCATTGCAGAGTATACAAAAGACTCCCGATCTGATACTGCTTGATATCAACATGCCGGATCTGGACGGTTACAGTCTCTGCGAAAAGATCAGGGATCATGTCAGCTGTCCGATTCTTTTTCTGACGGCGAGGACAGACGAGGCGGATTGCATCCGCGGTTTCCGCGCAGGAGGAGATGACTATATAACAAAGCCGTTTCATATGGAAGAACTGCTTGAGCGGGTGGCGGCGCATCTGCGGCGGGAGGAGCGTCGGCAGAGGAAAAATAAGGTCTATATGACAGGCGATCTGACCATAGACGTCACGGGAGCCCGCATTTTAAAGAAGCAGACCGATCTAAACCTTACAAAAACCGAGTTTTTGATCGTGGAGCTTCTTCTGATGAACAAAGGACAGGTCTTTGACAAGGAGAGGATTTATGAAAAAACGCGGGGGTACGATGGAAGTGCGGATGCATCCATCGTCACGGAGCATATAAGAAGAATCAGAAATAAACTTGGAAAGATGGATGGCGGAGAGGATTACATCCAGACGGTATGGGGAGTGGGATACAAATGGATTGGCTAGAGAAAAAGCGGGAAAAAATACAAAAGATTATAAAAAACTCCTCTCTGGAAAAATGTCTTATAGGATATCTGGTCGTAATGCTGCTGGGGGTGCTGGCGCTTAGCCTTTTTACCCGCATGCTTGCCAAAAGCTGGCTGCTTGCTTATATGGTCACCCGTGGAAATATGGATCATATTGGAAAATTGTCCGGTCAATACTTTCTTGTGGTAAGGGGAGACCGGATGGAAGAACTGGTCATACTGCTTTATAGGATTCTGTATAATGCCGCGGGGGGATTTTTTGTCATCGGCTCGATTGTAACGGCAAAGCTTTTTGTCCGGAATCGGATCAGACCGGCGCTGGAGGCAATCGACCGATCCGCGAGGGCAATGGAGTCGGGGGACTGCCACATCGAGGTGAACTATGGGAATGACGACGAGATGGGGCAGATGTGCAGACAGTTTGAGAAGATGAGAAAGCGGCTGGTGGAGGAGAAAAAGCAGATCTGGAAAATGCAGGAGGAACAAAGACAGGTCAATGCCGCTTTTGCCCATGATATGAGAACACCTCTCACGGTAATTGAGGGATACACGGAATTTTTGCTGCGGCGCGTGCCGAAAAAACAGGTGGATGAAAAAATTCTGCTGGAGAAATTGGAACTTATGAGGTTTCAGGAGGAGCGTTTGTACGAATTTTCAAAAACCATGTCAAGGATTCAGCGAATGGAAGAATTGCAGATGAACGGACAGCGGCGGACGCTCAAGTACCTTTGGCACCGTCTGGAGGATATCGTAAGCGGAATCGGAAACCGGACGGAAAAAGAAATCCGGCTTTTATGGCTGGGAAATAGCGACGGCGGAAATACGGAATTTTTTGTGGATGCGGATCTTATATGCGAGGTGTTTGAAAATATGCTGTCGAACGCCATGGTCTATGCGAGGGAAACGATCAGCGTGGATCTGCGGATCGAAAATCAATGTATCCGGCTGACGGTAAAGGATGACGGAAAGGGCTTTTCGGATTCGGCGCTGAAAAATGCTTGTAAGCCATATTATACAGAAAAGAACAATAGTAAAAAGCATTTTGGCATCGGTCTGTTCATTTGCCGGCTGCTGGCAGAAAAACATGCAGGATCATTAATGCTTGTCAATAGTCTAAAGGGCGGGGGCATTGCCATTGCAGATTTTGGAATCGAACTGTTTTTATAGGGAAATTATAGAGAATTGCAGGATAAGATATTCCCAAAAGGAAATAGGAGGATTGCTTATATGGCAAATACAATGGAGATTCGGATGGAGGACCTGTCGAGAAATTTCGGAAAAAAGCAGGCGCTAGACCATGTGAATCTGACAATAGGAAGCGGAATGTTTGGTCTCCTTGGACCAAACGGCGCGGGTAAGACCACTTTGATGAAGATCCTTACGACCCTGCTGAAACCAAGTCAGGGGACGGTAACGATGTGCGGAATTCCCGTTACACAGACCGGGCAGATCCGCAGGATGACCGGATATCTGCCCCAGGATTTTTCTATGTATGGGAATATGACCGCATATCAGGCGCTGGATTATCTGGCTGTTCTGTCGGGATTGGAAAGGAAGGAGAGAAAAGCAAGGGTTCCCGAACTTTTAGAAAAAGTGAATCTTTGGGATTCCCAGAGGACAAAGGTAAAGGCCATGTCCGGGGGTATGAAGCGCAGGCTTGGGATTGCGCAGGCGATCATCCACGATCCCAAAGTGATTATCGTGGATGAACCAACAGCCGGTCTTGACCCGGAGGAACGGGTGCGTTTTAGGAATCTATTGAGTGAAATTGCCCGGGATCGCATTGTTATTTTGTCCACGCATATTGTGGGGGATATAGAGGCAACCTGTGAGAATATTGCGATCTTAAACCGGGGCAGTATTTTCTATCGCGGCACAGTCACGGATCTGTTAAAGACCGTGGAGGGAAAGGTCTATACCATTGCGGTTCCTGCGAACGAGGTGGAAAAGATAAAAAAAGAGCATCTTGTGACCGGCATCCTTTCTGCGGGAGGCGTGTCCAACGTAAAGATAGTTGCGGACAGGATTCCCTTTGAAAATGCTAAAAGATGCGGTGCCGATGTTGAGGACGCGTATCTTTATATGATGCATCAGGCGGATCGGGATTAGGAGGTGTGCTATGTTTGGGACATTGTTTAAAAAGGAATGCCGGCAGACCTTCCGCAGTCTGTTATACTGGCTGATCATTATATTCTTTATCATAACGATCACTTCCCAGATGTGGGATGGAGAGGTGATGGATTCGCTGGACGCGCCGGAGCCGGGGCAGACTTATTATGGCCTTTATGGTGTAACGGAAACGGATAATCCGCAGCTGATCATGGAGCAGACGCTGAAAGCGCTGTTCATAGAAGCGGGGGACGGCGTATTTGCCACTTATCCCGCCGGTTTTTACAAAGAGGTAAAGCTTGATGAAGAGGAGCTGGAGGAAATAAAGCAGATCCTGAAAAGTGCGAGCGGGAAATCCTGGGACGAACTGATAGAAAACTATAACGAATATTTTGAGACTGTGGACTATCGCGATGAAATGGAATCCTATATTGCATGGGAAACCTATGGGATCGCGCCGGCAGACGGCTATACCTATGAGATGTTCGAACAGGACATGAAGCGCGTGTGTGAGATTGTCGGAAGAGGCTCATCCTATGAAAAGAGCCGTTATGAAAATTCAGCATTCGTCCGGATGACCTATGAGGCTGCCCTAGAAGAGTTTGAAGAATTATGCCAAAAAGACCGGGTTACAAGGGCCCTGATGAGGCTATACTGTGATTATGCCGGGATTACGCTGGCATTTTTGGCAATATTTTTGGGCGTGGCGGTCGGAATCAGGGACAAAAGGGCAAAGGCCTGTGACGTCATTTTTGCAAAGGAGGCCTCATCGCTAAAAATCATGCTGAGCCGGTATTTTGCCAACGTGTTCATGCTGTTTCTTCCTGTTGTGATCATGGCGTTCGTGATTGAGATGCCGTATGTATATGTGGCGCAGCAGCTCGGGATAGATGTGGATATTTTTGCCTTTATTTGGATTCCTTTCGTATGGCTTTTGCCGGAGATTATGGTGGCGCTGGCGCTGGCCTGCTGCATCTGCGAGCTGGCGGGAGGCATTGCAGCGATCGTTATCCAGGTGTTCTGGGGGCTGGCGAGCCTTATGTCTGCGGCTGCTCTGACAGGTGATTTCAAGCTCCGCCTGATCGTCCGGTGGAACAGGATGGGCGGTTATTCCGATTTTATGGGGGAGTGCAGAGATCTGTACTTAAACCGCGCGTATTATTTTGCCTTGGCGGTGATACTTCTCTTCATCGCCGTCGGTATCTACAACTGGAAAAGAAAGAATGGAGGGAAGATCCCGTGGATAGTGAAAAGAAAATAGGGCCGGGAAAGCTGGCAGGGGATTTCTTTCTCGCGATCAGTTTTACAAGATTTTCCTATAAATGGCATTTGCTCCTTGCCGCAGTATTTTATCTGCTTTCAGGGGCGGTCGTAAGCTACCGGAATCTGGACGCGGCCGGCTGTGCGACAATCATGGAAAGATATGCGGTTTTTGCAGGAATTTTTCTGTTTGCGCCGCTGTTATTGCCGGAGCAGGACAGGGAAATCTGGCAGATCGAAAAGAGTAAGGCGCTGTCCGTCTTTAGGCTTATATGGATCAGACTCCTGATGGCTATGCTGGCGCTTCTTATCGTGATAGGAGGCTTTTTGCTTGGTATGCGGTGGGGAAACAGCCGGTTTGACGCAGGACTCCTTCTGGGGGGCGCCTATGCGGAAATCCTTTTTGTGGGGAGCATTGCGTTTTTCTTTTCCGCAGTCACGAATCAGATCGTCATCGGTTACATGATGGCGGTGCTGTATTATGTTGTCAATTTGGGCGCGGCAAAATATTTATGGAAGTTTGCCTTGTTTCAGATGAGGGGAAACAGCTTTGACTTTATCGGATGGATGCTGGCGGGAGCGGCGGCGCTTTTGATAAGCGGAACCCTCCTCCGGGAAAAGTGCGCAAACTTATAGGGCAAGCTCTCTGCCTGTGTGTTTTGTAGACGGTTCTAATTGACAAAAAAGTAATAAGTCGTATAATGATTTGTGGAAACACATATAATCACACAGGAGGATTTTCAAAATGGAAAAGGGCAAATTAGGAATAAGGTTATGTTTTTACAGTACGCTGGCATTTATCCTTGCGTTTTTAGGATATAGTACTTTACTGTTCCTGCTTGCAGGAGTTGTACTTATTGCGGAAAAGGATGAGTTTACGACAAGACAGGTGATTCAGGCATTTTGCTTATGCATCGTAAACAGTCTGTTGAGCAGCGTATTGGGGATCTTTGATTTCTTTTACAGGGTTCCGGTTATCGGAACCATATGGTCGACGATCCTTTCCGTCATCAGCAGCATCATCAGCCTTATCGTATTTATCTTCTGCATCATCGGAATCGTGAATACTTCAAAGGGAAAGGATGCAAATATTCCCCTTGCAGGCAAGTTTGCAAACTGGGCATACGGAATCATCGTACAGAGAGTTGTTTCGCAGCAGGCATACCAGCAGCCGTATCAGCAGCAGGCACAGCCGAACGGACAGTACTATCAGCAGGCTCCGCAGCAGAATGTCTATAATGCACAGGCTCCGCAGCAGAATGTTGCGCCGCAGCAGTATCAGAATTCCGTTCCGCAGCCGCAGCAGAATCAGAATATTGCAGCGCCGGACGCCGCAGCACAGCAGGCAAATCAGTCGCAGCAGTAGAAAAAAGCGGTACTCGCAGAGTGCCGGACAGATCAATTTTTTACTGAAAAAATCTGTGAACATCTGATATAATACATATATCGAGTAGCGAGAAGCGTAGATCCAGATCCGGGTTTACGCTTTTTCCTTTTTTAGGATTCGGGTGTCAAAAAGCTTCTTTGGATATGAAAGGTGTGTAGATATTCTGGCGGAACTGGCGCAGGCCTAAAAACAGGTTTCACAACAAAAAAAAGATGTTTCGCAACATCAGCTTAAAGAAAACATAAGGAATATACGATATAATTATGAATGGTTGTACTGCCATTTGCAATAATAAGCCCTTGGCAGTCTGTGAATGTCAGGGGCTTGTTTTATCTCATCGGATTATTGCTTTGCAATAATCCGATGAGACGAAGGGTGATTATATGGACATTGCAATTTGCGACGATGAAAAGAACATATGTGAAATGCTGGCAAAAAAGGTGAAAAAGCTATTGCCGGATGCGGTGATTGAATGCTTTTCTTCCGGAGAAGAACTGCTGAACAGCACGTATAGTCCGCAGATACTTTTTCTGGATATACAGATGCCCGGCAAAAACGGAATGGAGACCGCGCGGCAATTCCGTAGAAATCACAAAGATACGGTTCTTATTTTTGTGACAGCGGCGGAGGAATATGTATTTCAGGCCTTTGACGTAGGCGCTTTTCATTATCTGGTAAAACCCTTTTCCGATGAAAAATTCGCCGAGGTATTGGGGAGGGCAAAGGAGCTTGCCGATAAGGGCGCAAAAGTTAAAGGGCAAAGCCGGTCTGTGCTGGTCTCTATCGGAGGAACCCACAGAAAGGTATATTTTAAGGATATCGTTTATGCGGAGGTGTTTAACAGGAAGATCATGATACATACCATAGATGAAACCATAGAATACTATGGAAAATTGTCTGATCTGGAAAAGCTTGCGGGAGAAAGCTATTTCCGCCCCCATAGGGCGTATCTGGTGAATTTGCAATATGTCGTAAAGTATGACGCCTCATCGATCACATTGGAAAGAGGAAAAGTGATTATGGCAAAGGCGAAATACCCGGAATTTGTCAAAGCATTTTTACATTTCACGGTAAAAGGGAAGGAGAACGGATGAAACCTGTGGCCATATATTTCATGCTGGTAGGTGAGGGCCCCTTGTATCTTATCATGCTGTTTACAGGGTATTGTCTGGCCCTTTGGCTCAAACCCTTTTTAAGCAAAAACCTTACGGCCTATCTTGCGGGGGTTTTGTATTCGTTTATTACGCTGGCGCTGTATATGGTTCCGTGGGAGATGAGCGGAGGTTTTGCCAGAGGTTTTGCGATTGCCTGCTGTTTTATATTAATATACAGCATGGATCACAGGAACATGGAGCAAAAGATATTTCTATGCGTCATTTTTTATGTCATGCGCTGGCTGGTAGCCGGGGTATTTTCGGAGGTGAGCTTTTTCTTGTGCGATGTAACGGCGGGCATAGAACTGTTTCAGGTGAGCATTCCGGCGATCATGATCGAATTTGCCATACAGCAGATCATATGGGCAGGGGGAAACATTCTGTTTATGTGCATTGCGGGAAACATGCTCCATCGGGTATACAAAAGAAAATATGAAAATATGACATGGCGGGAGCTGATCCTGATGCTTGTGCCGGCGATCGCGATCAACATGGTAAAGCCTTTGGCTTCGGCTTATTACGATTTGTGGAGCGAAGGAATATTAAACGGCACGATCCAGAAGAGCATTCCGGCAAACGGATACCGTTTTGCATTTTATCTGCTGTCCTATGCCGTGATCCTTGTGCTTGTAACATTTTATCAGGATATAAAGAGCCGTCAGGAGGAGGAACAGAGTCTGGCGATCCTTGAGAGACAGTTTGACAACAACAAACGCTATGTTGAAAGGGTGGAGGCTTTATATGCGGACATGCGGGCATTGCGCCACGATACGGGAAATCATATCATGACCATAGGACACCTGGTGGAGACGGGCAATAAAGAAGAGGCGGTCGCCTATATCAGAACCCTGCAGGAACAATTTGAGAACGTGATTCCCTCTGCAAAGACGGGAAATGCAGTTACGGATGTGATCGTATCCGAATATGCTAATAAGGCAGAGGAAGCGTCGGTTTCTTTCTCAAATGCTTATACCTTTCCCCGGGATGTTGCATTAAGCGCTTTTGATGTCAGCGTTATTTTAAATAACGCTTTGTTAAATGCAATGGAGGAAGTGAAAGGAAAAACCGGGGCGCGCATTGTTCTTGCTTCCTATCGGAAAAAGAACTTTTACGTGATCGAAGTAAAAAATCCAATCGAAAAGGAAGTTTGGATTGATGAAGAAACCGGACTTCCGGCATACAGCAAAAAGGGCGCGAACCATGGCTATGGGTTAAAGAATATAAAAAATGTGGCATTGCGTTATCAGGGAGGAATCGACATACGTCAAGAGAGAGACGAAGCCGGGCAGTTGTGGTTTATATTGGATGTCATGCTTCAGCTTTGCGAAGCCGGCCCAAAAAAAGAAGCTTCGCAGGAAAAAGGGATTGGGGTTAATGATATTAAGGCGGAAGCCGATATCTTTTAAAGAAGCTATGGAATATAAAAAAGGGAGGGATCCGCGATGGCAATCTCTATTCAGGTAAATAATCAGAGAACGGAAAATGAATCGATGTTCGGAAGCGTATCGGGCGTTGATAAAAATAGAACAGACGGAAAGAGTATTTTCGTGGGAAATCTTAATCAGAAAGACCCGATTGAGGAAAAGCGAAAGCAGGCGCAGCAGAAGGCGTTCAAGGTAGTCTCGGATGCATGGGCGAATGATCAGAAGATCGATGAAAGTATCCGAAAACGGCAGGAGGATTTTTCGGAACAGGCGGACGCCAAAGCGGAAGCAAAAACCAAGCTTGCGGTTGCAGAGCAGAACATGAAGGACCTTCAGGAGGCCTACGGAGTGGAGGATGACTCGGCGGAGCAAAAGGATCTTTTGATTCTGGAAAAATATTATGACACAAAAAACGGCGTACCCCATGAGGCGCTGACGGAGGAGGAGAGTAATCGCCTTGTGGAGCTTTTAAATCAGCCGATGACCGAATACCAGAAGGCGGCATTGGAACTGAATGATCAGGCGGGCATGTGGAGGAAAGAGATTGAAAATGCAAATTCTGGCATGGAGGATGATATCAAGGACATTAAGAGCATAGAGCGGGAACGCCTCAAGTCACATCCGATGGTCGATGCGCAAAAGGAGGCGGTTCAGGAAGCGGTGGTGAAGGCGAGAAACAACGATTCCGACGATCTTGAAATGAACGATGCGCTTACGAAGATCACAGAGGAAACTGCTTCTGATGGCGTTGGAAAAAGTCTTGACGAAATCAAGAACAGCATGAAGCTTCTGGAGGCAGACTTAAAGGGAATTAAAGTGGATGAGACGGTATAGTAAAAAATGCGGGCTGTTTTCAACAGCCTGTATTTTTTATATCATAGAAAAGACCTTGTTGCTTTACGTTCTTTTACACCGGAAAAAAGCCGCTTCACAACATTTCTGTTTATCGAAAAAAGCAAGCTGCCGAAATAAAAATTGAGAAGCCATAAAAAATGGCGGGAAAAGGATTTCAATTTTTATCAAGGAGGATGAGAACATGGCAATGGTAATCAGCAGCGTGGACAAAGGGGCGTCCTTTGGGATGCAGATCGGGAATGCAAATATGGATTCCCAAAGCAGGAGCATTCAAAAACAGATAGCTGATAAGCAGAAAGAATTGCAGGAGCTGTCATCAGAGGAAGGGCTTACTCTGGAGGAGAAGATGAAGAAACGCCAGGAGATCAATCAGGAGATCAATGAGCTGAATCTTCAGCTGCGGCAGCATCAGATGGAAGTGAGCAGACAGGCACGGCAGAAAAAAGAAAATACAATGGATGAGATGCTTGGCAGCGTTGGGGAGAGGCAGAACAAGACGGATAAAAACAACGGGACAGGAATGTCCGGTTCAAGTATGCAGGCGATCATTTCAGCGGATACGTCTATGGATCAGGTGCTGGTGCAGGATAGCGTAAAGACCGGCTTAGAAGGCAGGATCCAAGTCCTTAAGGCTGAAATTAATCAGGATGGAGGAACAGGCGTTTCGTCGGAGAAAAAGGAAGCAGAGCTTACGGTGCTGCAGGATAAGGCAGCCGACGTAGAAAAGGAGCAGATGGGCGCCCTATCCGATGTTCAGGAGGGACTTCACAGAGCGGAAGAGGAAGCACGCCGGAGTGCAGAGGGCGAAGAAAAAACGCAAGAAGAACAAAACCCCGATACGAAGAGTCCGGCTTCGGAGGAAACAAACAATGGGGATCAGCAGGAAGCTGCTTCGGATAAGCAGACGGAAATCCCGGCGGATTATAGACCGGTAGATATCAGATTATAAGGAGGGAAATCATATGAGCGGCATAAACGATATCAATACAAACAATTCCTATTCGTGGTTATTCGGTTCCCAGACGGGGGCGGCAAGATCAACAAATTTTGGCATTGATCTGGGCGACTATGCGATGGTAAAAAACGGAACCTATAAAAAATTGATGAAGGCATACTATTCCCAGGCAGAAGCCGAAAAGAACAGCAGCTCTGCGGATTCCTCCGCCAAGCTTACCTCGATCCAGAGTGGGGCGAACGCATTGTCAAAGTCGATGCAGGCATTGATGTCTGATTCCCTGTGGGAGAAAAAGACTACGACCACAAAGGATGAAACCACCGGGGAGGAAACCGCCACCACCGATTATGACTGGGAGGCTATCACAAAAGCGGTAAATTCTTTTGTGTCCGATTACAATGATATGATCGATGAATTAGCGGATTCCTATACAAAATCGGTTTTGAAAAACGCCATTTATATGGTAAAACAGGTGAGCGCCAATGAGAATCTGTTGTCAAAGGCCGGAATTACGGTGGGTTCTGGAAACAAGTTGTCCCTTGATGAGGATGTGTTAAAGAGTGCGGATATTGCAACCCTAAAATCACTTTTCTTAGGTTCCGGTTCATTTGCAGCCCAGTTGTCCCAAAGGGCGGCAAAGATCAGCAGCAGCGCGGCAAGCGCAGGCGGAAAAGCGACGGTCTATACCAGCAGCGGCACCATGTCCGAAACCTTATCGTCGCTGGTATCCCCAAAGTTTGAGACGGAGACATAGATAGGAGGGGCTTATGAAAATCAATATCGGAACTGTAAGAGCATCCGGTTCGGGGAGTCTTTTTGTCGGCAACAGCATACTCCTGCGGGGAAACGGATTAAAGAGCACGCAGGAAAAACTGCAAAGGCAGCAGGAACGGGATAATAAGATCGCATTTTATGAAAATCAAAAAAGCAGCCTAAAAAATATGGAGTGTGAAAGTCTGGAAGAAATCAGTCAGAAGCTGGAGCTGTTTCACTCCTATGAAGATCAGATTGCTGCGGCAAAGGAAGAGTATAATAATTCCCGACGATGAAGTCGTTGGACAAGTAAAATCCAGTATTTTCAAGGGTTTCAGCCACTTGTTATCCGCATAGTGCAA
>CAYROM010000040.1:0-17649 GCA_964425905.1 uncultured Lachnobacterium sp. | reverse complement strand
TTGGTGGGAGTTCGATTCTCTCATCCCCTGCTTCGAAAAAAGTCTCGAAACCTTGATTTTTCAATGGTTTCGAGACTTTTTTTTGATAAAAACAATGAATTCCGTTTTTGAGAGGATGATATCGTATGGAAAACGAAGTGGTGCTGGGAAATGTTATGGTCGATTGTGATGATGAAAAGAAATTACAAAAATTCTATGGTGAATTGTTAGGGTGGGAAATGTGCGAACTATTTGGGAGACCCGCTGTTCGCAGTTCTTCCGGGATAGTGTTTCTATTCATCGAAGAAGATGATTATATTTCTCCTGTATGGCCGGAAGAAGCAGGAAAACAACAGAAACAAATGCATTTTGACTTTCAAGTGGATAATGTCATGGGAATGGTTAAAAAAGCGGAATCGTTAGGCGCAGTAAAATCAAACGTACAATTTGGCGGAAATGATTTTGTCACCATGTTTGATCCTGCGGGACATCCCTTTTGCTTATGTCAAAAATAACTATTTCCAACTTGCGCTAAAGTATTAAAGTAAACGGCAATGGCAGGAGGGGCGTCAATCCCCTCCCGGACCATCTTTGCGGGGCCGCGAGGATTCCGGCAGAGGCTCCACGTCGTACCGGGAGGAGTTCTTCGCCGTGTTTTTTGTGTTTTCCTGCGGCAGATTGATCTCGCGGATATCTCCGCCGCCGTAGACATTTGCGGTTTGCTTGCCGGCAGGATAGCCATTTCCCTGTAAATCCAAGGCAGAAGAGTATTCTTTTTCATTTTGTTCCTGCGCCGGACGGCTGCTTTCCCAGACGCCCTTCGGAATCGTATGAACTGGTTTCTTTTTATCAACGTTCTTCAAATTGAATAACCTCCGATCTTACTTATTATTTTATTATTATTTGAGAATTTTTTGCAAAATATACAACGAATCCTTATTTTATACGATGATTCCGTCCGTCGGACGAATAAAACAGACACATTAATAAATGATTATGAGCAACTAAAAATAGTTGCAAGATTTGGCCTGATGTAATAAAATATATACAAAAGAGAAATAACGAATGAGTAAGAAGGATAAACTAATAGATAGGCTATTAAAGAAAGTAAAAGGTTTCACATTTGATGTTTTCATAAACCGCATCCGAGCGGAATATTGAAACGATATGTGTTTAATCAAATTATAAAGAAATTGGGAAAGGATATTTTATTATGAGTAATTTGTTGTCATATAAGAACTATAATGGAACGGTTGAGTATTCCAAAGAAGATAGCTGCCTTTTTGGAAAAGTAGTTGGAATAAAATCATTGTTATCATATGAGGGAGATTCTGTTAAGGAATTAGAACAGGATTTCAAAAATGCGATTGATGAGTATTTAAAAGACTGTGAAGAGCGTAATGTACAGCCAGAACAACCATATAAGGGAACCTTTAATGTGCGGATCAGCCCGGAGCTGCATAGAAATATCGCTGTGTATGCTATTGAGCATGGGAAAAGTTTAAATGCAGCTGTTGAAGAAGCTATTGGGAATATGGTTGGATGTTAATTTTATTTTGAGTTGCAATTATTGACGATTGAAAACGTGGGTAATATTAAAAAAAAGGAGTTGATGTTATGGCAACAACTAATATAACTATGAGAATGGATGAAGATTTGAAAGCACAGTTACAAGAACTTGTTTCTAATCTTGGCATGGATATGACCACTTTTTTTACTATATCAGCAAAACAGGCAGTCAGGGAACAAAGAATACCTTTTGATATTTCTATGAATATCCCTAATGCAGAGACAATGTGTGCTATTGAGGATGTACGGAATGGAAGGAACTTGAGTCGGGGTTATTCTTCTGTTGAGGAATTGATGGAGGATTTAAATGCTGACGATTAAGTATCATTCCTCCTTTAAAAAGGATTATAAGAGGGTTGTAAAAAGAGGATATAATATCAAATTACTGGAAGCTATTATTATGAAATTAGCGAATGGCGAAGTGCTTCCGGAAAAGAATAAAGATCATGCGCTTTCAGGTGATTATTCTGGCTGTAGAGAATGTCATATCACACCTGACTGGTTACTTATATATGAGATTGATAATGGAGAATTAATCTTATATTTAACAAGAACAGGCAGTCATAGTGATTTATTTTAAAAACAAAATGGCAGCGAATAAACAGCTTTCTTCCTCCGGTATCAATAGCAAAGCAAAATTATTTGTCTTATGTTAGATGTAAAAGTCTGTCGTAAGGCATTTTTTACATTTGATTTTTATTTTAAAGGCGGTATTTGGCAATGGAAGATAGGTCGGACGAATAAAACTAAAAATAACGAAATTGATTGAGAACATGTACATGGAATGGTAAAATAGTAACAAAAGGGTCGGGGGGGTACATACAATGAAAAATTTGAAAATCAAAATTATCGTCCCGCTATTGTTGCTGGCATTAACCGGAAGCTGGTAAGTTTAAAAAACCTTGGCTCCATAGGAAGAGAGATTGCCTCGGAACAGGTGCCGGTAATCATTGTGCTGGATTCCATTTCTGCTAATGAGGAGGAGATGCAGCAGCTTTTGCTGACACACAGCATTATGAATACAAAGGATGAAAAAGAGGTGGTGGAGCAGGAGATTAGCGTGTCTGCGGCAACGCTGAAGGCATATCTGGAAAAATACGGGGAGCTTAGCACGGATGAAGCTTCGTACATTATAATGACACGCTGAGCCTAAGTGAGACAAACAACACAAGAGAAGTTGCGGCGGCGGTGAGCGGTACTCTGGCGGATTTTTTTTCCAAGCAAAAGGTATCCGGTCTGATACAGGAACAGCAGATAAACTTGGGAATGTCAAAAGGCGAGCAGGATAATATTTATAGCAATGCCGTGATTATTGCGGGAGGTATGCTGATCATATGAGATCGGAAGACTGGTGCAGGGGGTAAACCTGTTTATCATGACATTGCAGAATATTATGGGAAAGATCGTATCTTCCTCTGTTGATCTGGATTCCTCTTTCCGCAATGTAAATGGCAGCATTTCAGAGGCAAATGCAAATTCGAGTGATATTTCCGCCGCGATGGAGGAGGTTGCCGGGAGATATATTGACAAATTTCAAATATTGAGATAGGAGGATGGAATCTTGCAGAAGAAATTGGGATTTGGATTAATGAGACTGCCGCTTTTGGATGAGAAGGAAGCGACAAGTATTGACCTTGAGCAGACGAAAAAAATGGTGGATACTTTTATTGAGAGAGGCTTTACTTATTTTGATACGGCATGGATGTACTGCGGCTTTGAAAGTGAGAATGCCACAAGAAAGGCGCTGGTCGAGCGTTATCCGAGAGAGAGCTACACGCTGGCAACGAAGCTGCATGCAGGCTTTATCAAGGAGAAGGAAGACCGGGACCGGGTGTTTGAGGAGCAGATGAAAAAGACGGGGGTTACCTACTTTGACTACTATCTGATCCATGATATCGAGCCGGATACCTATGTGGTTTACAACAGGCTTGACTGCTTTAACTGGTTGATGGACAAAAAGGAAAAAGGGCTGGTAAAAAAGATCGGATTTTCTTTTCACGGGGACGCCGAGCTGCTTGAGCGTGTGCTTTTAGAGCATCCGGAGATGGAATTTGTGCAGCTTCAGATCAATTATCTGGATTGGGATAGTGAAAAGGTGCAGTCGGGAAAGTGTTACGATCTCTGCGTGAAGTACAATAAGCCGGTCATAATCATGGAGCCGGTAAAGGGCGGTACGCTGGCAAAGGTGCCGAAGGCTGTGGAAGAATTATTTAAGGGGTATCACCCCCGGATGTCCGTTCCGTCCTGGGCGATCCGTTTTGCGGCAAGTCTGGATCAGGTGTTTATGGTCTTAAGCGGAATGAGCAGCATGGAACAGCTTTTGGACAACACCGATTACATGATGGACTTTAAGCCGTTGGACGAAAAGGAGAAAGAGATCGTCTGGAAAGCAGCGGAACTGATCAAAAACGATATCGCAGTTCCGTGTACCGGATGTTCCTATTGTACCGAGGGCTGTCCGATGCAGATTGCAATCCCGAAATATTTTTCCCTGTATAATACGGAGAAAAAGATCGTGAAAGATTCTTCGTGGAAACCGCAGAAGGAAAATTATGAAGAACTGGCAAAGACCTTTGGAAAGGCAAGCGCGTGTGTGGCATGCGGACAATGTGAGGGGATATGCCCGCAGCATTTGCCGATCATCAAGTACTTGGAGGAAGTATCTGCTTGCTTTGAGCAGTAGGAGTGAAAAAATATGACATTACAACAGTTGCAGCAGGTGGTTACGATTGCGGATTCGGGTTCCATGAATGAAGCCGCAAAAAAATTATTTGTGTCCCAGCCGAATCTTTCCGCAGTTGTGAAGGAGGTAGAGGACGAGACCGGAATCACGATCTTCTTGAGGTCGAACAGGGGAATCGTGATCACGGCGGAGGGAGAGGAATTCGTCGGATATGCCAGACAGGTGCTGCAGCAGTATGAACTGCTGGAGAATCGGTATATCGGGCAGGCGGTCAAGAAAAAATTCAGCGTGTCCATGCAGCACTATTCCTTTGCCGTAAAGGCATTCGTCGAGATGGTTAAACAGGTCGGCATGGATGATTATGAATTTGCGGTCCATGAGACGCAGACCCATCAGGTGATCGAGAATGTAAAGAATCACAAGAGTGAACTGGGAATTTTGTTTTTGAGCGATTTTAACCGTCAGGTGCTGGAGAAGATCTTTAAAACGGACAGCCTTGTGTTTGAAGAACTTTTTGTCTGCGATACCTTTGTATATATCTGGAAAGGACATCCTCTTGCAGAGCGCGCGATGATTGCAATGGAGGATCTGGAGGAGTTTCCCTGTCTTGCCTTCGAGCAGGGGAAGAATAATTCTTTCTATTATGCTGAGGAAATGAAAAGCGCGTTTGAGTACAAGAAGATCATCAAGGCGGACGATCGGGCGACCATGCTCAATCTGATGGTCGGATTAAACGGATATACGCTGTGTTCGGGAATTATCTCGGAGGAACTGAACGGCTCGGACTATGTTGCGATTCCCCTTGCGGAATCCGAACAGATGCACATCGGATATATCAAGCACAAGGGGGCAAAGGTGAGTAAGATCGGAGAAATCTATTTAAATGAACTCCGAAAATATAAAGATAATGTGTTGTAAAGAAGAAAATCGTACGCAGCTTCATATTTCGGTTCGCAATCTCGTTGAGTTCATTTTTCGGGAGGGGGACATCGACAACCGGCATGGCAGAATGCAGAGCATAGATGCCATGCAGGAGGGAAGCCGTATCCACCGCAAAATCCAAAGCGAGCAGGACAGCGGTTATATGGCGGAGGTTCCCTTAAAGCACACGATTGGGAAGGAAGAGTATGATCTGACGGTCGAGGGCAGGGCTGACGGAATTTTTCAGGACGGGATCACCTATATTGATGAAATAAAGGGCATATATTTAAAGCTTGGGCTGTTGGACGAACCGTTTTACGTCCACAAGGCGCAGGCAATGTGTTATGCCTATATTTTTGCCCTCCAAAATAAATTGGAGCGCATTGGAGTACAGATGACCTACTGCAATCTAGACACGGAGGAGAGGAAGATTTTCCGGGAGGAGTTTTCCTTTGCCGGGATTTCAGAGTGGTTTCAAAAGCTCATCGGGGATTACTGTAAATGGGCGGATTTTCAGTACCAATGGCGGAAGATAAGGCAGGCCTCCATCACCCGGCTGACATTTCCTTACGAATACCGGCCGGGACAAAAGAAGCTGGCGGGAGATGTCTACCGTACGATCGCCAGAGAAAAGAATCTGTTTATACAGGCTCCTACCGGTGTGGGAAAAACGATTTCAACGATCTTTCCGGCGGTTAAGGCGGTGGGGGAAAATCTGGGGGACAGAATTTTTTATCTTACCGCAAAGACGATCACCGGGACGGTGGCGAAGGAGACCTTCGGCCTTTTGATGGAGCATGGCTACCGGGCGAAGATCATTCGGATCACGGCAAAGGAGAAGCTTTGTATGTGCGAGGAGATGGACTGTAATCCGGTAAACTGCCCCTATGCAAAAGGGCATTATGACCGGGTAAACAATGCGGTCTTTGATCTTTTGCAGAAATCGGATCTCTTCACAAGGGAGGAGATATTAGCTCAGGCGCAGGAATATACGGTTTGTCCCTTTGAGATGAGCCTAGACGTGGCGGCGTGGGCGGATGATATCATCTGTGACTATAATTATGTTTTTGATCCGAATGTGTACCTCAAGCGCTTTTTTCAGGAGGGCGTAAAGGGGGACTATATCTTTCTGGTGGATGAGGCGCACAATTTGGTGGAGCGCAGCCGGGAAATGTACAGCGCGCAGATTTGTAAGGAAGATTTCCTTATGGTCAAAAGAATTTTAAAACCATACAGTAAGCTTCTGGAAAAATTATTGGAAAAATGCAATAAGATCCTTCTGGATTACAAGCGGGAGTGCGAAACCTATGTGGTGTACGAGGATATCGGAAACCTGCTGTTTTCGCTTATGCGCCTGGCGTCGGAAATGGATGAGTTTTTACAAAAGAATATGGAATTTGCCGGAAAAAAAGAGGTGCTGGATTTCTATTTTAAGCTGCGGAATTTTTTAAATATTTATGATCTGACGGATGAGCATTATAGGATATATTCAGAGTTTACGGAGGAGGGAGCCTTTCAGATCAGGCTGTTTTGCGTGGATCCGTCAAACAATCTGCAGAAATGTCTGGATAAGGCGAAAGCGACGATATTTTTCTCCGCAACGCTTTTGCCGATCCATTATTACAAAAAACTCTTAAGTACGGTCGGGGATAATTATGCCGTTTACGCGGAGAGTACCTTTTTGGAGGAGCAGAGGCTTTTGGTGTTTGGCAGGGACGTTAGCACAAAGTATACCCGCCGGACGCCGGAGGAATTTGATCGGATCGCCCGGTATATCGCAAAGACCGTCCGCTGCCGGAGCGGGAATTATATGGTGTTTTTTCCTTCCTATAAGCTGCTGGAATCCGTATACGAGCGGTTTTGTGAAATAGCTCCCGAAATCTACTGCCTTCTTCAAAAAAACGGAATGCGGGAAAAGGAAAGAGAGGAATTTTTGGCGGAATTTGAAGGGCAGGAGGAGAGAACCCTTGTGGCATTCTGTGTGATGGGAGGGATATTCGGAGAGGGGATCGATCTGAAAAATGATCAGCTGATCGGTGCCATTGTGGTGGGAACCGGTCTGCCCCGGATCAGCAATGAGCGGGAAATTTTAAAGAATTATTATGATGAACAGTCCGAAAACGGTTTTGATTATGCGTTTCGCTATCCGGGGCTCAATAAGGTCTTGCAGGCGGCGGGGCGGGTGATCCGCACGGCGGAGGACCGCGGCGTCATACTTCTTTTGGACGACCGTTTTCTGCAGCGGGATTATGACGGGCTTTATCCGAGAGAGTGGCAGAAGCGCAGGGTCTGCACATTGGATACTATCGAGGAGGAAGTGCGCTTATTCTGGGAGAAGGAAGGGCTATAATGTCGGAAGCAGGGATAAAAATTCTTTGCAGGCCGCGGATATCGGAAGGGTTGGGTTGACGGATACCGCAAGCTGCCGGGGAGGGAGTTCTTCCTTTATGTTCAGGATAAACAGATTCCTGGAATGGTGGGTAAGGCAGTAGTCCGGGATAAATGCGATGCCAAGACCGATCCTTGCAAGGTCAATGAGCAGATCGTTGCTGCTGAGCTCTATTTCAGGGACAAGCTCCAGCTGGTGCTGCAAAAAGAGCTGGTGCAGAAATCCGCTGGTGGCGCTGTTGCGGTCGAGCGTCATGATTGGAAAGGCTTTTAGTTCGCGAAGCGTAATCGTTCGCTGCGTCAGATCAAAAAAATCCGGGTTGGCTATAAATACGTCGTGAAAACTCATAACGGTTTTCCGAATGTAGGTGTGGTTTAAATAGGAGTTTGGCAGATTGGTCACGATTACATCCACCTTCCGCTGTTCCAAAAGCTCTGCACATTGGATGGAGGTGGCGTTTGTCACCTTGATCGGAACTTTCGGGAATCTTTCATGGAACTTTTTCAGGTACGGAACAAGGAAATAGCGGCAGATGGTGTCGCTCGCACCGATGTTGAGCTGTTCAAGCCCAAGATTTCCCGAATCTAAAAGCTGGTTCTCTCCCCGGGAGATCAGGTTCATGGCAGGTTCGATGTGTTTTAACAGGACATTTCCGGCGGGAGTAAGCTGAACCTTTTTCGTGCTGCGGATAAAAAGCGGCTGTCCCAGTTTTTTCTCCAAAGTCTTGATCGACTGGCTGACAGCGGACTGGGAGATATAAAGCTTTTTGCTTGCCTCGGAAAAGCTCAGCGAAGACGCCACATAGTAAAAAACCTTATACAATTCATAGTTGATATCCATATTGACTCCTTTTCGGTGAAATGATGATAGGGCGGTAGATTTATATAAAATTATAAGTTATACTTATGAATGCGTCAACTAAAATTAATTTTGCTAATTTATTGTGAAATGATATAATGTCCGCGAAGGCAAAATTGATGCCGAAGCGATCAGAAAAACGGAGGAAGCCAGAATGAGCAATGTACGCCGCGTTTATGTTGAAAAAAAGCCTGATTTTGCGGTAAAGGCAAAGGAATTAAAGCATGAGATCAAGCATTATCTTGGAATTACGACAGTAACTGCCGTCCGGGTGCTGATCCGCTATGATGTGGAAAATATTTCGGAGGAGACCTATGAAAAGGCGCTTTTGACCGTTTTCTCAGAGCCTCCGGTAGACGATATATATGAAGAGGATTTCGAATACAAAAAGGCAAGAGTATTTTCCGTTGAGTTTTTGCCGGGGCAGTTTGACCAGAGGGCAGATTCCGCGGAGCAATGCGTCAAGCTTTTGAATGAAAATGAGGAACCTCTCATCCGCAGCGCGACCACCTATGTGATCGAGGGCGATATTACCGACGAGCAGTTTGAAGCAATCAAAAAGCATTGCATCAATCCGGTGGATTCCCGCGCGATCGGCATGGAGAAGCCGGATACGCTGGTGCAGGAGTTTGACGAGCCGAAGGATGTGCTGGTTTTTGAGAATCTGCCGGGGCAGAGAGACTTTATTGACATGCCGGAAGAGGAATTAAAGGAGCTTTACGATTCCCTTAATCTGGCAATGACCTTTAAGGATTTCCTTCACATTCAGAATTATTTTAAAAATGGGGAAAAGCGCAATCCGTCCATGACGGAGATCAGAGTTCTTGATACCTACTGGTCAGATCATTGCCGCCATACCACTTTTTCCACCGAACTTAAAAACGTAAGCTTTGACGACGGATTTTACCGTGCGCCGATCGAGGCGTCCTACGAGGATTATTTAAAGAGCCATAAGGAATTGTACAAGGGCAGGGAGGATAAGTTTGTCTGTCTGATGGATCTGGCGCTTGTCGGAATGAAGCGGTTAAAGGCGGAGGGCAAGCTTTTGGATCAGGAGGAATCCGATGAGATTAATGCCTGCTCTATCGTTGTGCCGGTGGAGGTCGACGGCAGGACAGAGGAGTGGCTCGTAAATTTTAAAAATGAGACGCACAATCATCCGACGGAGATCGAACCTTTCGGAGGTGCGGCTACCTGCTTGGGCGGGGCAATCCGCGATCCGCTTTCGGGGCGCACCTATGTATATCAGGCGATGCGCGTGACAGGGGCGGCGGATCCGACCGTTTCCGTCTCCGAGACAATCGAGGGAAAGCTTCCGCAGAAGAAACTGGTGCGGGAGGCTGCCCACGGTTACAGCTCCTATGGAAATCAGATCGGTCTGGCTACCGGATATGTAAAGGAAGTGTATCACCCGGATTATGTGGCAAAGCGTATGGAGATCGGTGCGGTTATGGGAGCGGCGCCCAGACGTGCCGTGCAGCGCCTGACCTCCGATCCGGGAGATAGGATCATCCTTCTCGGAGGGCGCACCGGACGGGATGGAATCGGAGGGGCAACCGGCTCCTCAAAGGCGCATAATACGGAATCCACCGCGGTATGCGGCGCTGAGGTTCAAAAGGGAAATCCGCCTACCGAGCGTAAATTGCAGAGGTTATTCCGCAGAGAAGAGGTCAGCCATATTATTAAGAAGTGTAATGATTTCGGTGCAGGCGGCGTGTCCGTTGCAATCGGTGAGCTGGCGGACGGACTGATCGTGCAGCTTGACAAGGTGCCGAAAAAGTATGCCGGTCTTGACGGAACGGAGATTGCGATTTCGGAATCACAGGAGCGTATGGCTGTTGTCGTTGCGCCGGAGGATGTGGAGCAGTTTCTGGAATATGCGAAGGAAGAGAACCTTGAGGCTACCGAGGTTGCAATTGTAACGGAGGAACCGCGCCTTGTCTTAAAATGGCGCGATAAGGAGATTGTCAATATCTCCCGTGCATTCTTGGATACCAACGGCGCGCATCAGGAGACGGATGTGGCAGTTGAGATGCCAAAACAGAAGGACAATTATTTAAGAAAGATTTTTTCCGGGGATATTGCAGAAAAGGTGGAAGCCGGCGATATGAAAGGGGCATGGCTTTTGGAACTGTCCGATCTTAATGTATGTTCCCAGAAGGGGCTTGTGGAAATGTTTGACGGTTCCATCGGCGCGGGCAGCGTCTATATGCCCTACGGCGGACGTTACCAGCTTACCGAGACGCAGAGCATGGTTGCAAAGCTTCCGGTGCTTCGCGGAAAGTGCGATACGGTCACGATGATGGCATATGGTTTTGATCCCTATCTGTCTTCCTGGAGCCCGTATCACGGCGCTGTCTATGCGGTGCTGGAATCCCTTTCCCGCATTGTTGCCGCGGGCGGCGATTATAAGAAGATCCGCTTTACCTTTCAGGAGTATTTCCGCAGAATGAGCGATGATCCGAAGCGCTGGAGCCAGCCCTTTGCGGCGCTGCTCGGCGCCTATAATGCGCAGATCGGATTCGGGCTTCCTTCTATCGGAGGAAAGGATTCCATGTCAGGAACCTTTAATGAAATCGATGTTCCGCCGACACTCGTTTCCTTTGCGGTTGATGTGGCGAGGGAAAAGGATATTATTACTCCGGAACTTAAGATGCCGGGAAATAAGCTGGTTCTGTTTTCCGTTGAAAGGGATGAATATGACCTTCCGGTCTATGGGCAGGTGATGAAGCTCTATGATGCGGTTCATGAGATGATCCAGAGAGGCGCGGTGGTTTCTGCCTATGCGCTGGATGGAAAAGGACTTGCGGCAGCAGTTTCTAAGATGGCTTTCGGAAATAAGCTGGGAGTTACCATTGCAGATGAGATGACAAGTGATATCCTGTTTGCGCCGGGCTTTGGAAACATTGTGGCGGAAGTGCCGCAGGAGAAGCTTGGCATTGTCGCGGAGATTCTTGCCGCTGCAAAGATTCAGGGTTATGATGCGGAGGCGGGAACAGTCAATGACAGGAAGACCATTGAGTGCGAGAATATGATCCTTTCCATCGATGAGGCAATTGCTGCATGGACGGGGACATTGGAGAATGTTTTCCACACAAGATCCCATGAGGATACCTCCGAGGTTGAAACCGGCGTTTATGATACAAAGAATATCTATGTGTGCAGGAATAAGGTGGCAAGACCGACCGTATTCATTCCGGTGTTCCCGGGAACGAATTGTGAGTACGACAGCGCGAAAGCCTTTGAGCGCGCAGGGGCGGATACCATTGTCAGGGTATTTAAGAACCTGACGGCAGAGGATATCAGGGATTCCGTTGATGAATTTGTTAAGGCGATCGACCAGTCGCAGATCATTATGTTTCCGGGAGGCTTTTCTGCGGGAGATGAGCCGGAAGGATCGGCAAAGTTCTTTGCGACCGCATTCCGCAACGAGAAGATGACAGAGGCGGTAAACCGGCTGTTAAATGAGCGGGATGGACTGGCGCTTGGCATCTGCAACGGTTTTCAGGCGCTGATCAAGCTGGGGCTTGTTCCGTACGGAGAGATCCGTATGCAGGATGAGACCTCGCCGACGCTGACCTACAACACCATCGGCCGCCATATCAGCAAGATGGTCTACACGAAAGTGGTTACCAATAAATCCCCGTGGCTTGCGGGGGCGGAGCTTGGCAGAACCTACTGCAATCCGGCTTCCCACGGAGAGGGAAGATTTGTTGCGCAAAAGGAATGGCTGGACAAACTGTTTACAAACGGACAGGTTGCCACCCAGTATGTCAATGAAGCGGGAAAGCCGACCATGGACGAAGAGTGGAATATCAACGGTTCCTACCGGGCAATCGAGGGTATCACCAGTCCGGACGGCCGTGTGCTTGGTAAGATGGCTCATTCCGAGCGGCGCGGAGAGGGCGTTGCGATCAACATCTACGGTGAGCAGGATATGAAGATCTTCGAGTCGGGGGTAAGATATTTCCGTTAGAAGCAGTATTTTTGTTCAGAGGCAGAACAGCTAAAGTTAAAAGCCTTCACTTGGAACGGATTTCCAAGTGAAGGCTTTTTGACACCCGAATCCTATAAGATAAAAGTCTCCGGCAGGAAGCGGCTTATTTATTCTGGCTAATCAGAAAGTCAAGATATTTGGACACTACGGGCAGCTCATCCTCCGGCAGACGGTTTAGCTGCTGGATAATTGGCAGAATGCCTTTTTTTTCGTTCGAATAGTCATAGAGCAGCGTCCATACTTCTATATCGTAGTGCTCGCTGATCGCTTCAAGCTTGTCAAGGGAGGGAAGGCTGTCGCTGCTTAAGATCTTTTGGATATAGCCGCTGGAGGCGCCAATGCAGGTGCTTAAGTAACGCATGGAAGGCGCGTGGTTTTGCTCGTTGTTCATAAGCATATTTAAATTTGTTTCGATAATGTCATGTAATTTTTTTGAACCCATAATAATTTCTCCTTCATATACAATTATTATAGGAAATAAATATGCTCAATATACGAATAAAAATGGTTCCAAACAAAAATAATATCGAATTAAATTCGATATATGGCGTTTTGAGATGAATTTCGTTAAAATGATGTTGAATTTTTTCTATTAATGCAATATTATATAGTAGTCGACACATATAGATTTCCTAGGAGGTAAAAAGATGACTGAAAAAATAATTGGAAGAGAGATCAGCGGTTGCGAAACAATGATTATGAAAGTGGTGTGGGATGCAAAGGAGGATATCTCAACGCCGGAAATTATGGATGAACTTCGAATCCGGTTTCAGAAGGACTATGCAAGAACAACAGTAGTAACATTTCTGCAGAGACTGGCGGAGAAAGGCTTTGTCACCACATACCGCAAGGGAAGGTCATCCTATGTACATGCGCTGCGGGATGAGAAGTCTTATATGGATAAGTTCCTGAGGGAGGCAGAGGATTTCTGGTTCCAGGGAAATACATCCAAGTTCATAGCTGCATTGTGCAATACAAAGAAATTGTCACAAAAAGAGATTGAAGAAATCAGGGAGACATTGGATGGATTGGACGATTGATCTGATGTATGCTGTTTTGCTGACTGGCATTACAGGAACATTTGTGTTCATCATTTGGTACGGGATAGGAAAACTGCTGGAACGCATCGGATTTATCAATGTGCTCTATGAACTGATGAAAGTGGTTCTGCTATTCTGGTATGTGCCGTTATCATTTATCGCTCTTGTCTGGGGAAATTGGCACTATGGCAACTGGGGCGGATTTTTATTCCTCAAAACGCCTTTCATAAGCAGGCTGAGCCGGGTATTCTGTGCGCTATGGCTGCTTGGCACCGGCTGTTTTATGGTAAGGTACATATTAAACGTCCTCAAAGTGAGGAGGAATTGCAGGCGCGCCGTGCCTTGCTTCGGACCGGAATTTGATCATTTTGAACAGGTGTGCAGGGAGCTTGGAATAAAGCCGGGAAAGGTGGATCTGGTATATGATTACCGGGAGTCTGGCCCTAAGCTTATCGGTATACTTAAGCCGGCGGTGGTGATGCCGGCGCGGGAATTTTCCGAGGAAGAACTGAGAGTGATCTTTGTCCATGAACTGACACATTATAAACAGAAGAATCTATGGTTGAAGCATGCGGCGGAGCTTGCATTGGCGCTTCACTTTTTCAATCCGTTTATATGGATCTTCTCGGGCATGATCCAATACTGGGGAGAATACGCCTGCGATTATGCGGTGATTCCCTTAGCGGGTGGGATGAAATCCTATTTTACGGTTATCTTCCGGATGTCGGATGATTTGCGGAAGGGGAATATGCTTATGGCATGTCTGACAGGGAAAAGGAACGAACTTGTTGATCGTATGAAACGAATGAAAAGGAGTTATAAGATGAAAAATAAAGCAAAGTGGAAGGCTGCGCTTGTGATTGGCGCAATGTTTCTGGTAAGTACGACTTCGGTGTCGGCGGCAACGATCTATGCGGGGGACAGCTACATAAAACTGTACCACGCTACGGTGGTCGAGGAATTGGACGAGGGGGAAGACATAGATAACGGACCGGAATATGAGATGTCCTCCCTTGAGGCGGGCGTTGAGGTGGAGATCGGCGAAGTCAATCAATTCGCCAGGAGCGGTGCAAGCTTCAGCTGGTCGGTCAATAGCCTGATGACAAAGAGAACAAGCGACTTCTCGGCATCCTCCGGCGGAACGATTTCCGTTGTGGTCTATGCGGATTCCGCAGAGGATTTCTTCCGGGGCGGCATCATTGAGCCGGATGGCACCTACCGGTATGTGGAGTCTGCCAATGGGATAGTAAATCATACCTTTTCGCTGGACCAGACCGGGACGTACAGCGTATTTATCCAGAATATGGAGAGCTACGAAATCCATGTGGAAGGCTCCTATTACAAGAGATAGAAATGCAAAAAGTCAATGCGCGGGGAAAACGCGCATTGGCTTTTTTATCTCATAGGATTCGGGTGTCAAAAGGCAGCTTTCCAATCCGGAAGGGCTCATTGCACAAATAGAATCCTGTTTTTGTTCCTATTTGTGCAAAATGGATTAAATATGATCCGTGGTTGGAGAATAATCTTCTTAATGCGATTGGAAAATGACGAAAAATATTCGTTGTTTTCCGATTTTTTCATAAAATATCGAGTAAGCGGTTGAACAATGGCAGATTATGAAATATGATTAAGACAGTTATGCATGTATTTTAGCTGATTTTAACAGCATTTTCCTTGACGATTTTTAGTACCTATGCTACATTAGTAAGTGTATTATATGTAAAATTTTTTTTGTAAATTAAAACTACATACGTAGTGCCTCAAGGTTAAGGAGATCGCTGATCTTACATGGGAAAAGGAGGGGGAACGAAGAGAATCATTGGGAAAGGGCTGCTCAGGGAAGAGCGCTAAAAATAAAAGGGAGGATATGCATTAGATAAGTTTTTAGAAATGATTAATTGGAGTATTTACATGAAAATGGATGAGAAAATGACCAGATTATTAGAAGACTATGTGAAGAAATATGACCCGGAGGATATCATTAGGATTGTGAGAAAATATTTTCTTAAGGAATATGACTTTGCAGCGGATTCTATGAAATGGAATGAGATTTATCCGGGAGAAATCGGAAGAGATATTTGTGATGAGACGGAAAGTTCTGCGCTGATGGATATGGATAAGCTGCTGAATCCTGCTATGATGGCATTCTGCCTTGCCGCATTTCAATGGTCCAAAGAATGTTCCGATAAAAAGAGACGGAAGAAAGGTTATTACAACATATTCTATATGATGAACGGGTCATCTGAACCGGAGAGGTCACGGGGAAAACGTGTCGTACACATGGTGCTGCCGACGCAGGCGGAGGAGAAACAGAACTTTGATATGGTAAAGGAGTTTTACCGTGCGGTTGTTGCCTTTTATGTTGGCTGCAGGATTGCCCGTGCTTATCTGAAAGCCGTCGGAAGGAACTTTTCGGAGGAGCAGGAGACAATGGAGGCGTATGAAATCGCGTATGACGTCCTGCTCAAAATCATTGCGGACAGCAAGGGCGATCGGACGGCCTTGAAGGGATATACTTATCTTGCGCCGATCATGTATCTGGATTTCCTTGATTTGATCTTTTATACGGAAAGAGTGATGGATAAATCCAACGTCTATAACAGGACGCATCCGATCGCAAAACTGCAAAAGGAACAGTTGATCGGAATGTGCGATCTGTCAAAGTATGATTTTGATAAAACGGAGGGCAGCCGTCTGTATTGTGGATTTGTCGATGTCTATGACGAGTACAAGGTACGTCTGTTGTTCTCAAAAGAAGACGGAAAAATGCAAAACCCCAAAGAGCCAATCATATAAATCCTAAGGGACCGGATAAAATTCCGGTTCCCTTTTTTTGAATACGGTATAGTACTTAAAGCCCGCGTTCCTCAGGACCTGCGGAACCTTTCTAAAGTCGTAGGCGACGTGCTCCGGCCTGTGGGCATCTGCGCCGAGGGTGAGGATCTCGCCGCCAAGCTCCCGGTAACGGAGCAAAATATCCTCAGTTGGGTTTGGATGGCCGAGTCCGTATTTAAAGCCGGCGGTATTCAGTTCAATGCCTTTTCCTTTTGCGATCAGCCGGCGGAGGATTTCATCAATGATATCCTTATATTTTTCATAGGAATAAAACCGATTTTTATTGGGGCCGTAGCGGACGATGTAGTCCAGATGGCCGTATACATCAAAATCTGCGCCGGAGTCGATATTTGCGAGGACGGCTTCAAAATACTCCTGATACGCCTGATCCTCCGCTCTGTCCTCATAAAAAGAAGGATAGTAGACGTCGATGCCGTGTACGCAATGGGAGGAACCGATCACAAAATCAAAAGGATATCCGCCGGTAACGGCAAGATTGTCGGACAGCACGTGGGGCTGCAGACCGATCTCGATGCCCCAGAGAATCGGAAGGGCGTACTTTTCCCGCAGTTCATAGATCCTGGCCTGATATGCGGCAATATCGAGGTCAAACAGCCCGGGCTGTTCCCTGTAATCAAAATCCTGATGGTCGGTAAAACAGATGCCGTCAAGTCCGCGGCTGATTGAAGCGCGGATCATATCCTCCGGTTCGGCGCTGCTGTCGCCGGAAAAATTGCAGTGCATGTGTGTATCCCACAGCATATGTAGACCTCCTTAATAATACTAAATAGAATTTTACTTTATTTATGGGCATAGTTGCAAGGGAAAAGAGAAATCTAGTGAAAAAATTAACAAAGTCATATAAAAAGGGCTTGAACTTTCTATAATTATTGGTTAAAATAGAAAAAGCTGGGGACCTTAGTCCCATAATATATTCATAATTCTAGGAGGAATTAAAACATGGCAGTAAGAGTAGCTATTAATGGATTCGGCCGTATCGGACGTCTTGCTTTCAGACAAATGTTCGGAGCAGAAGGTTACGAGGTTGTAGCAATCAACGATTTGACAAGCCCAAAGATGTTGGCACATTTGTTAAAGTATGACTCATCCCAGGGGAAGTATGAGCATGCAGAGGAGGTTTCTGCAAGCGAAGATTCCATTACTGTATGTGGTAAGGAAATCAAGATCTACGCTTTCCCGGATGCAAACAATTGCCCGTGGGGAGAATTAAAGGTTGATGTTGTTTTAGAGTGCTCCGGTTTCTATACAAGCAAGGAGAAAGCACAGGCTCATATCAATGCAGGTGCCCGCAAGGTCGTTATTTCCGCTCCTGCAGGAAATGATCTTCCTACCATCGTTTACAATACAAACCATGAGA
>CAYROM010000039.1:0-20476 GCA_964425905.1 uncultured Lachnobacterium sp. | reverse complement strand
GGATCTCGATACGTTGAGCGTAAGATCCGGACAGTCGATCACACCCTTTAAGAGCATTAAAAACTCCGGAATGACTTCCTTTATATTGTCCGCAATGAATACCTGATTGTTGTAAAGCTTAATGGTTCCCTCGATGGAATCATACTCCGTATTGATCTTCGGGAAATACAAAATACCCTTAAGATTGAACGGGTAATCCATGTTCAGATGAATCCAGAATAACGGCTCCTTGTAGTCTAAAAATACCTTGCGGTAAAATTCCCTATACTGCTCGTCCGTACACTCACTCGGATTCTTTGCCCACAGCGGATGGATATCATTAAGGGGAACCGGGCGCTTTAGGATCTTTACCTTATCCTTTGCCGGAGAGACTTCAACGATCTCCTTTGTTCCGTCCTCATTTTCTTTTTCCTCCGTCTTTGCCTCCTCGTGAATCTCCTCGATCACGGTATCCGTCTCAAGCAGCTCTTCCTTATCCACCGTTTCATACTGCGGCTCGGCATTTGCCTTAGTAAGATAGATTTCGGTCGGCATAAAGGAGCAATACTTCTCGATGACTTCCCTTGCGCGGTATTCGTTTGCAAATTCCAGACAATCCTCATTCAGATAGAGCGTGATCTCCGTTCCGACTTCGTTCTTATCTCCGTCCGTCATGTCAAATTCCGTACCGCCGTCACAGGACCAATGAACCGCAGCTGCCCCTTCTTTATAAGACAGGGTATCAATGGTTACCTCGTCAGCAACCATGAATGCGGAATAGAAGCCCAGTCCGAAATGACCGATGATCTGGTCGTCACTGGACTTGTCCTTATACTTTTCAATAAAATCCGTTGCACCGGAAAAAGCGATGCGGTTGATATACTCCTCGACCTCTTCCGCCGTCATTCCAAGACCATTGTCGATAAACTTCAGGGTCTTCTCCTCCGGATTGACGATCACCTGGATCTTTGCCTTATAGTCCGCCGGAAGGGAATACTCTCCCATCATATCCAGCTTTTTCAGCTTCGTGATGGCATCACAGCCATTTGAGATCAGTTCTCGATAAAAAATGTCGTGATCCGAGTACAGCCACTTCTTGATGATCGGAAAAAGGTTATCGCTATCAATTGAAAGATTTCCATGCTTTTCAGCCATAATAAAAACAACTCCTTTTCTCTTTGTATATAAAAAAATATAAATCTCAAGCCGCAAAAAGTCAACAAAAAATTAGCACTCTTTTAAAAAGAGTGCTAACAATTCTCGTAAACCGTTGATTTTAGCGGGTTTACATATTTCTAAAATCTTTATAAACTATCCGTTCCGGGATTTTTTGCTTTTTTCCATCCCCTTCTCTGAAACAGTAAATCCACAAGAAACGCTACAATCGTTCCGATCAGTATCCCGGCCAACACATCGGTGGGGAAATGGACAAAATTGTATAATCTGGAAAAGGCGATTACTGCTGCCAGGATGACCGCCGGTATTCCCAGCCGCTTATCATTCATAAAAAGCGTCACCGCCCCGGTAAATCCATTCATGGAATGTCCGGACGGAAAGGAATAATCCCCCGGGCTTTCCAGCAAAAGGGGAATGCTGGTATCGATCCAGCAGGGTCTTTCCCTTGCGACAAGATTCTTTATGATCAGATTTCCGATGATAAAGGTGACCGCCATCGACACCAGCATCTGCACCCCTGTGCTGCGGTATCTTTTCGGTATCAGAAGGATAAGTCCGATCGCAATCCATAAAATCCCCGCATTTCCCGCTTCTGATACGGCCACCATAATTTTATCCAGAACGGGATTATGTATCCCCTGAAGAAAATATAATAAATCAAACTCCCATCCCATTTTGCAAGCTCCTGTTCTATAAGATCATCTACTCGGAATCGCCGCTGAAATATTTATCATACAGCGCAAAAAAGGTTCCCGTTGTGATTTCGCCCGCCTCTTGAAAGGATGTCTCCTCCCACAGGGTCTCATTAAACTCAAACTCCGAACTGTCCACAAAATCCTGATACAGATCGTCAAACTGCTCCTTTTCCCTTTGTATCAGTATATTTGCTTTATTTGCCTCAGTCAGTTCTTCTTCGAACCGGTTTAAACATTTGATAAAATAATACCCCTCGTCGGTGGTGATCATTTTGGATACCCCGCCATCATCCAGATTAAACGCTTCCAACTCCACTTCCTCGGGATAATCTCCCCTTGCGATCGTAACCTCCACCGCATCCGCCTGATTATAGGTAGCAGCCACAGCGCCGAAATCCTCCCCTGCCTCAAGCTTCTGGGATACCGTATTTGCAGTATCCGCATCTGCAAGATAGATCTGCTGGACACGGATCACCCTTGCCTCATCATCGGATACCTCCTCATTTACCCCGGCCGTCAATGTGGCATACAGCTTCATTGCAAGGGCATAGTGGGTATATGCCAGTTCCACGTCGCTTTGCTTTATATCCATGAAGGAACGCTCATCCGCCGTCAGGGAATCGTAATATTCCTCCGCCAGCTCTTTTACCAGCTTCTCCTCCTCCTCTGTCAGAAGGATGCCCTGCTCCTGTGCTAAAAGATTCATACAGATAACCCTGAAAAACTCCGAAACAGCCACATCCTTTACATATTCCTCCAGAGAATCCGCTATTTCCTCCCTGCTCCACAGGTCGAGCCCATATGCGCTGCCATATATATTCTTATAATTACATAAGTATATTTTTGCTTCCTTAAGACTGCATTTCTGGTCATTTACGGTAAACACCGTCTTGCTGTCGACCTTCTGCTCATAGATTACATACTGTGTATTCCCGATCTGACAGCCTGTCAGACTCCCAGCCAGTATGCACACGATAGCCGCCGCCAAAAATAAATGCTTTTTCATCCTTCGCTCCAACTGATTTTATCCTTCGACAATCAAATAACGTCCATCCGGTATTGCAAATACTTCCTCCGCCTCCAGGATTTCTTCCTCGGTCATACCGGAGATATCTATCCCTGCCTCCTCAAAGTATGTGACTACATCCTTTTTGTTCTTGCAGACAACGGCCATGCAGTCCTCCAGAAAGGATTCTGCCTCCTGCATTGTTTCTGCTACATTTTCCGGAAACAGCTGCTTTTGGTTTTCCAGAAAAAACTTTAGTACCGCTTCATCGTACTCTCCCATGAAATCATCTGTCCTTTCCTGTATGGTTTTATCTGTACCTATGCACACTTCGGCGCAGTAGAATCTCTGTCGAGATTCAACCATGTGCTTCGCACATGGTTGATGGTACCTATGCGCACTTCGGCGCGGTAGAATCTCTGTCGAGATTCAACCATGTGCTTCGCACATGGTTGATGGTACCTATGCGCACTTCGGCGCGGTAGAATCTCTGTCGAGATTCTACCATAAATAAACATCAATGCCAAGTCCCAGAAGCTTTTGGTAGAGTTTTCCGACAGGAAGTCCCACAACATTGTAGTAATCGCCGTCAATCTGTTTGATATAGATAGCTCCCCGCCCTTGAATCCCGTATGCCCCCGCCTTGTCAAGCGGTTCTCCGGTCGCAATATACCGTGCGATCTCACGCTCCGATATGTCATACATGGTAACTTTTGTCTTTTCAAAGAAGCTGTACTCTCCGGTCCGCCCCGTCCTGTCGATAAAAACGATCGAGACTCCGGTGTAGACCTCATGGGTTCTGCCGGAAAGAAGCGAAAGCATTTTCGCAGCATCGCCCTCGTCCTTTGGCTTTCCGAGAATCTGATCCTGATAGGAGACAACCGTATCCGCTCCGATGACCATAATATCATCCGCCTCGCAGATGGCATCCTTTGGCAGGCATGGTTGTTCGGCCTTATTTTCTCCGTTTTCAGGAAACGGGCAGCCGCGCCCGATCCAGCCGAGCAGCCCCGCCGCCACCTCTCTTGCTTTCTGTTTTGACAACTCCGCCACCACATCCTGCGGAACATTTGTAGTGATAGTTTCTTCTCCCTTTGCCGGACATACCTCAAACTGAAGCCCCATCTGTTCCAACAATTCTTTGCGTCTGGGCGAGCCCGACGCCAGAATGATCTGACTCATAATGCAACAACCTCCTTTAAGCGGAACGAATAAATATACCGTTCTTTTACCTCAAATGAACGGGCCGGCGCAAATATTCTATGCAGGGCGTCCCCATACAGCTTAAGCTGTGTCTGATAGCGCATCACCAGTTCCTCGGCCGCCTTTACCCGGTCGGTTTTGTAGTCAAGTACCACGATCCCGTCCTCCTCCACCCAGAATACGTCGATGATCCCCTGAATCAGAATACCGTCCTGCTCCATCACAAAGGGCTTTTCCTTAAACAGATTTCCCTTAAGGGCTGCGTCCGCCATTCTTCCGGCAACGCCGCTTTTTACAAAGGCTTCGATCATCGCCGGCGGAACAAGCTCCTTCATCTCCTTTGTTACCTCGCCGGAATTTTCCATCCGAAAAAGCTCCTCCTTTACAAACGCGGCTACCACTTTACTGTCCTTTCTGTTTATCTCTGCCATCCGCACAAAATCCAGACATTCCATCACGCGGTGGACTGCCGTTCCCCGGAGGGCGCCCCTGCTTACCCCGTACTGGGAATCCGCCTCCTCCCTATCCTTATCCTTCAAAGCTAAAGCAAAATCCGGCACATAGGGTTCCTTTTCCTCCGCCAGAAATTCCGGCAGCTCCGCTTCTCCCTCCGCCCGGTCATACCGCTGCAGCATGGAATTATGCTTAAGCTCCGATACCGAATATTTGCTTTTCCGGTCCATATCACTCTTGTACGGATACTCGTAGGAAAAGGCGGATCGTATCAGCTCTACTTCTGCCGGATCGGCCTGCCCGATCCTCTCACGAAGCAGATCGTAATCCATCATACCGCCCAATCGTCTTGCCGTTTCGTCGGAGACAAGCTCCTCAAGGGAAACCATTGTAAGCTCATACTTCTGCGGATAGGAAAGGGCCGCAGGAATGATCCAATCCGCGTAGCAGGACGCCTTCACCCTGTCAGCAAAGGGAAGGGGGCTTCCGGGAATCACATTTCCCATATATCCGGCAATCGTTTTTTCCTGATCCCTGACCGTACCGGTCAGAATCAGTTTTTCCTTTGCACGGGTCAGCGCCACATAGAGCACCCGAAGCTCCTCACCCAGATTTTCCCGGCGGATATGTTCCGCAATCTCCGTTCTTATAAAACACGGGCGCTTGATCTTTGGATCCAATTTCATCTGAAAGATTCCAAGCCCCAGATCGGGATGTATGACCATCTTTTCCCTCTCATCCATGCGGTTAAAGGGCTTTGAAATGCCGCTCACAAAAACCACCGGGAATTCCAGCCCCTTGCTCTTATGTATGGTCATGATATGGACGGCGTCTGCATTCTCCCCGGTGGCATCCGCCTCCCCAAAATCAATTTCATACTTTTCCAATTGATCGATATATCTGACAAAATGAAACAGCCCTTTATAGCTTGACTTCTCATAGGCGATCGCCTTTTCCCTAAGCATATCCAAGTTTGCCGCCCTCTTTGCCCCTGCCGGAAGGGCTGCCACGTAGTTTCCGTATCCGGTTTCCGAAAGGATCCGCGTGATCAGTTCATGGATCGGCAGATCCTTTGCCCGGCGAAGCCTTTGGTATTTTTCATAAAAATTTTTCAGTTTTTCCGCCGAAACAAGCTCAAGCCCCTCCGTCTCCTCAGCGGCGCGCTTCATACAGGAAAGCGCTGCAGCCGCAAAGGGTACCGACCGGTCGCTTACCCGGATCTCGGCAAGTTCCTCGTCACTAAGTCCTGCCATATGGGATTTCAATACCGAAGCCATAGGAATATCAAGCAGCGGATTGTCCAAGATCCGAAGCATATTAAGAACGGTCTGAACCTCGATCGCCGAAAAATATCCGGTGGATGACTCCACATGGGAAGGAATCCCATACTCCGACAGCACCGCGGCAAAGTCCGTCCCCCAGCCCTTCAGGCTGCGGAACAGGATGACAATGTCCGAATACTTCATCGGGCGAAGTTCTCCGGTTTCCCTATCCGTCACCCTTGTCTCATCCATCAGGCGCAGTATACGCTCCGCCGCCATCCGGGCTTCCAGTTTGCGCCTGTCCTCTTTGCTAAAATACTCCGACTCCTCCTCCGTATCAAGCAAAAGCACCTCCGCCCCCATGTCAAAGGCCTCCGGATAAGCCGCACCGCAGTAAAGAGCGGCTTTACTGTCATATTCCACTTCCCCAAGATCCGCTTTCATGATCTTGTCAAATATATCATTTGTAAAATCCACCACTTCGCCTCTGCTTCGGAAATTCTTATGCAGATCGATCCTGCGGCAAAATTCTTGTCCCCTCCCGTATGTATCAAATTTTTCCATAAAAAGTTCCGGGCGGGCAAGACGGAACCTGTAAATGCTCTGTTTTACGTCGCCTACCATAAAACGATTATATATTCCCTCCTGCTCCCGGGATATGGCGCAGAGTATCTCCTCCTGAACCTGATTGCTGTCCTGATATTCGTCGATCATAATCTCTTCAAAATGCTTTCGAAAACCCTCGGCAGCAGATCTGGCTTTCTTCGTCTTTTCATCCACAAGAATCCGGAGCGCAAAATGCTCTATATCTGAAAAATCGGCAATCCGCCTCTTTTTTTTCTTCTCGGCGAGCGCCTTTTTGTACAAAAGCGCAAGCCTGCAAAGCTCCTGTGCCACCGGTCTGATCGCGGCGATCTGCGAAAGCATTTCCTCCGGGGAAAGCATAAAGTATTTTTTACGGATATCCTCCATATCCTTTTTGAACTGGTTTCTTGTTTCCTGCACCGCATTTTTTTTCGCCATGTCCCCTTCGAATTTGCGCAGCGCGGGAAGCTTCACAAAGGAAAGCGACTGAAAAAATTCAAACAGCCCTCTAAAATCCGATACTTCCTCTGCCCCGGACAAAAGCGCAATGTCTGCCTCAAGGGCGGCGGCATATGCGTTTGGTCCGTCCGGCGCAAGCGCCAGCTTTACTGCCGACAAAAGGCGGCTCTTATAATCCGCTAAAAGTCTTTTTACAAACTCTTCCATTTCAAGAATGACCGGAAGCGCCAAAAGCTTTTCAACATTTTCGGCCTTGTAGCTGTCCGCAATCCCGGCAATCCATTCCTCCTGCCACGGGCTGCTCTCCGACATCCTGTAAATCCGGGAGACCATGTCCTTAACAGACTGATCGTTCCGCTTGCCGGAATAGGCATCGATCAGATATAAAAAAGTATCGTTCTGCTTTACCTGATACTCCGCTTCAAAGACCTCATTTAACACATCCTGCTCCAGAAGGCGAAGCTCTCCTTCATCCGCGATACGGAAATCAGGGTCAAGATCGATTTCCCCGAAGTGATTGCGCACCACAAACAGGCAGAAACTGTCGATGGTGGTAATCTGGGCATTATGGATCAGGGAGGCCTGCCGCATGAGGTTCAGATCCTCCGGCTCCTCCTCTCTCTTTTTTTCAATAGCATCGCTGATCCTCTGCCGCATCTCCGCCGCAGCCGCCTTGGTAAAGGTCACGACTAAAAGCCTGTCAATATCCACCGGATGTTCTCTGTCCGTAATCCTTTCTATGATGCGCTCCACCAATACGGCCGTCTTGCCGGATCCCGCCGCAGCAGATACCAGAATATTTTTATTCCTAAGTTCAATTACCTGCCTTTGCTCGGCCGTCCATTCCACCGCCATCTGCTCCTCCCCGACTAAGTACCTTTGCATTTTCCATGCTCATTTTCTCTACCGCCTCATCTCTCGATACCTTATCAAGCCCCCGGTATCCATAGCCCGGTATCTTTTCATCCATTCCGCACACCGATCCATAGGGGCAGAAATTGCAGCTGCATTCCGCTCCGTCCCTGTATGGATTTACCGCGATTTTTCCCTCGTAAATCTGTATTCCCTGAAAACGCACTTGATTTTTTACGTATTCCTCAATGATCTCAAACTCTTTAGTGCTTGCCACATGGGAGCGCGACTCCGACAGTTCCCCGCTCTTTTTCAGTTCCACCGGAATCACCTCGGACTTTTTCTCAAAGCTCCCGTCAAAGGCCCGGTATATGTCCTCCTTACTGTTTACAAGACCGTCCGGTCTGTGGGCCGCAAGCATGGCGTGTTCCAGTTCTTCGCCGGAAAGCTCCTCCCCTTCCGTTTCCTCCAGCGCCGGCTCATCGATATGGTAGTATAGTATTCCACCCGGAAGGACGGATTCCTCCGGAAATTTTTTTCTTCCCAGCTCCATTCCCACGCTCATATACACCACAAGCTGGAGGGCAAGCCCCTGATAGATCCTGACAAGATCGAATTTTGTATTTCCCGATTTGTAATCGATCACCTTGATATAGACCTTTCCATCCTCATTGCAGATATCCATGCGGTCGATCCTGCCAAGCAGCTGCATCCGCTCCCTTTCACTCAGGCAGATCTTAAGGGATTCCAATTGATCCAGCTGTAAGAAGGATATCTCAAAATCCTCCGGCACAAAACGCCCGGCCTGCACCTGCTTCGTCAGCGCCCAGACCGTCCGCTTGAAAACCGACCGCATACGTTCTGCCATATGGCTGTCCGCCCCGGACGCATAGATAGAAAGATTCGGATAGGCTTCCACCGCCTCACTCATCGCCTCCAGAGCGAGACGGTCGCGCACATCATCCGGAACATTAAACCAGTCGTATGCCGTTCCTTTTAACTTCCTGCCATACTGCTCCAATGCCTCATGATACAGATTTCCCATGTCCACGCTCTCAAAGCCTGCAATTTCCCGCTCCTTAAGCTTTAAACCATATTGCAGAAAATGGGAATACGCACACGCAGCGAAACGCTCCAGCCTTGTTACGCTCCCCTCCAAAGTCTGACCATAGACCGCCCTTGCCACGGCGCGGCTGATCGGATCTTCTTTATAGCTCATGTAGGGCGCCTTCAGCAATTGTTCTACCTCATCTGCCTTCTCCGAGCCGGCAAAACACTTTGCCAATGCATACCATGCGTCATCCTGCTCCCCGCTGATCAAATAATCGATCGCCGCCTGAGGCGTGGAAAAATCCGGCTCCCTTGCGATATCCTCCCGGAAATTTACCGTAAGCTTCGGAAAGAGTTTATGTATCGTACCGATCAGATAGGACGCCCGGAGGGCCTTTCCCTCCTGATCCACTCTGGAAAAACTCAGATACAGCCGCTCAGAGGGCTTTGTCAGATTCCGGTACAGATAAAAACGTTGGATAAACGCCTGCTCCCGCGCCCCCGGCGCAAGTTCCATATCCGCCTCCTGCAGCATCTCACGCTCATACTCGGAAATGATACCGCCCTGATTTCCCGCCTTCGGGATGATTCCGTCATTCACCCCCACAAAAAACAGTACCTTTACATGATTAAGCCTTGTCCGCTCAATGTCTCCCACCGTCACGCTGTCATAACCCGGCGGTATCACCGCGACCTTTGCAGCGGAAAGTCCGGCATCCAGCACCTCCGTAAAATCATCGATATCCATAGCTTCCGTCCCAAGGATCCGATTGCATTTTTCCAAAAGTTCCATTACGATCCGGTAGATCTGTCCGTAAACCTTTGATTTTTCCTGCTGTCCGGCCGCAAGAAATTCCCTCTCCAGCTCCCACAGCTTCTGCTCTGCTGAAATCCCGGTAAGAAGCCCGTACAGCGCAAGCACTTCCTCCCCCACGGTGCTATCCTTTCTGCCAAAGCTCTCCGCAAGAGGGGCAAACAATTCCACTATCTGCGCGCGCAGCCTGTTTAAAACCTCAAGGTCATAAAAATCCTTGTCCCTCGGTTCCCTTAGCCACCGCTTTTCCCATGCTCTTTTTCCCCTAATTCCGGTTGCGGTCAGATAGTTGTCCAGAAGATCGATCTCCTCCTCCGAGATCCCGCTAAAGCCCGTGCGCAAAAAGCGCATTACCGGCTCGTAGGAAAAATCAGACGCAACGATCTCGAGCGCCGCACGGACGCACTCGGTAAAGGGATGGAACAATACTTCCGTCGTCTGATCCAAAAAGTAAGGAATCCGGTATTTTTCAAATATTTCCTTCACGTAATTCCCATAGGTTTCCGCCGCCCCGGTCACTACTGCGATATCACGGTACCGGTAATTTTCATTCCTGACCAGACGACATACTTCCCGCGCTACCCCGGTCAGCTCATCCTTTGGATTTTTCTCACTTGTCATGACTATCTCGTCCACATCTTCATGACTTTTTTTATACCAGTTTCGAAAAAGATTCTGCTCCATAAAGGACAGATTTTCCGCCCCTATAAACCTGCGGTTCTTACTGTCAGACAGCACCACCGGGGGCAGGAGTTCTACATGCAGCCGCTCTGCCATCTCATTCAGGGAACGGATCGTTTTTTTTGAAAGATAGAACAATTCATGATTTCCCGCGCATCGATAGAAATCCTCCCTTGCATCGATGGTTAATATAACGCACACTTTATCAGCCATCGGAAGAATTTTTTTCAAAAGCCTGTTCTGGATAGGCGTGAATCCCGTAAATTCATCCAAAACGATCACGCTGTCCCTTAAAAGCCCGGATTCCTCCGCCACATCGATCAGAACATTCAAAATTTCCTCTGCGGTGACATAGTTTCCCCTCATATAATCATGAAAGCCCCGGTACATGGTCACAATATCCCGAAGCTTTGCCGAAAATGCCGGAGAGATATCTTCTCTTTTGCTGTAATCCGAAAGCTGCTCCGGCGAAATATTATACTGCACCAGTTCCGAGATCAGGGATTTCATCTCCTCGATATATCCCATCCGGCTCATATTCGCTCTTAAGACCGTAAGCTCTTCCTGTTTCTCCTTGGCCACCTTCCGCAGTACCAGATTCTTTCCGGTCTCCTCCAGCACGCGGATATCGTTCATCCCAAGGTCGTCAAACACGCGGTATGCCAGACGCTTAAAGCTTAAAACGTCAATGTTCATAATGGCATGGTTTGGCGCAAGCTCCACCAGCTTTTTCTGTGTCTGCATCGTAAACTGTTCCGGAACGATCACAAGATAATTCTTTTCCGGATGCTCGCCTGCCTCATTTACGACCCTGCCAAATGCATATTCTGTTTTTCCGCTGCCGGAATTTCCCAGCACAAACTGAAGTGACATATGCGTTCTCCTAATAAATATGCGAAAAAAGGATTGCTACGACTACGGTAATCAGACCGGATACCGCGATGGAAAGGCTGCTCATTGCGCCTTCCACCTCGCCGATCTCCAGCGCCTTAGCTGTTCCCATCGCGTGGGACGCCGATCCGATCCCGACTCCCTTTGCAATGGGCTCTGTGATGTGAAACAGCCTGCACATCTGCTCTGCAAACATATTCCCAAATACACCTGTCACCACAATAACCGCAACCGTGATCGGTACGATTCCTCCCAATTCCTCTGACAGTCCCATTCCAATCGCTGTCGTAATGGATTTTGGGAGCAGCGTAACATACTGTTCATGGCTAAACCCGAACAGGGCGGAGAGCGCCAGCACACATACCGCGCTTGTCAGCGCCCCGGAGAGGATTCCCAAAAGAATTGCTTTCCAGTTCTTTTTCAACAGTTCCAGCTGTTCATACAGCGGCACCGCAAGAGCCACGGTTGACGGGGTCAGCAGAAAGCTGATGTATTTCGCCCCGTCCGCATATACCTCATAATCGATATGTCCTGCGACCAGCACGATAATGATACACACCATTGAAATGAGAAGCGGATTAAAAATCGCCAGTTTCCATTTCTTTTTTAATAGATTTCCGAATTCATAAGTAATCAGCGTGATCATTACGCCAAAGAACACGGATTGTTTCATAAACTCCATCTATTTGCGCTCCTTCTTTTTCCTAAGTATGATCTTCTGCGTCACAAGCCCCGACACGCCCATTACGAGAACAGTCGATACCACTAATATAACGATCACCTGCAAAAGGATCGGCCGCAGCACGTCCCAGCTCTCAAGAAGCCCTACTCCCGCCGGCACAAACAAAAGCGGCATGATATCGATCAGAAATTTTGCAGTCTCCTTTACCTGCGGCAGCTTTATAACTCCGGTACACAATGCCGCAAACAGCAGAATAAACCCATAGATACTCGATGGTATCTGCAACGGTATGATTTCGTGCAGCAGCTCGCCGACGAAAGAAAGCAGCACTATAATCAAAAATTGTCGTATATATCTCATATCTATCCCGTCCTTTACCTTATCCTTCGGACATGATATTTAATTTTCAACGCTCCGGCAAAAGTCCCGAAAACCTCCGGTTTTCCGGGCTCGCGGGCGCATTCGCGCGGATATAATTCGCTACCGCTCATTATATCATAACCTTCCATGTGATTCCATTGGCTACATGAGAAGTTTAACCATTTTCATTGCATTTTAAAAGGCATTCGCCGTATATACGAATGCCTTCCTGTGCTTACTGCAGAACGGTCAATATCCCTTAAGGACTTCTCTTACCAGCTGCCAGGCAATACCGCCCTCCCTAAGCATTTCCAAAGCGTCTTTTAACGGTATCCACTCGGCCGAATCCACTTCCTGTGAAATACAAAAATCCGCCCTTTTCACATTGGCTTTATATCCGATCATGAGCATTTCCTTCTTCTCATAAGGATAACTTCCGATATATTCGAGCGATATAACATCAAGCCCGATCTCCTCCTTAATCTCCCTGACTGCCGCGCCCTCCGCGGATTCTCCCGGCTTCATTATGCCTGCAACGCAAACATAATTTGCCCGGGAGACATAATCCTGTTTTAAAAGCGCAATCTCATGATATTCATTCACCACCGCTGCAATAATGCTGGTCGTAAACATATCCCATAGAGGTATTTTACAGCCGGGACAATAGGGTATCTGCCCCTCGTCGCCAATTTCCTTTTTTACCGCTTTCGTGCCGCAATACGGGCAATAGGAAAAATGCATACTCCGGTATCTCCTAGTGATGGAACAGCCGGATTCCGGTAAAGCTCATCACCATGCCGTACTTATTGCAGGTCTCGATCACATGGTCGTCACGGATGGATCCCCCCGGTTCAGCAACATACTTTACACCGCTTCTGTGCGCGCGCTCGATGTTATCCCCGAACGGGAAAAATGCATCGGAGCCAAGTGCTACATCGGTGTTCTTATCCAGCCATGCGCGTTTTTCCTCCGCGGTAAAAATTTCCGGCTTTACCTTAAAGATTTTCTCCCAAGCTCCGTCCGCAAGGACATCCATGTAATCTTCTCCCATGTACAGGTCAATTGCATTATCCCGGTCCGCCCGCTTGATTCCGTCTACAAACTGCAATCCCAATACCTGTGGCGACTGGCGAAGCCACCAGTTGTCCGCCTTGCTGCCCGCAAGTCTGGTGCAATGGATACGGGACTGCTGTCCCGCACCGATTCCGATCGCCTGTCCGCCCTTCACATAGCACACAGAATTAGACTGGGTGTATTTTAAGGTGATCATGGCGATCGCCAGATCGATCTTCGCCTGTTCGGTCAGCTCCTTATTTTCCGTAACGATATTGCCAAAAAACGCATCGTCGATCTTAAGCTCATTTCTTCCCTGTTCAAAAGTAATACCAAATACCTGTTTCCGCTCTACCGGCTCCGGTTCATAATCCGGGTCGATCTCGATCACGCAATAGTTTCCTCTTTTCTTTTCCTTTAAGATTGCAAGCGCCTCATCCGTATATCCCGGCGCAATCACTCCATCGGAAACCTCCCGCTTGATCACCTGGGCGGTAGAAGCATCGCAGACATCGGATAACGAAATAAAATCCCCGAAGGAAGACATGCGGTCCGCTCCCCGCGCACGGATATATGCGTTTGCCAGCGGGGTAAACTCGATATCCATATCCTCCACCCAGTAAATCTTTTTCTCCACCTCAGAAAGCGGCAGACCTACCGCGGCTCCCGCCGGGGATACATGTTTGAAAGAAGCGGCCGCCGGAAGTCCTGTCGCCTTCTTCAGCTCTCTTACCAGCTGCCATCCGTTGAATGCATCCAGAAAATTGATATATCCTGCGCGTCCGTTCACGACGGTGATCGGAAGCTCGCCGTTTTCCATATAAATCTTAGAAGGCTTCTGATTTGGGTTACATCCGTATTTTAATTCATATTCCTGCATGATATTCTCCTTATCTATCCTGTGATGTTTTTATTTTAAAACCTCTACTGCTTATTTTTATTTACGATTCTGGACTCATATTTCCCGGTTTCAATATCGATAAAGCGCACGAAAAGAGATACCTTATTGTCCTCGTTTAAATTCCCCCATACCAGATCGGTAAATGAGTCGATGTCTCCGTCAATCTCTACCCATGTCGGCTCACCCTCAAAGCTTGGAAGCGGATTTCCGTCCCCCATATAGGTATGTATGAAATGTCCCTCTCCTGCAATTGGATTTTCATATGCGAAGGTGTAACGGCTGCAGCTTTCCGGGTTGCCGTTGCTGCTCTTTAAAATGGACAGCGCGTAATTATATTTTCCGTCCTCGATATGCATGATTCCGGAAATGCGCGGCGTATAATTCGGCGCGTCCGGCTCGAACTTTCTTGTACGGAGAGACTGTTCAAAGGTCTGCTGCCTGTCCATCAGCTCATAGATGGTATCGGTCTGGTCCCCGTTTGTCACAATGGTCTTATTGCCCAGAACCCGCACCGGTGCATAAATGATCAGACTTGGATCGCTCAACTTGGAAGGGTCAAAGGCTTCCGTCCGGATTCCCTCTCCATCCTCCACAAAAATACGGTTCCGGCTGTTTACGCTTCTTCCCATGATAAAGTATGCGGTAACCGCTTTCTTTCCATCCCTTGAACGCCCGATCACGATTCCCCGCCCCGGGTAGGTGGTACTTTTTAGTTCTTCTGCAAGTGATTGAATTTTCATGATTACTCTCCCTTCTGATAACCAAGCGGACAAGTCCGCTTCAACTTCCCTGCTCCTCAGTCTTGAGGGGGAAATATCCTATGAGATAAAAAAGCCAACACGACCAGGCTTTTTCGCCCAGACGGTCGGCATTGGATCGTTATACTTCATGTGGTAAACTCCACTTCCGTCAGTCATATAACTAGAAATATTTAATCATGAAAAAATGGTCTTGTCAACAGAATTGTTCCTTCCTCCGCTATGCTTTTTCTGCATTTGAATTCGTTCGCACGATTGGATACCTTTTATGTTATAATGTGGTAAAACACCTTCCGCGAAAATGTTATAGCATTTTTTCGGATAAATGGAGGTACCCATGAGATTGATTCGCATCATCATTGCCGCCGCTATATTTTCTGCTTTTTGCGGACTGACCGGCTGCGGCGCAAAAAACGCAGCAGTCCCGGAAACGGAAGCGGTGTCAGGGGAAGAAATACCGCATGAATCGGAGAGCGACGCGTGGGAAGAGGAAACGACGGTTACATCAGAAAACGAAGCGGAGAAAGAGGAAACGACGGCCGCATCAGAAAACGAAGCGGGAACTCTACCGGAAAATGAAAATAGTGCGGCTTCCTACGGGACGCCAGTAGAAGCGCACGGACAGCTGTCCGTATCATTAACGCAAATCGTAGATGAGCATGGGGAAGCGTACCAGCTTCGCGGTGTCAGTACCCACGGGATTTCGTGGTTTCCGCAGTATGTAAATTATGACGCGTTTCAAACCATGCGCGATGAATGGGGCGTGAATGCGGTCCGCCTTGCGATGTATACAGCGGAGAGCGGCGGCTATTGCACCGACGGCGATCAGGAATATCTGAAAAGCCTCGTAGAAAGCGGCGTTTCTTATGCCACGGAGCTTGGGATGTATGTTATCATCGATTGGCATGTACTCAACGACAACGATCCAAATACTTATAAATCACAGGCAGTCGAATTTTTTGAGGAAATGGCTGCTCTGTATCACGACAATAACAATGTCATTTACGAAATCTGCAATGAACCCTGCGGCGGAACCGGCTGGCCGGAGATCAAAAGCTATGCAGAAGACGTGATTGCGGCGATTCGCGGAATTGATCCGGACGCGATCATTATCGTCGGTACTCCGAACTGGTCCCAACAGGTGGATCAGGCCGCGGCAGATCCGATTTCGGGCTACGACAATATTATGTATGCGCTGCATTTTTATGCCGCAACACACACCGATTCCCTGCGACAGACAATGGTAAACGCGATCGATTCGGGGCTTCCTGTGATCGTCAGCGAATATGGTATCTGCGACGCTTCGGGAAGCGGCAACATCGACGAGGCGCAGGCGAATGAATGGGTAAACGCAATGAACGAGTGCGGCGTCAGCTATATGATATGGAATCTTTCAAATAAAGCCGAGACCTCCGCACTTATTTCTTCCTCCTGCCCCTCCACCAGCGGCTGGAGCTACGACGAACTGTCCGATTCTGGAAAATGGTTTGTGGACATGATGTCACGATTCTAAAATGGGCAAATGATTCAATAATAACCAGACAGAGTGGAAATCCGTAGTCACTCCTCCTTCTTCCAATATTCTCATCACCCGTTCTTCTGGTACCATAGAGCGTATCTGCTCTAATGTTAAACTTTCCAGGATACAGCGCGTATTTTTTCCTACCGTGATCATATAGTTATAAAGCGCACGGATATCGATTTCTCTTCCAAACGCTACTGCTTCATCAAATTCCAGCGCTATCGATCTGCAATTTTTTCTATTTTATCGGCTCCCTGCCATTTTCCAGAAGCAGATGGTCTTGCTGCCTTGGGAAATTTTTCCGGTAGTGCTTGTAGATTGCTAATACATTCCTGCATTGCTACATAGTTTAATTTTAATCCTTCCATATGTCTCCCCTCAATATAAATACCTGTCCTGCAAATCAATCTCTTCCAAATAGTTCAGGGAACAATCCCTCAGAAATCCCTCTCTTTCCACACATCTCAAGATCGAACAATAAGCTTCCTCCATATCCCGCAATATTTTTCCCTGACATTCAAAATATTCCGCCATTTCATTTATGTAATCGTCCGTAATCTCTACTTCTTTGTACGCCATAACACAATCCTCCTTTTTACTCTGCTTTCTGCTGCCCCGATATTTTATAAATATCTGTTATCTTTTTCTTCCGCAGTCGCAATTTTTGTCCTTACGCCTGCAATATCCCTTTCCAATTGAGATATCTGCTGGCTGATCTCGTATTCTGTCATTTGTTCCATCTCCTTTGTTTTCAATTTTCTATACGACAACTTCATTCTATATATGTAGTCGTTTTAAGTATAACAAAAAACTTCAACTAAAGCAATACGCAGAAAGATATTATGAGCCGGTTCCCGAATACTGCTTTGCCCCTCTCATCCAAAACCGGTAGCTTAAGTAGAAAAAGAGAATACCAAGAACCGGCGTAAGATAGGTGAGCGCCGATGCCTGATCTGGTTTTATAAGAAACAGGCTCGGATAATACGCCATGAATCCGATCGGTATGAGAAACGTAAATATAAACCGGAACACACGGTTAAAGATAGTGACAGGGTATCTCGCATAATCCTTGAACTTAAACATAAAAATCATAACGCTTGACGTTCCGCCGATCAGCCAGAAGCCCGTTGCCGCCGCAAAATTCATCAGCGCGATCATAAACAAAGAAGCAGAAACCGATCCCAGAACAAGCCCCGCAAAATTTCCGACTGTCAGAGGAATGGCAAGCCTGCCCCATGCATATATGATGGTACCGATCCCGAACGCAAACTGCCCCAAACCCTTGATATCAAACACCTCCGCCATAAAATAGAAAAACACATTGACCGGCCGGAAGCAGTATTTGATAAAATCTCCGGTATAGAGCGCTCTGCTCAGATTCCAGTTGTTGTCGAAGAAGCATTGTACCGGTGTCATCGCCAGCATGGAAAAACCATACAAAAACAGCATTTCATAATAGCTGAATCCTCTGATGTCCGGGAAATTCTGGAACAATATCCAAAATGCAATAAACCCGGAAATGTTCGTAAACAGCATTCCTATCGTGGAGATGATGAAATCTGCGCGGTAACTCATCTTACTCTTCAAGTCTTGAAATAAAATCAATTTATAAATATGGGCGTAAAACCCAAAACTGTTTTTCTCCTGTTCCACTTCCTTAACCTCCGTTTACAGTCAGCGACTTTAACGACCTCTTCCAGAATATCTTGCTGATCAAAAGCATTGCCGCCGCCCAGAAAATCTGAATTCCTAATCCTTTGGCATAGTCTGCCGCCGTCATCTTGGCCCCCGTCAGCATTTTGAGCGGCGTATGGTAGATTGCCTGAAAGGGCAGAAATTCTATCGCCAGTCTTATTTTGTCCGGGAAAAAGGCAAGGGGGATCGTCGCTCCGGAGAGCAAGGCGACCACAACGTCCTTCATTATATTCACGCCCCAGATGGACTGTGTGTAGAAGCAGATTGTTCCCACAAAAAAATCCACACAGTAATTTATCAATAGGGCTAAAACCACACTCACCGCAAAAAACAGGAGATTGATGCCGATCGCAAATCCCCCGCGCGTAAGGAAATAGACCGCCAAAAATGTGGGCAGGAATGTAAAGAAAAACGTAATGACGCTATTTCCTGCCGATGCAAAAAAAAGAAACCATTGATAGTCAACCGGTTTTACAAGAAATTCTACGATCTCGCCGCTCTGATACTTTCTTCCCAGATCCCACACCACAAAATTATTCATAAAATTAAACATCGCCGACGCCAAGACCAGATAGATCAGGGTATCATAAAAGCTCATCCCGTTTACCGTGTCCGTCGGGCTGGAATCATAGATTGCTTTCCACAGAAAATAAATGATGACAAGATATACCAGATTCCCTATAATCAATGCAATCGCACTTGTGCGGAAGGTCAATCCCTCCATAATGCTGCCCCGCAGAAGAGCGGCGCTCTGTTTCATCCGGGCAGAAATCCTTTTTTGTATGCTCATTCTACCCCTCCTTCATAGATCTTGCGGATCACGCTTTCCGTAGATATTTCCTGAATCATCATATCCATGATCCGCCGGTTGTCCTGAATACAATTTACCGCCTGCATCATGCGAACCTCCTCCTCATTGATCAGGATCTGTATCCATTTATCCTCAACGGAAACGGCAGTCGATTCCGCCGCCGGAAATTTTTCCGCCAACCATACTCTTACTTCCTTCGCCTGCTCATCGAGTTCCCGATTCTCAAATCCCCGTCCAAACTGTATCTTAACGTTGCGGTAAGCCCCAAAATACTTCTGTAAATGTTCGATGTCATTGTCGTAGATCATGGTTCCCTTGTCGATGATAACGATCCTTTTGCATAGAGCGTCCACATCCCCCATATCGTGGGTGGTAAGAATAACCGTAGTCTTTTTCCTTTCGTTGAGACTGTCTACAAGCTGGCGGATCTTGCTTTTCATGGATACATCGAGACCGATCGTCGGTTCATCCATAAATACCACCTTCGGATCATGCAAAAAAGCCGCAAGTATATCGCAAAGCGTACGCTGTCCCAAAGACATCTCCCGGACTGCTTTGCCGTACAGACTCCCGGCGCCCACCAGGGCATCATAGTATTCCAGATTGTCTTTGTAGGCCTTATCCGCTATCCGATAGATCTCTTTTAATATCTTAAAGGACTCAATAACCGGAAGCGCCCACCAAAGCTGGGATCTCTGGCCGAATACAACTCCTATATCCTGTGCATTTTTCGTCCTGTTTCCGTAGGGAGCTCTGCCGTTTACCAGTATTTCCCCGCTGGTCGGCTCCAAAATCCCCGTCATCATCTTGATCGTGGTGGATTTTCCCGCCCCGTTAGGTCCCAGATATCCCACCATCTCTCCCGGCATGATATCAAGCGTCACATTATTTACGGCATGCAAAATCGAGTATTCTCTGGAAAACAGATCCCGGATGCTTCCTCTGACGCCTTCCCTTCGTTTTGCTACCTTAAAATCCTTATTCACATTTGCCATTTTAATGATCGGTTCCATAAAAAAATCCTCTTTCGATAAAATATGTACGCGATTTTGCGCATATAATACCTGCCGGTATTATCCCTATTTTATCGAAAGAGGACAAACACTTGTCACATTATTTTTTTAGTTAGGTATCAATTTTTTACCTTCCGCTCTTTACCGGAGGTCTTTGGTCTAATTTTTAAAGCTGTGTACCGGAGCCGGAATCCTTCCTCCCCGGTTTACAAAAGCATCGCAGGAGAACTGATTGACCGGCATGATCGGAGCGTAGCCTAAAAGACCTCCAAATTCTACGGTTTCGCCCACTCCCTTGCCAATAACCGGAATCAAGCGGACTGCGGTAGTCTTCTGGTTGATCATGCCGATCGCCATCTCATCCGCAATGATGCCGGAGATGGTTGTCGGTTTTGTATCTCCCGGAATTGCGATCATATCCAGCCCGACGGAGCAGACGCAGGTCATCGCCTCAAGCTTTTCCAGCGTAAGGGCTCCCGCCTCCACCGCATCGATCATACCCTGATCTTCGCTGACCGGGATAAATGCGCCGCTCAAGCCGCCCACATAGGAGGAAGCCATAATACCTCCCTTTT
>CAYROM010000038.1:0-21435 GCA_964425905.1 uncultured Lachnobacterium sp. | reverse complement strand
GCAGCCCCAATTAACGGCCATGCCTGATATGAAAATTTGCTTTGAACTGATTATAACATTCCCAGACGGACAATACAAGCAAAATCGCGCAAAGCGGACTTTTTCCTATGAAATAAAAAAGCGAATCCCACAAATTGTAAGATTCGCTTTCCTCCCTTTCCTTATCCCCTTCCTGATCGGGGCTATCCTTTTAATCCAGATCAAACAGACCTATGCGCTGGACATATAGATCTCGCTGTGTCGTATATACACCTGACGGAGCCGCCGTATCCGGATTAACATTTTCCCTCCACAGACTTGTTGTCGCGCATATCCAGATAAGTGCCTTATTGTCTTTCACCTCATTGATAACATCATAGGGCACATCAACGGAATACGTAACGCCGCTGGTAAGATTGGAGGTATCCTGCGCCGATCCGTTCTGTTTATAGGTAACCCACTCCATTTTCTTTGCATACACAGGCTCCTCTTCCGTTCCAAGATTGACCACAACGGAGGAGCTTACCCCATCCGGTATCTCATCCCCATATATCAGATAATAATCTACGGAAATCCGCTTTGTCCCGCCCCGGGCAATATTGGTATCGTTGACCAAAAAATAGACCGTTTCCGTTCCCATATCTATCTGTGCGCCTTCATTTACGGCGCCGGACTCATCGATAGCAGAATCAAAGCTCACATATAAGGTCGTCAGATCCCCCGAATCGGTATCCGATCCCTGTTTTACGGTAAGAGAAGGCGCATGGGCTCCCGCCTGGTAAGCAGCAACCATCGTGTTGATGTAGAGCTTGATCTCCGTTTCATTCCCATAATAATTGATATTTGTATGTCCCACGCCGGAATAGGTGACATTGCCCTTCGTGTAAATATAGTAATTGTTGCGGGCATCCTTCCTTGCGGTTTCGTAATCACTTGATCCGGTCAATGAAAGCCATACCGTAATATCGCTCTCCCCATCCTGGTCCGCATCCTCATTCATATCGATCTGAAAATACTGTCCGTGGGTCGCCGCAACTGTCATGATATTGTTATTCGCGGTAATCTGATCCAAAATATTATACGGATATACAAGGATCTGCCCCTCATTGAGCAATTCAACCTGAGTGGTTTCCGGCAGACCTCCGGTGATTCCCTTTGCGCTATAATAAGCGAAATTGTAGGAATTTCCGTTGATCGTCATACTGGAGCGCCCCTGCACCTGATTTACAAGCACCGTCTTATCCGAATTTGGTTTATAGGCAATATCCTTGTTTTTCTCTTCCGATTCATTGACGATCAGATTAAATAATTCTGCCGAAGTATAAGAACTCTTTGTAAGAATGCCCGCCTCATACGCCTTCCTTAAGGACTGAAAATCCGCCACTTTATAGGTTGTGGCAGTATCCTTTGCGGATAAGTTAAGCCCCGCCTGAAGCAGATAGCTGGTGTTGACGCCGTAACGGTCCAGACCTACGTCCTGCGGCAGAAGCCGATTCATGTCATAAGCCCAGATACCCTTTCCATACGTAGGATTTGATCCATATGCGGTGGTATCGTGGGTAAAAAGAACGCTCTTTCCCGAATCGATAAAATCCTTTACCCCCTGATATCCCGCGGCAACCTTTCCGCTGTAATCTAATCCGTCCTGCATAAAGACATAACAATCCGCAAAGCCCAGGATCAGCATATCATAATCGTCTAAGAAATCCGGATTCTCCGCGTACATATCCGCATAGGTCGTCTCCGCCTGCATCGCGTCAATCTGAATATCATAATCCTCCAGCGAGTGCAGATACATATAAAAGGGAGAATTAACACTCAGATCTCCATCATAGACTCCCGCCTCGCCCATATTAAATACATTCATACTGTATCCGTCCGCCGGAGTAGGAAGGATCTGAAGTACGCGGATCGACAATTTCTCTCCGGTCGTATTGCTCGTATAAAAATACAATTCCTCCGAATCGTAACGGTAGTCATTGCTGCTCTGGCTGACCTTGATCTTTATCGGAATAACGCCCACGTAATCTTCCGAGAGCTCATACTCCAGATGGTACATTGTACCGCTGCTGTTCGGGGACAGCTCATAATAGTAGTAGCTGTTCCCCTCGTCATCCGTCTTGGACTTTACCGGCTGTCTCACATTGTTCAAAGTGATCGTAAAATCATTTGCCCCAATGAGCTCCGTCGAATTGGAATACCGTCCATCCGCATTAAAATCCGCATAAATCACACAATTAAAGGTTGCATCTGCATCCGCAGAACCAAAATTTGCAATGGAAAAATCCAAAGAAACCGTCGAGCCCTTCGTGTTGATATACGCCTGCCCTGCCTCCTTTGCATCCGTACTCACCGAAAGCACCGGCTTTCCCAATGTAATATACTGAAACAGGATCTTCTGTTTTGCCGCGCTTTTCGACAGCTCGGATTCCGTCATAACATTTGCGCTGTCCTTAATCTCGTCGATCAGGGAATAAACCCTTGAGCAGTTATCAATATACCCGTTCTGAGAGGTGTTCTTCGTCCCATTACTATTATAAGGATAATCATACACATAGGTATTCCCTCCGGCGGAGGTAAGGAAGTTGTCCGCTAAGACTACCGGGAGACCGGACTTTACAAAATTTTTCACCGCCTCAACCTTCTCATCCGTAAAATCATTTCCGGAATAGCGGACGCACTCGTACAAGCCCTCTTTCCAGGGCTGCTTCCAGTAATCGATCACCGCCGGCTTTGTATCGTCCGGACTCCACCAAATCTGCATGGAACCGGACAGATTGTATTGGCTGAAATGATTCGCCGGATTACTGTAATCCGTATCAAAAAGGCCGATTGCCGCATAGTCGTACTGGTAATCCCCGATATTGGTATACACAAGCCCGTTCATGGCGGAATCATTGTATACGGTTCTTCCGTTTGATGTATTGATCGTATCCGTATACAGCCCCATATAGATCATGTCGTACTCGCACAAATCCTCCACCTTGCTGATAAACTCCGCGCTTGTCATATGGATTACATTTACGGTGTACGGGCTGTCATCTGCAATCCCAAGGTAATTTCGAATGTTATTCTCGATCTGGCTCTGGGTTGCCGCATATGTAGTACACGGCTCAATGTCAAGCACCTTGATCTCATAATTTATGTATTCCTCGCGCTTAGTCGCATAGCTGATGATATACTCCACCGCAATTGCCTTAGAAAGCTTCTGGTCAAACATATCGTAGGAATTTCCGGTTCCCGCACTATTTTCCACCTCCCGGTAGAGGTTTTCCAATATGATCGTCTCCGCAACATCACCGAAACCGATATTATCCGCATCGGTCTGGAAATCATCATTTGCCGCGCTGCTGTCATCGAGGAATATCTTTGAAAAATCAGAGATAAACGTCCCGGAGGCTGTATCACCCGGAATCACATAGACATTGCCGTTTACATAATGATGATCCGTATCCGAAAAGGCAACTATTCCGTCTGCGACCGAAAGGGATAAATTGTCATTCGATCCCGCAGTAAAAACAGCATTCTCCGCCTTAAGCTCCTGTGCGGTAAGCAGCACCCCAAGCTTATATATATTTGTACCCGAACTATTTCCGTTTTCCAGAATACTGTAATCAAGCATTACCGGAAGATACGTTTCCTCCGATACGACCCTGCTGAAAATATCATATGCAGCAAGAGCCGTAATATCATTATCGGCTCCGTAGGTATCCGTGCCGTTCGCAAGTGCAGAGGTCCCTGAAATATAAAGCATATCCATGGAACCGTCATAGGAATTAAACTGCTCCGGCGTCATCGGAATGATCTCAATAGAAATATCCGCATTTTCCTCATTAAGCAGACCGCTCTGGTTAAATACATACTGCTTAAAAAGATCATTATTGGTAAAGCCTCCCTGATAATAGACAAAGTAGACCGTCACGTCAGCATCAAGAGAACCGCCCTCCGCAAGCCGATAGGCTCCGTTTCCTAAACCGGTATACTGGTAGGAGGCACCCACGCTGTTAAAATGACCGTTCGCTTCCGAAATATACGGATCATCCGCATCTAAAACCGCACCATAACAAGCGCCTTGATCCGCGTCAAAGCTCACCCCCGAAACCTGATAATACGTTGCGCCGGAATCAGCAGAGGGATTTTCCACATAAGAAAAATAGACCTCATAATAGGCTCCGGACGAGGCTGTCGGAGAATCATTCGAGTAGGTCGCGGCATCCGAACCTGATCCGAAAACGTCTGTCCCATCATCCACAGAAGCAGGCTCCGCGGGGGAAGCATTTCCCGCCAAATTTCCTCCTGCTGCTCCTTCGGGATCTGTAAGAGTTCTATCGACGGATAATGCAGCCGGATCGTCTGCTCCGCCTTCCTCCGTCTTTGTAGCGGCATCCGGATTGGCATTTGTGTCTGCATTCATATCTGCACCTGTATCCGTCGTCCCATCCGAACCGACATTTCCTGTCGAAGTATCTCCCTGATCCGTTTGGGAGGATGCAAAAACCGTCTCCGTTCCATCTGCCTTCACAAAAGTATTTCCATAATCCGAACTCCAATAAACGACGTCGGAGGCGGCATCCTCATAGGCGCTGAGCTTAGTAGCGCTTTCTACCACATACGCCCCGCCGGAAACGGCAGACAGATCATCTATCCTTGAAAAAACAGGATTATAATACCGCTCTCCCGCATCTCTGTCATAATAGACAACATTCTGGTTAAACATTCCGCCGGAAGCAGCCACCTCATAGGAAGTCGTAAAAGAATAATCCCCCTGATTTGAGCCCACATTCTCCATAGAATAACCCGCGGTTCCGACAGGAAGAATTTCCGGCTCCTTCAGCTCAAGCTGCTCATATCCCTCCTTTTGGACATAGGACTCCCGATAATCCGAGTAGGACAGAGGCATCGCGCTATCCCCGGTGATCAAGCTGAGCCTTATCTGCATCTGGCTGCTGAATTCTTTCCTCTCCTCCGGACTTGTAAGTAACGCAAGGCGCTCCGTATAATCCAGATATCCACCGGAAGCGCTGTCATAATAAAAGGGCTCATTTCCTCCTGCCAGATACCCCAGCTTTGCAGCGTCATGATCCGGAACAAGCTCCACAACAATAAACGGATCCTGCTCCCCGTGTGCAGATATAACAGCATCGATCCCGGTAAAGGATTGCTGCGCAAAAGCACTCCCCGGGGCAAGCTGCAAAATCGTATTCAACAGTATCAGCGCCGCCGCCGCAACCGCAATCCCGGAAATCCATATTTTTCTTTTCTTCATCATATTGCTTTTCACCATCCTACCACACTTTTTTATAACGCCGGCACCCCAGAGATCCACTCTGTCGAAGAAGAGTTCTGTGCATAATAGTATTCTGTAATGCCATTGTGGGTCAAAGTCAGCCTGTAATAGGAATAAGAACCGCTAACCTTTTCCACCACATAATAATAAGCAGAATCATTAAGCTGAACCGATCCGCCCGTCTCGCTGATCGGGATATAGTAGTTCTTCACCGAACTGTTAATCGCAATATTATATGCCCAGGTGTTATTATTCACATTAAGGGCGGAGCCTGTAAGCGCGGTCCCGTCGACGATCGGCGTCCCGATCATGGTATAAACCCACGAATAATCGTACACGCCCCATTCCGCCCATGCATTGATCTTTTTCAGCGTAATAACAGAAGCTCCCACCGTAACGGTCTGGCTAAAGGAATAGGTCTGGTCATCTCCGGCTGCCGAATAGGCATTCCACCGGAAGGAAAGCTCCCCGTCCTCGATTCCGGTAAGGCGGTAATAGACTTCATAGCTGTTTCCGTATGCCACATTTATCATCGGAACCGTAAAACCGTCGGAATAGACGCCGTTTGCAGAATAGGCATACTCTACGCCTACCGCAGGCACGCTGACCGTCAGCGATTTTTTCACCGTCGGCGCATAGGAAAGGGCTGCGGTAACCGTAACCGTATATGCCGTATTATAGTCAAGTTCCCCGGAAACGGTAAGAAGTCCGGAATCCGAAATAAAAACGCCGTTTCCGCCATTATCAACGGATACCGACCACTCGATATCATCGGAATCGTAAATTTCCGTTCCATCCGCGGACTGTGCCAAAAACCGGATCGTACCGCCGCGGTTTACCGTGCTGTCCCCGGAAAGGGCAAGTGTTGTATTTCTCGGCTGGATCGTTCCGGTATATTTATAGAAAATCGAGCTGTCGGAAGCGCAGTATACGGTGAAGGAAAACTCCTGCCCCACCGCTGACGTGTCGGAGGATAGCCTTAAGGTATTCCCGCTTATCGTACAATTTTCCCCCGCAGCCCATGTACACTTTTTATCATCCTCGGACAGATTGCCGCTCCCCGAAACCGCCGCATAAATCTGGCTTGCGCTTGTTGTACCCAGACTAAACTGCGCCCCTGACCGCAGAGAATCCGCCGTCAGTCCGTTTCCAAGGGATACAGACACCCCGGTAATCTTCTTAATATCTATGGTAACGGCGCACTTAAGCGAAGGAGATACCTTCGAGGCAACGGTAAGGGTCAGCGACGGCGCGGTCTCCGAGCCGGATATCATGACACCCGATCCCTCTACCCTGCTCCCGGCAGCGGTTGAATCGGCATCCGCTGTCCCGTCCGAAAGTGTTGCCGTATATTCCTGACTCGGGAATCCGCTTCCGGAAACCGTAACGGACAGCGGAATCGATACGTCTGCTTCCCCCGTCAGAAATACGCTGTAAGCATTTGCGGAACCGGCCGAAAAGCTCTGCTCTCCCAGCCTGACCACAAGCCCGCTGTACGTGGCGGTCACCGCCGCATCCCCATCCACCGCATAGATACTTCCCGCATCCTCATTCAAAAGGATCGAATTTCGCAGAACAATATTCTGATTTGTCTGATACGTATATTTTTCTTTTACAAAATGAAGTTCAACATTGACGGATATTCCCTTTTCCGAAGCGGTCAGCGAAACAAAAAAGCCGTCGATATATTCCGCCAGCAGCGCATCAGAAGCTCCCGCCTCATCGAAAGTCGTCAGATACTTTCCGTTTACTTCATCATAATTTCTGTTTTCCTTCCTGTAATTCAGCGTCTGCTTTTCCTCATCCCAGGTGATCACATAGCGTTCCGCCGAATTATAGATGTAAAGAGTCTTCTGTGAAACGGCAACACTCCCGTCGGAGATCTCCGAATCGGAAAAAAGACTGCCCTCCACATCCACCGCGTCCTCCGGGTTCTCCGTAACCGTCTGCCCAAAATACATATAGTTGACGCCGGCCTCTGCATTCATCAGCAGCGTTTCCAGCTGGTTCATGACGATCTGTGCTTCCTCCTGAAGATCCACCTCATCGCTGACATGCTTATAGGAATTCGTACTTGTGATGACAAATGCGGAAACCGCCCCGCCGATCACCGCAAGAATAGCAATCACGACAATAAGCTCCACAAGGGAAAAACCGCTATTCCTCTTTTCTATGCAGTTATCCGAATTAAGAAATGCACTCATTTTACTCAAGCTCCATTTTCCCAGTCTCCGGATAAAACCGGATGCCGTATACCCTGCTCCCCTGAACCACGAAAATGTGATATACATATCCGCCCCCCGGAAGCTCCTTCATCGCCCCGGACGCACGGTCGAATTCCAGCAAAAGTCCTCCTGTTCCCACATCGATCAGACCGGATGCGCCCTCCGCATACACCGCAGACTCATCGCAGGAGTAGTAGATATGGCACGACTTCCTGCCAAGCTTATACTCCGTCGTTGTTGCAGCAGCGCTGCCTGTGCCAAGCGTACTTGTAACGGTAAGGACATAGCCGCCCCCGGAATTCTCCGAAAGATTAGCGACAACGGTCCTTTTCCCCATTGTCTGAACACGCACACTCTGCAGTTTCGCTTCCAGCTCATCACGGCATTCCTTTGCCTGTTTTCCATTTAACATGCCATAGCCGATGATGCCCACGCCGGTAAATACTACCATGATGGCGATCACCACAATCAGCTCGACAAGAGAAAAGCCCCGGTCGTTTCTGTTCTTCATATGCCACTCCCAAAATAAACAAACTATTATTTCTTCTTCCAGTTCTGATAACCGATCAAATCCGAAAGTTCCACCGCCGTTGAATTTTTCGAAAGGGTATCCTCCGAATCTCCGCTTCCGAATCCGTTGGAAATATACACGTTTCCGTCCTTAAAGAATTCGTACAATTTCAGCGTCACACTTCCGTTATCGCATTCCTGCGCAAGCAGCTTTTTCACATTTTCCGTGGATGTGGTATCCATCGTGATGTTAGCGCTGCCGGCATTCCCCACCGCAACGGTTCCCCCTGCAATGATCGTACCGTTGTAGGTGTTTGAAGTAATTGCGACATCGCCGGTGGCAATGATCAGAAAAGCATCATCCCCGGAATAGGAAATATAGGGATCTAAGGACGGATCATAGACCGACATTCCTTCATTGTCGATCAGAACCGCCGTAAAATTTTTCCCCTCTGCGGTAACAACGCTCACCGTATATTCCCGTCCCGGACAGGAAGCGAGGAATTCTTTTAATCCATCCCCCTGCCCCGCCGCCGTCTCATTTACCTGAATGATATTATCAAAAACCGTGTTTCCGATCTCCTCCGCCGTCAAAGCCGAATAATCCGAAATCAATTTCGTGGTCAGCGCCTCATAACGGTCCGGAAGATTTGCCATCACGCCGTTGACCGGATCCGTGCCGATCCCGTAGACCAGACTGTCCAAATCGCCGCTTTCATATTCCACATAAGTTCCCGCGGTATAGATCTGTGCATTCTCTCCGACCGCCTGTATCCCATCCGTATAAAATTCCGTATAGCTTGCCAGCTTGCTGCTGTCCGCATTATAGTAATCCAGAAAATACCGGGTTGCGCCCTCCGGCTCAAGATTTAAATAAAAATATACAAGCCCATCATCCGGATTCCCGGTCTTTGACGGAACCACGATTTTTGTGTATGCCTCCGACACCGTCTTGTCCCCAAGATAGTCCGAAAGCTCCTTTCCCGTCCTGTTGATTCTGACGTCCGCATCCACAAGCGTATAGGTCTGCGGATCATTCATGATCTTCTTGTAATCGCCGACAGAAAGAGGATTCTGGAAAAAAGCGGAGGTTCCTCCCACCGTACCGATGCACTCGGAGGGAAGCAGATAGGCAATCTGGTCTCCCTTCACCGAAACAGATTCTCCCAGCAGGATATTGCTGTCATTTGCAATGCCCGCCGTACCTCCCGATGTGCTGATCCTGTTCGTCCCGATATAGGCGTAGCCTCCGATCACCATCGTCTCCACACCGCTCAGGTCAAGAACGGCATCCGTTCCGTTGATGATGATCGCGCTGCTTAAGGACGCGTCCGTTTTGCTTGTTCCATAGCCCACATAGCTTCCGTAGGTGGATACCAGTCCGTTTTCCGATGTCGAAAAAGAAACCTTCGGACCTGTTCCCGAAAGGGTCATATCATCACATATATAGGTGGTGCCGTAAAGCCCTGCCTCCGAGCCGGAAATCATAAGATTCCTTCCCCACAGTTCCCCATAAGGATTGGTTGCAAATTTAAGCGTGGAACCAATCGAGCCGCCTATCACGATATTTCCGTCCGCGATCACATAATCGGCATTTGAAAAATCGACCGTCGCGGTATCCGCGACCACAAGGCTCTTATAGTATTCCGCATCCGTCCCTGTCTGCACCTCGTTTAACGCATACAGCGAGCCGGAATAGACACTCCCGTTAATAGCCGTCTGATATCCGTTGATACAAACTCCCTCGTTCCCGATGATGGAATATCCGAACACCTTTGGAACATTCTCCGAGCTGACCAGATTCATATCCGGGATTCCCATGACAATATCGGTCTGGATAATGGACAGATAGCCCTCGTCATCCGTATATTCCACCACCAGATTTTTCAGGACAATGCCGCCTGCGGTGGTGTTAAGGATGCCGTACTTATCCGAATTCGCGTAGGTAACGCCGTCGCCCTGAAAATATATGTCCACATTGCCCGCATCCATAAGCTCCGCGGACACATAGCCCTTTATCTTTCCAAGATCATACAGCATATCCGGCTGCAGCGCGGCGCCGTTCATCGCCGTAACCGACGCATCCGTATAGGAAAGCCGGCTGCGCAGTTCAAACACATAGGTATTGGCAAATGTCGTGCTGCGTTCCGCTTCCGAGAGGGACGCGTATTTCTGCATGACCGTATTGTACGCGCCGTCAAGGACCTCGGAGGCGTCCCCCTGCAGCCCTGCACATATTTGATCAAGAACCCCCTCCGCCGAATAGAAGCTGTCCGTCACGTTTCTGTCCGTAATCTTCATCTGAAAATTCGTAAGGGAAATCCATAGGGCAACGGTCGCAAGTATGCCGACCAATGCCAATACTATGATAACCATTACTATCGTAGAGCCTTTATCATTCCGTTTGTATCTCAATTGACCATACCTCCGGTTAGAGAAACAATTGCCTGTACATCTTTAAAACCAGCATCATAGGAGCCGGCAGGATAGATGGAAACCGTCACATCAAAAAGCCGGTCTGTCGCCGACTTTGCGGAAAGCGTATCCTGCGGGATCAGCCCTGCCGCGCCTGCGCTCACTCCGTTTACCGCCCACACCGCCTGATCTCCCGTCGTCCCGTTCCCGGTATACAGGTTCGTATTCAGATTGGTGCGCACCGCGGTATTTGTGACGGTATCCGAAGCCCCCATCGGCTCTTCAACATTTACATTCACCCGGTATCCGTTCTCAAGGGTCTCAAGGTTCAAACAGCCCGACTCCTGCTTCACCAGATATACCGTCAGATCCTGATCGGCGCTGTTTTCGATTACGATGGTATCCGTAATGTTTGCCTGTGTGGAGGTATACCAGGGATAGAAAAACAGATACACGCCGGAAAGCTCCCGGTCCGTCTCCCCCGAATTTTCAAACACCACATCCGAAAAATCGCCGTCGATGGAACCGGCCGGAAATACATAGGAGGTTCCGCCCTCTTCCCACTCATACTGATAGGAAACCGTCACCCTTGTATATGTGTCCAGAATTCCGGAGACTTCCTCGATGGATACGGTGATCCTCCGGCGGATATCCGACTGTTCCACATAGGGATACTTATTTTTGATCTGCGCCAGCGCCTCCTCCGGCGTACTGTCCGCAACGCACAATGCATCATGATCTTCATCGATATTATTTATACTGACCAGATCGCCGGAATTATGGATTTCCCCGTTTGCGGCTTCATCCGTATTTGCCGCAAGAGTGATCAGCGCATCATAATATCTGCCTGAGACATCGGAGGAACCGCCTCCCGCCAGCAGGTTCTTCATGGCAAAATAGTAGGTTCCGCCCGGCTGTCCGACAAACGTTCCCTCCGTATCGCCCGAAAATTTTACAACGCTGCTCGTCACATTGAACCCCGCAAGGATCTCCTCCGGATTCGTGATATAGTCCGGAATCACGATTCCATCCGCCTTTGTCGCGGCGGTCAGATCTCCCCCCGACAAAAGAACCATTTCCTGAACCTCGAGCGAATCCTGCCCCGACAAAAAAGTAAAATCCGCATTATCCGTCCCCGGATAATTGAACTGCTCTGCAATATCCTCAAGATCAAAAGCCGCGATTCCCTCCATGATATTCTGCGCCAGCTCCGTAGTCCTCAAATTTTCCTTTGCCTTTGCATTCGTTTTTGCAGAGACGACAAACGCCCTTAAAAGCGGAAGAACGATAATCGCAAGGATTGCCACCGTTACGATCAGTTCCACAAGGGAAAACCCACTATTTTTCTTTTTTCTCAATCCCACGCCGTTCTCACCCGCCCTTCCTGCTCAATGCAACCGCTCGAAACCGTCCGTATATCCTGAATCCTTAATTCTTAGTCCTCATCCTCCGACCCGGAATCCATCGATTCCGCTGCCGGCGCGACATCCACGGAGCCGAAAATATTCTCCGTCCCGTGATTGATCGACGGAATATCCGCCGGCTCGTAATCTTTGTCCTGACCGAAAATGAAATAGGATTCATAGCTGACCGCGCCGGTGATCTCCCCGGTGGTATTGTCAAAGGTGGCGGAAAAGGTGGAAACGCTCCTCTTATCCCCGTCCTTTGCAATCAGATCGATGATCTGCTTCATTCCCGAATAGGTTGAGGTATAGCTCAAATTGGTATTCACATCATATAAAGAATACCGGCTTGCCGCGGAGGCTGTCACCTCCGTCTGCGCATCGGCGGAATCCGCCGCCGTATCCGTGGCAGAGGCCGCTGCGTTGTCTGCCGAAGCTTCCGCTGTTGCAGAAATCTCGATCAAAACCGGATCCGCAATGGTTACGGACGGAACCTGAGCCCCTGTCTTGTTCTCTATTTCCACCACGTCCATAATGCCGTTTTCCGTCTGGAGATAGGATGGAAAATCCGAAAGGATCTGTTCCACTTCCAGATTCATGCGCTCCGTCTCGCTCCGGTATTCCTCCTCCCTTGCAGCCTTTGACCTTAAATCCGCAAGTCTCGTATTAAGCTGGGCATTCTCGGCCTCTAATTTCTCATTGTCCTCCAAGGTAGGGTTAAACACCAGAAAATAGCTCAAAACAGCAGCTATCAGACCAATGAAAACGATTAATATTTTTTTATCCCTGCTGGAAATCTTCATGCCTTACCGTCCCCCTTCTATTCTTCCGCCGCCTGTGCTTGTTCGTCCGATACTTCCTCCACATAATAGCATTCGACCGAAAAGTTAACTGTTGAAATTCCCGCCTCGTCCTTCGTGTCTGCAATGGTGGAGACGTTGCCCACAAGGACGGAATCAAAAGTCCTAAGCTGCGAAATCACATCCGCTGCCGCAGATTTGCTGGTAACCTCGATATTCAAACTAACGGAAGCCTCGCTGGCGCTCAACGTAAGCACGTTGATCTCCGAGGGCATCTTCGTCTCAAGCTCCTCAATAAAGGCAACCAGATCGTCATTGCAGCTGCCGGCGGCATCCTTTACCGCAAGCGCCCAGTCATCGTTCGCCTTCGCCGCATTATATTCCGCAACGACCTGATCGATATACTCCAGCTGCTTTATCTGACTGGTAAGAAGCGTCTTTTCCGCCTTGAGCATTGCGCTTGTAATAATGGCATAGGCGATCATCCCGATCGCTGCGATCACAAAAACCCCGCAGAAAAGGATCGGAACCGCATAGGAATCTCCGCCTGCGCCGCTCTCCTTTCTTTTTCCGTCTGCCGCCTTCTCGTTCTTTTTATCCCCGATCGGAATGCTGACCGGTTCCACCGCCGCGCCGATACAACTGAAAAATTCCGACATATTTGCCGTGCCGGCATTGACGTCCTTTGCCTTTGCAATGTTTCCAAACTGCCGGGTCGCCACAACCTTGTAATTCAGCTCGTTCGTCATCAGCGTGCTGAGACCGCTGATGGCGGAGCCAAGTCCGACCAGATATATTTTTTCGATCTTCTTCTCCTGATTTCCCGACTGGTAATAATCCAGGATTCTGGATATACTGCCGATCAGGGGGCGGAGACCGTCCGTGATCTCCATACGAAGCTGTTTCAGCTTCGCCGCATCGATCTTTAAGTCCCGCTCCTTCCCTTCCTCGGGGCTTTCGGTGTCGGAATCCAGACCTCTGCGGATACAGCGCTTGCAGTTCATCGCCTCAAGAGCCTCATCCGTGTCGATATAATATCCGAAAAGATTGCTCTCCACAACCGAATTGATTGCATCCGAAATGCCGTAGTTTACGGTTCTCTGGAGCAGGATCATGCCGTTTTCTATGATTGTGATAACGGAGGAATCCTCGTCCACCTTAATGGTCGCCTTGATATTCTCCGAAATCTCCCGGTCCATCAGTTTCTTGATGGAATTTCCCATATAATCAAGTCCCACAAGGGTAAGTCCGCAGGACTGGGCAAGCCGCTCGTAGGAGCCGATCACCTCCTTCGGAACGGCAAGCACGGACAGCTGCAGTTTTTTCTCCGCTCCGTTCTGAATCTTCCCCGTCACCTCATGCGACAGCTCATACTGGCTCAGATCCACCGGAAAATAATCCGACGCATTCGCCCTGACCAGCTCCGCGATACGGTTTTCCTTGACATTCGGGATCTCCACGGTACGGTTTGCCACCCGGGCGGAGTTCATGACAAACACGGCGCGCCTCGTAGCAATCTTGTACTTGGACAAATTGGAATCCAGATGGGAAGCAAAAATATCGCTTACATTTACCAGCCCGTTTTCGAGTACCTCCGGCGGTGTCGCAAAGGTAAAGATATTGTAAATCTTCGGTTTTTTTACTTTATAATCCAGCTCCGCAACACAGGTAATTTGGGAACCGATCTCGATACTTAAAACTTTGTTTGCCATAGGATTTTCCTTTCAGGTATATTAGTCTTTATCTTCTCGTCTTTCAGACGTTACGTTCCATTTCAAAAAAGCATTCCGAGATACCAGCCGATCATGGCATCTCCAAAAAGAGCCGCGATAAAAATTCCGACGGATAGATAGGGGCCCATCGCAAGCACCCGGTCGGCATTCTTTATTTTCATACGGAGCAGATGGATGACCGAGCCAACGACACAGCCAAGCAGAAATCCCAACAGGATTTTTTTTGCGCCGAGCAAAAGCCCCGCCGCCGCCATAAGCTTTATGTCTCCTCCGCCGATCGCCCTGCCCCCGCTGATCCAAAATATCAGAAGCAAAAGCATACTGACACACAGGAGTCCCGCCAGATAGGACAGCCAATTTGTGTAATCGGTTACCACCCGCAGAACTCCAAGCGCCAATATAAAAACATTAATTGCAATTGGAATCTCATAGGTTCTCCAATCTATTACGCTAAGCACCAGCAGCGCTGATGAAAGCAGACAGTACAGGATTCCGGATACGGTAAATCCCTGCACCGCAAAGACGATTATGTAAAGCAAGCCATTTGCCGCCTCAATTATAGGGTATTGAGGGGAAATCGGCTCTTTGCATTTGCGGCACCTTCCCCGAAGAAAGAGCCAGCTGAAAACAGGAACCATATCATACCAGGAAAGCTGATACCCGCACCTCATGCAATGAGACCTCTCGGTCACCACCGTCTTATGCTCCGGCATCCGAAGAATGCAGACATTTAAGAAGCTTCCAATGACGATTCCGAATAGAAATATGATGATGTAAATAGGTATCAGTTCCGGGTACATAGGGTTATGTGGTTCCTTTCAGAGATTTAGTTGTTATTCATCGCCAGCGCCAGCGCCATCGGAAAATGTGTATGTAGTACCTGAATATTCTGCCGAGCCGGTTACCGTTACTCCGTCTTCCGTTACGGTGATTAGCGCAGAATCCCACTTACTTGATTTTAATGTAACCGTAGTGCTAAGTCCTGCATCCTGCAATGCTGTGCCCACAAAAGTATTCTCAGTTTTACAATCATCTTCATTTAATAAGTTTACCGTCTGTGTTGTAAATCCATTTTCAGCCGCATATGTCTGAATTGCGGTCTTAATCTCTTCCACATTCTGTATATCCGTTGAAATTCTTCCTTTCTCAACATACTTGATAAACTGCGGTGCAAGCACGCCGACAAGTACTGCCATGATCGCGATAACTACGATCAGCTCTACGAGGGAAAAGCCCTTGTTTCCTAAACTTTTTTGATTTTTCATAATTTTTTCTCTCCTTTAATTTAGAAAATATTATTTATAGGTGTTGCTCTTAAAAGTCCCGCGCCCTATTCGCGGAACATTTTAATTCATTAATTTTTACAGCGACTCCATCTGCGAATACATTGCAAGCATCGGGCTCATGATTGCAGCGACCAATACGCCGACCACCGCCGCAAGGACCAGAATGACCATCGGCTCGAGCGCCGCCATGACTGTCTGGGTCGCCATCTCGACCTCCTCGTCATAGTAGTCGGCAAGGCGGTTCAGCATCCCCTCAAGATCTCCGGTCTCCTCCCCGATCCTTGTCATATGCCCCACCATCGGCGGGAACAGACCGCTTGCAACGATCGGCTCCGAGAGGGGAATTCCTTTTGCCACTTCCTCCTTCGCCTTCAGCAGCGCCTGCTTGTAGATATAATTGCTCATGGTATTTGAGGTGATGGCAAGCGCCTCGATCATCGGCAGTCCGGAATAGATCAGGGTGCTCAACGTCCTCGCATAATTGCTTGCGGCGGTCTTGATGTTCAGCTTTCCGAAGATCGGAAGTTTTCTCGCCAGATTTCCGAATAGGATCTGTCCGCTGACCGTCTTTTTATAAAGCTTAATCACCACAACTACTGCAACCACCACTATAATAATCCAATACCAATACGCCATGATAAAATCGCTCATCGCGACGACCGCCTTTGTGATTGCCGGAAGATCGCCGCCCAGCTGCTCAAACATTTCCTGATAGGAGGGGATGACCTTCACCAGCATGACCACCATAACCGCCAGCGCCACGATTGCCAGAATGATCGGGTACATCGCGGTTTTCTTGATCAGCGCTTTCATCTTTGCGGACTTCTCAAAATGGGTGGACATGCGTTCAAACGCCACGTCGATCTTTCCGGAGGCCTCCCCCGCCGCCACCATGCTGACCATGATATCCGGGAATACCTTCGGGAATTTCGCAAGCCCCTCCGAGAGCGTCTCCCCCTTCTGGATCTGGGCGTAGGTCCCGCGGATCGCCTTTGCCATATATTTGTTCTCCGTCTGCTCGGAGAGCATGTCAAGGGTGTCGAGGATCGTAACCCCGGCGTTGATCATGCTCAAGAACTGGCGGCAGAACACGCTCAGATCTCTGGGCTTTACGCCGGAGCCAATCTGGAGGTTGATCTCCTTGGTCAGGGCGTTCGCCTTCTCAACGCTTATGACCATGAAGCCGTCCGCCTTTAATCGGCTGATCGCCGCCTCCTTCGACTCTGCATTGATGTTTCCCTTTTTTTCTTTTCCGCTTTTATCTACTACAAGGTACGTAAAATCCGCCAAAACAAAAAGTCCTCCTATATAATCTCTATCTTACGCCGCAGCGCCTCGGAATCGTGGGCATAGGTTATCGCTGTCTGGTCCGAGATCTGACCGCGGTAAAATATATTCGCGATCGAATCGTCCATCATCTGCATTCCTTCCTTTTTGCAGGTCTGGATGATGGATGGGATCTGGAAGGATTTTCCCTCCCGGATCAGGTTTCGGATTGCAGAGTTTGCCAGAAGAACCTCAAAGGCCGCAATTCTTCCGTTCGTGTCGCACCTTGGCATGAGCTGCTGCGCAATAACCCCCTCCAAAACCCCGGCGAGCTGTATCCGTATCTGCTGCTGTTGGTGCGGGGGGAACACATCAATCATTCGATCGATTGCATCTGCCGCGCTGTTGGTATGTAAGGTTGAAAAAACCAGATGTCCGGTCTCCGCCGCCGTGATTGCAGTAGATATGGTCTCAAGGTCGCGCATCTCACCGACAAGGATCACGTCAGGATCCTGCCGCAGGGCTGCGCGGAGAGCGTTGGCATAGGATTCCGTGTCTCCGCCGATCTCACGCTGGCTTACAATCGCCTTTTTATTTGAGTGAAGATATTCAATCGGATCTTCCAGCGTGATGATATTCTTCCGGTCCCTGTTTGCGATGATCTCGATCAGGCTTGCAAGGGTCGTGGATTTACCGCTTCCGGTGGCTCCCGTGACGAGCACAAGCCCTCTTTTTTTCATGGTAAGATCGACCACCGACATTGGAATTCCCAGCGTTTCCGGCGTGGGAACCTCATAGGAAAGGATTCGAAGCGCCGTCGCATAGGTTCCCCGCTGGCGGAATACATTCGCACGTATCCGTGAAAAACCCGGAACAGAAAATGCGAAATCAAGCTCCCCCACCTTTTCCAAATGGTTTAGCTGCTCCACACTCATAAGGGGACGAAGCATCTCCGAAATTTCGTTTGGCTTCAGGCTGATCTCGCTCTGGGGAACGAGTTCCCCGTCGATCCGCAGCATCAGCGGATTTCCGGGCGACATGTGAATATCAGATGCGTCGTTTTCCTGCGCGCGCCGAAGAACGTCTTCTATCTGCATAATTTCCTCCTAATATTAACCCCGTTTTTTATCGATCATGCAGGCTGTATAAGCCTTTTTTCCATGACCGCAGCAAAAAGAAAAATATCAATTCTCAAAGGTTGTACGGATCATCTCTTTATATGAGGTCGTTCCTTCAAGCACCAGTTTTACCGCGCTCTCCCTCAGGGTATGCATACCCTCCGTCTGGGCAGCCGCCTTCAACTCGTCCGCCGCGGCATTTCTTGCGATCAGATTCTTAAGGCGCGGCGTGACGGTCATGATCTCATATATACCGATTCTTCCGTTGTATCCGGTATGTTCGCACCTGTCGCAGCCCACCGGCTCATAGATCTTAAAATCCTCCGTCATGGAGATCCCCATAATGTGTTTTTCCTCTGCCGTTGCAATATGTTCCCTCTTGCAGTTCGGACAAAGTCTGCGCACCAGGCGCTGGGCAATTACGCCGATCAGAGAATCCGCAAGCAGATAGCTCTCAATCCCCATGTCCTCCAGACGTCCGATCGTTCCAACGGAACTGTTCGTATGCAGAGTGCTTACCACAAGATGTCCGGTAATGGAGGCCTGCACCGCTATGGAAGCGGTCTCCCCGTCACGAATCTCACCGATCATGATGATATCCGGATCCTGCCGGAGGATGGAGCGCAGGGCGCTTGCAAAGGTCAGCTCCGCCTTGGGGTTCACCTGCACCTGATTGATTCCGTCGATATTCGCCTCCACCGGATCTTCTACCGTGATGATATTTACATCCTCCTTGTTCAGTTCGCTCAGGGCGGTGTACAGAGTCGTGGATTTACCGCTTCCGGTCGGTCCCGTTACGAGCAGGATTCCGTTCGTGTTCTGCAAAATATGGTCAAATGCCGAGAGCTCCTCCGGAGAAAATCCCAACTCCTTTTTGTTCCGCGTCAACGCCTTTTTCTGTGCAAGACGCATTACGCATTTTTCGCCGAATACCGTCGGCAGAATGGATACACGGATATCGAATTCCCGTTTGTCGATAATCATTGTGATACGGCCGTCCTGCGGTTTTCTCTTCTCCGAGATATCCATGCCGCCCATGATCTTAAGACGGGCAATGATCGCCGGAAGGACATGTATGTTGTATGTAAATTTTTCGTACAGCGCGCCGTCAATTCGAAACCGCACCCGCACCAGATGCTCCAGCGCTTCAATATGAATGTCGGAGGCTCTCTGCCGGGCAGCCTGTTCAATCATGGAATTTACAAGAAGCACGACCGGAGAATTGTTGATATCCTGATTCGCCGCCTCGCTCTCCTCCGCACTCTTTGCAAGCTGTCCTTCCCTCTCCTTCGCATACTCCTGCGCCGCCTTCAGCGCCTCCGTATCCCCGTAATACTTGTCGAGGGCAAGCAGGATATCATGGGAGGTCGCCACCGCCACCTCCGGCTGGTAATTCGTAATGATCGAGAAATCATCCAACGCCAGCATGTCCATCGGATCTGACATCGCAACATGCACCACATTTGGATTCATATTGTCAAAGGCATAGGGTATCATGATATGCTTGCGCAAAACGCTCTCATTGACCAGCCTTAAGACCTCCTCGGGAATATCAAGTCCTCCGAGGGAGACATATTCTATTCCCATCTGTGCGGAAAGGGCACGGGCGATATCCTCCTCCGTAGTCATCCCCATTTCGATCAATGTCTCGCCAATTTTTTTGCGCTGTTCCTTCGCCACAGACAACGCTTTTTCCAGCTGCTCCTCTGTGATCACATGCTCATTGACAAGCATATCTCCAATACGTTTTTTTGCCCTAAGCGCCATGTTTCTCTCCCAATATCTTATTTTTTATCAATTATACTTTATTAGACAATTTATAACAAGCAATTTTCACTTAAATTTTGTTGATTTTTGCTGATTTTATTCAAATTTATCCTTTTTTTGGAATTTTTTCTTGATTTTTTATAACATTTTTCGTATGTGCCGGAGGCTTTTATCTCATAGAATGATTGCGGGCAATTTTCTATGAGCCAAAAATAAGCAGGTGAGTTCACCTGCTTATTTGTTATGCGCGCCGATCCTATTATATTCCTTTTATTTGTTCCTGAATGCCGTCTGAAAGCTCCTGAATCGTCGTGCTTTGCGTGGAAATCACACAATTATCATTTGTATAAACCTTCCCGCAATCCCCCAGTATTTTGCAAAATCTACAAATTAATCATACAACGCATTGTTTTTTATGTCAACTTTTTACAAAATTACAAAACCAATTTTCAAAACTATCCTTCTGCCTCTGAATTTCAATGGAACAAATCACCTACAAATCTTCCGATTTAAAGGTATTATATCCCTCATAATAATAACTGGCGTCAATCCCCTTCATATATACTTCTCTATCTTCTATTTGATTTGTCAGGGCACTCTTAAGCAAAAACTTAATTTCCACATCTTTAATCGGACTTCTTTCCATAGCAAGCAAATAATCTTCCTTATCTACCCTGCTCCAGTCTATAACGAATTTCAATTCTTTTTTTAACATCAAATCAAGCCATATGCGCGTACTTCTTCCATTTCCTTCTCTAAACGGATGCGCCACATTCATTTCTACATATTTTTCGATAATCTCATCATATGTCGATTGCGGCATATCATCTATATGATTTAATGCTGCTTCTAAATACATCACAGGTACAAATCTAAAATTACCTTTTGCAATATTTACTTTCCTTACTTTCCCGGCAAAATCATATATCTCATCAAATAGAAATTTATGGATTTTTGCAAGTCCCGAAAATTTTCCGACCTCAAATTCATCAACAATATTCGTTTCGTATAATTCAATCGCTTTTCGCTTGCTTATTTTTTCTTCTGCCCTTGCAAGTTCTGCCGGGTTTATAATTCCCAATCTGTTTTCCAGAGTCATATTGATCCTCCATAAAGCTATTATTTCATCTTCCTTGTCCAATGTTTCTGCAATTATATTGTATGTATTATCACCGGACAAATCAATTAAAAAATGGAAAGGAAGCCTGCATGCTCCATCATTTTCAAATTGTATCATCTTTCAATATTTTTAAATACTATTGTACAAAAACGCCACAATTTATAAAAATCATGGCGTTTTTCTGTCTTTATCTTTTTTGCTATTTTTAATACAATTTATTTAGAACTTCCCGGCTCTTGCCGCTTCCTCGACGGAAACTGCAACCGCAACGGTAGCGCCTACCATCGGGTTATTGCCCATTCCGATCAGCCCCATCATCTCTACGTGGGCCGGTACGGAAGAAGAACCTGCAAACTGCGCATCAGAATGCATTCTTCCCAAAGTATCCGTCATACCGTAGGAAGCCGGGCCTGCCGCCATATTGTCCGGGTGAAGGGTACGTCCTGTACCGCCGCCGGATGCTACCGAGAAGTACTTCTTGCCCTGCTCGATGCACTCCTTCTTATATGTACCTGCTACCGGATGC
>CAYROM010000037.1:0-21554 GCA_964425905.1 uncultured Lachnobacterium sp. | reverse complement strand
CCATCACGCAGAGGGCTTTATCACACTCTTTGGTCTTCCGCTCAAGGTTCGCGCAATGAAAATGCAGGAAATCGAAAAGAACAAATAAATTGTAAAAAAAGGAAAGCCCTTCGGTTACGAAGGGCTTTCTTATTATTAATTGCTTTATTCTTCTAATGCAGCTTCCGCCGCGGTTATTACACAGCTAAGTTCCTCGGCTTTAATGTCTTCTCCCGCCTGTGCAAGCTCGTCAGCCTTCTCCGAAAGAGCTTCCACGCATCCTTCACGTGTTAAGAGCTCCTGATATGCATCCGATTCTTCCTCCAGAATCCGGCTTATGCTTAGCGGCTCCACCGAGGAGGACGCATATATATCCGCAAGGAACGGGAAATCCGCCACCGCCTGCGCCAATTCCTCATCAGACATTGTTTTCAATATCTCATCGTCGATCCTGCAAGCCGCAAGATACTGTTCTGCGGTAGAGAAATCATTCTCCGGATATTCATAATATCCGGCCTTTTTCTCGGGAGAAAGCTTTAGAATGATAAAAACAATTCCTATCACGCACAAAATAATCAAAGGTACCGCTATCATAATCTTTTTCTTCATAGTATCTCCATCCTCCTATCGATGCCAGCAGGAAACTGAACTTGTGTCATAACTGGATGGCACATTTGAGACGGTATGACTAAAAACTCCTAGTGACCCCCATTTTGATTTCACAGTTCTCGTCGCAATAGGCTCACCTGTTGCAGAACTTGACAAAATTGCTGAATGTGTATTAGAAGCATAATAAACCCTATCTCCATTTGCTGCCGCCAGTCCTGACGAACTTGTAGTACCGCTCATCACCCTACTATAACTCCCATCTGTCATATATACAGACGGATTATTAATCCAATAACTATTGGAAGTAGACTGACTATACCAAGCGTAGGAATGGCAATTATACTTACACGTTCCACCAGATATTAACGTAACCCCATACGCTTTTACCGTTTGTGCATCTAATGCAGAATGATAGTCAGCATTAGAATGTGAACAGGTTCTTGTTTCATAAGCCACAGACGATCCATTCGGTGTTGTAATCCCCGTAGAAGCCGGATATAAGCTTTCATCCATCCTAACTACATCTACATTCCCGATCTCAATAAGACTTGATATCTGTGCCACGCGCTCCATCTCTTCCAATGACAATTCATTTTGAAATTCATCCTGATATAAAACAATCATAGCAACTATATCATTATTAATTTCTTCTTCCGTGGTCACACAAGCAACCGTTTCGATTCTTGCATCCACTTCTGTTATTAACGTTTTAAGCGCAGTTTCTCTACTAAGAAGTTCTGCATACGCATCACAAATTGTTTCCAGGCTCTCTACGCCCATCGACATTGCAATAATTCTTTTTACTAATTAATTTCATAATATCCCTCCTTAAATTTATAAAACTTTATATGTACATTTGTATTGTACAACTTCAAATACAAAAAAAATTATCCATATCATAATTATTAAGTTATATGTCATTATTAATCAATAATATGATGTAATTTGTAGTTGACAAAACAAACATACCAATGTATCATACAAACATATCAGAAAGGATACTATCAATGCCAACATATAGAATCGCAATATGCACCTATAACTTAAAAACAACTTCTGAGATAGAGCATTTGATCAAGACTATTTGCAAAAACAATAACCTCTACTATAACTGTGAGCCATATGATACCAGTAAATCCCTGTTGAGCGCAATTCAGCAGGGCAATCGCTATGACTTCATCTATCAAGAAATAGAAATGCCTGATTTAAATGGAATAGAAACGGCAAAAATACTCCGTAATCTCGGGCAAACATCCTTCTTATTTTTATTATCGGCATATGAACAGGATTTCCGTTCCTTATTTTCCGTTCAGCCTCTGGCCTTTCTTGATATACCAATTGATGAAAAAATTTTTTTCGAAAGCTTTCATAACGCAATAAAGCAACTTCATAATTCTCCTGATTCATTTGCGTTCAATTTTAACAAAAGCATTTTCCGGCTGCCACTAAATAAGATTATTTATTTTGAAAGTCAGCTTCATTCCATTTATATCCATACAACGGAACATAAATTCTATATGTTCTATGGTAAACTTGATGATGTAGAAAAACAGCTTTGTGGAAAAAGCAACTGCTTTCTGCGTACTCACAAGTCTTATCTGGTTAATTATCTGCATATCCAATGTTTAAATAAAACCAACGTACTGTTGGACAATAACACAGTCCTGCCTATCAGTCCCAGCAGACGAATTACAGTAAACCAACTTTCCTTAGCCCTGTCTAATCTGGAAAATGAGAACCTCCTCTAGTGCAATTCCTCTCTCATTACATTTCATACGCAAAACGGCAAGATTTCCCTGAGGTCTAAACTCCTTTCAGCCCTTGCTTCGTATCGTCTGTATGATCTCCTGCTTCAGATCAAGCGCATGATCCTTTACGTTGTGATTTGCCCCCTGTGAGACCAGAAGCCTCGACACGAGCTTAGAAGCCATATCATATTTTTCAAGCTTGAACGCCATCTGCGCCAAAAGCAGATCCATCGTATACTGATCCATTCCGCAGATCGGAAAGCTTTCGGAAGCAACCGCCTTCATCATCCCCTCGTATGCCTGCTCATAGTATGACATCTCCTCTTCATGGTTCTGCCGGATCGCCTCGGAATCCTCCGGCTCTCCCTTGGAAAGAAGTTCTTCTCCCTTTCCCCTGCAAAGCCATGACAACTTCAGGCAGATGAATGCCTTCTCGCTGACAGACCCCTTCTTTACGACAGCGTTGTACAGGGCCAGCTTATAACGATCCATCGCCATATCATAATCGTAAACCACCGGAAGTTCTGTCGGAGCCGCCTTAAAATTCTTTCCCACGCCATCCTTTATCAGCCGGATCTGAAGCGTGGAGAGATGGTCAAAGTAACGGCTCAGCGCCGTATAGCCGCAGTACGGGCAGGACACGACATCGTATTTGTTTGCGTCAATGCTCTGATATCTCGGCCTAAGATCCTTATCCGCCCCCAGCCGCCTAAGCTTAGAGGATTTTATAGCCTTCGTGGAAAAAACGTTGTCGCATACAACACACCTGACGGACTTTTCAAAAAGAAAATCCTCCTCGGTCGGCGGCTTCAATTCTTTTGAAGCCGCTTCGTCCTGCGCTTTTCTGACATTCCTTGTCTGCTGCTTTTCCTCCGTGAACAGATCGCCCATCTGCCCCGAGCTTAAGCCAAACTTCTCTAATCCCTCAAAAATATTCATATCTTCTCCTTATGCCGTTGGTAATTTAAATGAACTCTTTAAAGAAACAATACGGTTAAATACCGGCTGTCCCTCCACGGAATCCTTGTAGTCCGCACAGAAAAATCCCTGCCGCACAAACTGAAAGCTCTCGTAGGCCTTTGCCTCTGCCAGCGCCGGCTCCACCACGCAATCCCCAAGTACCGTCAAAGAATTCGGATTCAAATTCAGACTTCCGTCCTCATTGTAAACGCCAAGCTCTTCATTTACAATATTTTCATACAGCCGCACCGTAACGCGCTTTCCGTATTCGGCAGATACCCAATGAATAGTACCCTTTACCTTACGGCCATCCGGACTGTTGCCGCCCCGAGAGGCCGGATCATAAGTACAATGGATCTCCGTAACCCTGCCGTTTTCATCTTTAACAAAGCTCTCACATTTTACAAAGTAAGCATTCATCAGACGGACTTCATTTCCCGGAAACATACGGAAATACTTCTTTGGCGGGATTTCCATAAAGTCCTCCCTGTCAATATACAGCTCACGGGTAAATGGAACTTCTCTTGTTCCAAGCTCCGGATTCTCAAGATTATTGTCGACGGTCAGATACTCTGTCTGGCCCTCAGGATAATTATCGATGACCACCTTTACCGGATCAAGTACCGCCATCATACGCGGGCGCTTCATCTTGAGGTCCTCGCGGATGCAGTACTCGAGCATTGCATAGTCGACAGAACTGTTCGCCTTGGAAATTCCGCAAAGCTCCACAAACTTCCGGATGGACTCCGGGGTGTAGCCCCTGCGCCTTAACGCCGCAATGCTGACAAGTCTCGGATCGTCCCAGCCGTCCACAATGCCTTCCTCCACCAGCTTCTTTATATAGCGCTTACCCGTAACCACATTCGTAAGGTACATCTTTGCAAACTCAATCTGCTTCGGCGTGCCATCCGGCCCGTTCTTGTATCCAAGTTCCGTCACGACCCAGTCGTACAAAGGCCTGTGATCCTCAAACTCCAGCGTGCAGATTGAATGGGTGACCCCCTCGATGGCATCCTCGATCGGATGCGCAAAATCATACATCGGATAAATGCACCATTTATCCCCTGTGTTGTGATGTGACATATGCGCCACGCGATAGATGACAGGATCGCGCATGTTGATGTTGGAGGACGCCATATCGATTCGGGCGCGGAGCACCTTGCTGCCGTCCTCAAACTCCCCGTTTTTCATTGCCTCAAACAGGGCAAGGTTTTCCTCCACGCTCCTTGCGGAATACGGGTCGTCCTTCCCCGGCTCCGTGAGGGTCCCGCGATACTCACGAATCTCCTCCGCGCTCAGATCGGAGACATAGGCCTTTCCCTTTTTGATCAGCTTGACCGCCGCCTCGTACATCTGTTCAAAATAATTGGAGGCATAAAACAAATTATCTCCCCAATCAGCTCCCAGCCATTTTACATCCGACAGAATCGACTCCACGAACTCGGTTTTCTCCTTCGTGGGATTGGTATCGTCAAAACGAAAATGAAACTGCCCGCCGTATTTTTTCGCCAATCCATAATTTAAGAGGATGGACTTGGCGTGGCCAATATGCAGATATCCATTGGGTTCCGGCGGAAAACGGGTCTTTACGGTAGCGCAATGTCCCTCTGCCAAATCCCTCTCTATGATCTGCTCGATAAAATTCTTCGAAGCTTTTTCGTTTTCCATAACAATTTTTCCTCCAAAAAACTTCTAAACAATTTAGAATAACTTTTCCCATATCACAAGAAAAGTGCACCTCTTTAAATCTCACAGGCGCAGCTTTTCGCCGCGCGCATGCGCATCGTCTGCCCGAAGGACCTTTTATCTCATAGGAAGCGATTTCCTATGAGATGAAAATGAGGCTGCCGCGCATGCAACAACCCCGTTTCTGCGATATTCCTATTATAAAATCCAACCCATTTATTGTCAACTGATGAAACGAAAAAAGCTTACATATGCCGAATATGCTCGTGGGTAAAAAGATGCTCCTGACAATATTCATAGCTGCCCGCGCATTTCGAACAATAACGAAAGGTAAGCGTTGGGTCGTCCAGTTCCGTTCTTCCGCAGATCGCACACTTATGCTTCGTGATTCCGGAGCCGGGTCTTGGCTGGGAAAACTGCGACTGAAACTGCCGCTGCCTTTTCTTCTGCTTATGGGATATATGCCGCTTGCAGAAAAATACGAACAGCCCCAGATTGAGCAGGGCAAAGAGGATCTGGGAGCTGAAAACAACCCCGACCATGATGGCACCCGACCGGCCGGCAATGCTGGCGCCTATCCGAAAATAATTGAATATCTCATATGCCAGCTCCAGTATGTATAACAGCATCAGCCATTTCATCCTGATCGGAAGCACAAAATACAGCCGCACCGTAGCATCCGGCATAAAGATTCCAAGCATAAGATACAGGGAGAACAGAATGTAATACAGCGTCAGATAGATTGAAAGCCCCGTGAACAAATAAACCAGCACCCCGCCGATACTGCTGAGCAGGACCCCGCCGATAAAATAGACGTTCATCCGAAAGGTTCCAAGATAGTTCTCCATGTTCTGCCCCAGCATGAGAAGGCATACCACAAACAACAGAGACCAGAATGTCGGTGCGCTCGACGGAACCAGAATCCAGGAAACAATCCTCCATATCTGTCCGTGAAGAATCCCGGCAGCGGAAAACTGGAGCGCCGACAGCACCACACTAACCGCATCGGAAACCATGCTCAGATAATACAAAACATACCCGATCAGGGTGGCAAAAACCATATATCTCGTAATATTCGGGATCGCATAGCGCCCGATCTTCTTTTCCAATCTATCCATCCAATTCATATGATCACTCTCCCGCAATTATTCTTGGTTCATTATAGATTCCCGGGTTCCCGTTTGTCAACGAAGCTGCCCCTTCTTTCACAAAATATTTAGATTTACTTTTTCCATAGCTCACAATAGATCCTATGGCAGAATTTCGCCTCCTCCTCGTCAGGCTCCTCCCCGGAATAAGCCGCTTTTCTTGCGATGACCATATAATCCTTCCAAGCCTGAGGCTTGATCTGTGGAAAACACTCTATGAGCGCTTTCTCATAGTCCGCGTCCCGAAGATCTCCCATACCGTTTTTTTTCTGCCGCCGCAGTCTGTGGAAGATCCTTCTGTTTATGCGCTTGACTGCCTTTGCATATCGCCTGCGTTTTATATCCCGGATCAGTATCTGCTCATATTTGCGGATCCTTTTTTGGATCAGCCGGATAACCGCCGCCGCGCACAGGGCCAGTAAGCATACCGCTAAAATAATACACAGAACATTCCTCCGGAATTTCCCTGTGCCGGAGAGCTTAGCCCCGCTCGTCCCGCTTCCTTCGGCGGCGCCGGTCTGACCGGCACCCGGTGTAGCGCCCTCCTCCGAAAGTGCTTCCTCCTCTTCCGTTTCCCCGGTCTGCTCCTTAGTGCTGTCCTCCGGCTCACGCTCCGTATCCGCTTCGGTTTTCTCCTCCTTTTGTGTGCTTTGACTCTCCTCTTCGACCGGATCCTCTTCCTCCACTACATCAGATTCCGGCTCCTGCCATGCCGTACTTTCCTCATCGGTAGGAAGCGCCGCACCACCAGTCTCATACCCCGGCGTCATCTCCACCGGCACCCATCCGATGTTGTCCAGATAGATTTCCACCCATGCATGGGCAGAACGATCCTCCACCGCAGCAATATATCCGCCTTCCGTATCCTCGACAAGGGAACCCTGTTTTACGATATACCCCGTTGCGTATCGCGCAGGAATTCCCATCTGGCGCAGGATCAGCACCCCCGCGCTTGCAAAATGCTTACAGTATCCCAGATGGCTCTCGGATAAAAAGAATGCAATGCTGTCCGTCTCTCCGGCATCCGGAAGGTTCAGGCCGTAGCTGCAATTCTCCTCAAGCATATCCCTTACGCACTCCGCCGCATACAAGCGCCCCAGATTCCGCTGCCACGGGTCATCCGTCTGCAGGGCGCCCTGAATGCTACCGTCCCATTCGGATATCGGATAATCCTCATATGGATTTTTCTCCCCGTCATCGGAGGGAAAATAGAACCATATAGTTCCCAAACTGCGTGTATCTAAAATCTCCTCCGCCCACTCCTTGGCCTCCGGCACCTCCTCCCCGGCCTCGGCATAGACCAGCGCATAGGAGTTATACCACTCATAAAATCCCTCCTGTTCCCCCGCTTCCATAAGAACCAGCAGCTGATTCAGGTCCCACAGATCGGCAAGTGCAAATTCTACTGATAAGCTGTCTTCAAAAAAGCCCTTCTGCACACCGGCGTCCCCGTAAAGCGAATAGCTTCCCTCCTTCGGCAGACCGGAAAGATACGGCAGGGGCGCTGCCGTTCCATTGGCCTCATAGCTGATCTGTCCTTCCAGAAGATCGAAAATAGTATTATTCTCCTCTGAAGAAGAAAGACGGACACAGGCATCGGCAAACAGTTCCGCCTCAAATTCTTTCTCATCCAGTCCGGCGGCTTTGCACGCGTCCTCAAGCTCCGCCGTGCTGCACACCCATGTACCGTTTCCGTAATCCGTTCCGTAAAAATCCCGCAGATACAGATTTTGAGAGAGGCGATGATCCAAATGAAGGGTAAGCACCGTATCTCCGCTGTACTGGGGCATCCGGTTGTCCACCTCCTGGCTGCCGGAATACCAGTTTCCGAGGGAAAAATCAGTTACTCTTTTTTCCAGCAGTTTCTGATAGTTTTTCACCCTCCAGCCGTTTTCCGCAAGCTTATCTGCCGGAAGCCTCCCCGCTGTCAACGCAGCAAACAGAACCGCCGCCGTAAGCAAAAGAGCTGCCGCTCTTGAAAGCAGAACTGCCCTCTTATCCTTTTTCCCGTTCCGCCGCTTTTCCCGTCTCCCGACACTTCCTTTTTTCGGGCTGTAAAGCCGCATAAGCGCCACGCAAAACACAAGCAGCGCAAGTCCGCCGATCTTGGGGGATTTTCCGACCAGAAGCTCCGCAATAAGTACGATGGCCGGCAGCGCAAAATATACGCCCTTTCTTTTTCCGCCCCCGGAGAATATCCACAGCAGGCACACCGCCATCAATACGCCGGCAAAAAGCGACGTCTGCGCCATAGCCTCCTTCCCGTTTCCAAAAAACACCATCGTATCGTAGTAAGAATTGAACTTCTCAAGATAGTTTTTTCCAAGATATAGCCATCCGTCCTCCAGCGAGAGCCAGTTTTGCTGCGGACGTTCAAAAAATCCGGCGGAGAAAAAATACCGGACAAATACCCCGGCAAAAATCAGACTGCACACCGGCACGACCCATCTTCGCGGTATGTGACCGACCAGCGCCCCCACAAGCAGCGCCAGAATCAGCACCGCCGTCATTTTTGCGGAAAGCCTCACCTCCGGAAACACGTCGTACCACATAAAAAGGGCGGACAATAACATAAGCGTCTCCACTAAAAAGGCGTGCAGGGAGGAAAATATATGCTCCCTGATATCATATTCATTTTTTCTTTTCTTCGCTCCGCCCCAATGCAGCGCACTCATTTTCTTCATATCTTCCCCGTGATCCGTCCCTCTTAAAGAACCAATTCTATCCGGTCAAACTTCAGCGGCGCAAGCTTCTCCCCGTCCAGCCAAAGCTCCGGCGTTCCGTTTAGATACAGGGCATGCAGATACTGCTGCCCGCGGTATTTCTCCCGATACCGCCCGATGAGTTCCGGGGCATGTCCCGCTTCCCCATCCTCAAGATAGGTTGTCATAAACAGATAAAAGCTCTCCTCATCGTCGATCCTTGCCCTAAGGATATCATTCTTCTCCCTGCTCTGCCATACGGCAAAATGCGGACATCCTGCATCCATAAGAGAAAAGGACAGGGCTGCCGCCCATGCAAAAAAGTCGGAATTTCCCTTAGGCTCATCCAAAAACAATACGACGGGACACCCCTTCGGAAGGCTTCTTTCCCTCACCACAAGATCGTCCATCTTTGCACTCAGCTTCCAATGCACGCTCTGAACCTTGTCCCCGTCCCGAAACTTTCTGATCTCAAAGGTCTCCGCGGGATCATAGCCGGGGCGCAGTTCGTCATACACATCCGCATCCCCGAAAAAATTGCGCACCCCTTCCCCAAGACGGACCGGGATCTCCATGATCTTCGGAAGCACCAATGCCCTACCGAAGGATCTGCTGCGCACATCCCGGTAAAAGATTCCCGTCAGATCGTAAACCCTCAGCTTTTTTGCGGTAAACTCATAGCAGCCCGGTTCCTCCATGACCACCGTAAATCCATACCGCGTTTTCCCCGGCAGGACGTCTTCCATCTTCAGCCACCTGTTCTTTGGCTTTTCTCCGTTTCTCGCCGCATGAACCAAAAGCTGCAGGCGCAGGCAGGAAATTGCGGTGCCATTTTCCACCTCCGCATATACGGTCACCGGACTTCCCTTATCCGCGATCGCAATAGGGATCTGTAATGAAGCGCGAATCCGGCGGATGCGGAAGGAAATATGCAAAAATGCAAGCACCACAAATACTGCCTCCATAATACCAAGCAGTATCAGCGCGGTGCTCTCATAGATAAGTCCTATATAAAATGTCAAAAGGGTAATCAATACCCAAAGAAATAAGCTACTCACGATAATCCGTCTTCTCCATATATGATGCCGGCTGTTTTACATTGGAAAGAATCTCGGAAATGACCGCCTGCTCCGTGGCATGCATCACGCGCGCCTTTGTATTTAAAACGATCCGGTGCTTTGCAATATCGGTAAAGATATCCGATACATCCTCCGGAACCACATACCTTCTTCCCTGCAAAAACGCCCACGCCTTTGCCATCCGCGTACAGGCGATGGTCCCCCTCGGACTGATCCCAAGCTCTATATATGGATTTTCCCGGGTGGCTGCGGAAAGCTTTGCAATATAGGTGTAAATATGGTCGTGTACATATATTTCCTCGATCTGCTCCTGCAGCTGAACAAGCTCGTCCGCAGTCAGCACCCGGTGTACCTGTTCCATGGAATATTTTACGCTTTTCCCCTTTGCGATCGCGATCTCATCCGAAAGATTGGGGTAGCCCATGCTCATACAGATCATAAACCGGTCCAGCTGGGACTCCGGAAGAAGCTGCGTTCCGGCGCTTCCCTTCGGATTCTGCGTTGCCATCACAATAAAGGGCTTGGGAACCGCGCGGCTTACACCGTCCACCGTGACAAAGCCCTCCTCCATGACTTCAAGGAGCGCCGACTGCGTCTTAGGGGAGGTACGGTTGATCTCGTCCGCCAGAAACAGATTGCACATGATCGTCCCCGGTCGGTACGAAAAAGTCCCCGTATCCTTCTGATACATACTAAATCCCAGAATATCCGCAGGCATGACATCCGGCGTAAACTGCACACGGTTGTTGTTCAGCGCCATCGCCTTGGAAAAAGCCATCGCAAGCGTCGTCTTTCCAACCCCCGGCACGTCCTCCACCAGTATATGTCCGCCCGCGAGTATCGCCGCAAACGCCTTTATTACGCAGTCATCCTTTCCGGTTACTGCCTTTTTTACCTCCTCGATAACTGCCGCCGTCTTCTTGTACGCTGCCTGTTCCATGCCGCCATGCTCCTTTTTCATCTGTCCTGATGTTCTCTATTTAAAAACATATAACAGTTTTACCGCAACTTCAAGCATAGTTTTTTCATGAGGAAACAAAAAAAGGCATATATATAGTTTTGCATTAAACGGCCGCCGTTTTACGAATTCTTTAGAATTCTTCCCATTGTTTTTTGTCAGATCGTGTCGTATAATGTATTGAGCTTGTTTCAAGCGGCTTTATTAAATAGGAAAGAATTACGCCCGCGGAATCCTTCCGCGGGGCGCGTTCGCTATGCTAAGAGTATAACGGAGGAATGTATCATGGAAAATACGAATTTACATAAGCTTGGAATCGATATCGGTTCCACGACCGTCAAGATTGCGGTCTTAGATGAACAGGAGAATCTGCTCTTCTCGGATTACGAGCGCCATTATGCAAACATTCAGGAGACCCTGTCCGCCCTTCTGAAAAAGGCATATGACACCTTAGGAGAGCGCAATGTTTCACCGATGATCACAGGTTCCGGCGGACTGACCCTTGCAAAGCATCTGGAGGTGCCCTTTGTTCAGGAGGTTATCTCCGTTTCTACCGCCCTTCAGCACTATGTCCCCCAGACGGATGTCGCCATCGAGCTGGGCGGCGAGGACGCAAAGATCATCTATTTCGAGGGCGGAAACATAGAGCAGCGTATGAACGGTATCTGTGCAGGCGGCACAGGTTCATTTATCGACCAGATGGCCGCCCTCATCCAGACCGATGCATCGGGACTGAATGAATACGCCAGGGAATACAAGGCAATTTATCCGATCGCCGCCCGCTGCGGCGTATTTGCAAAAACCGACATCCAGCCCCTGATCAACGAAGGCGCAACCCGGGAGGATCTTTCCGCATCCATTTTCCAGGCGGTGGTCAACCAGACGATCAGCGGACTTGCCTGCGGAAAGCCGATCCGGGGACACGTTGCGTTTCTGGGAGGTCCGCTCCACTTTTTATCGGAGCTTAGAGCGGCATTTATCCGCACGCTGAATCTGGACGAGGAACATGCGATCACACCGGACAACTCCCATCTTTTTGCCGCGATCGGTTCCGCGCTGAACTATAAGGCGGACACCTGCACAACGCTTTCCTCCATGGTGGAAAAGCTCTCCTCCGGGATCAAGATGGAGTTCGAGGTCACACGCATGGAACCGTTGTTTGAAGATCAGGCGGCCTATGACGAATTTTCCAGCCGGCATAAAAACAGCCATGTAAAGACCGCAGACCTTGCCTCCTATGAGGGCAGCTGCTATCTCGGTATTGATGCGGGCAGCACCACCACCAAGATCGCCCTTGTCTCCGAGGACGGGAATCTGCTTTACTCCTTTTACAGCAACAACAACGGCAGCCCCCTTGCTACCGCGATAAAATCCATTCAGGAGATCTATGCGCTTCTCCCTGAAAATGCCCATATTGTACACTCCTGCTCCACCGGATACGGTGAGGCTCTCCTGAAAGCTGCGCTTATGCTGGACGAGGGCGAGGTTGAGACGGTTGCCCACTACTATGCCGCCGCTTTCTTCGACCCAGAGGTCGACTGTATCCTGGATATCGGCGGACAGGATATGAAGTGTATCAAGATCTAGAACCAGACCGTGGATTCCGTTCAGCTGAACGAGGCTTGCTCCTCCGGCTGTGGTTCCTTTATTGAAACCTTTGCAAAATCCTTAAACTATTCCGTGCAGGACTTTGCAAAGGAAGCTCTTTTTGCCGAAAATCCCATCGATCTCGGAACACGCTGTACCGTTTTTATGAATTCAAAGGTAAAGCAGGCACAGAAGGAGGGCGCTTCCGTTGCGGATATTTCCTCCGGACTTGCCTATTCCGTGATTAAAAACGCGCTTTTTAAGGTAATCAAGCTCTCCGACGCGAAAGATCTCGGGGAAAACATCGTGGTACAGGGCGGAACCTTCTACAACGACGCGGTTCTTCGAAGCTTTGAAAAGATTGCCGGAGTACATGCCACCCGCCCGGATATCGCCGGGATCATGGGTGCCTTCGGCGCCGCCCTCATTGCGCGGGAGCGGCACGAAAAAGATTATCAGACCTCTATGCTTACGATCGAACAGATCAATGAGCTCTCCTATACGACAAAGCTTGCCAGATGCCAGGGCTGTACCAACCATTGCCTTTTGACCATCAACAAGTTTTCCGATAACCGTCAGTACATCACGGGAAACCGCTGTGAACGCGGACTCGGCAAAGAGAAAAACAAGGAGAACATCCCGAACCTGTTCGAATACAAGAACAAACGGATCTTTGATTATACGCCGCTTCGGGATGAGGAAGCGACCCGCGGAACCGTAGGTATCCCGAGAGTTCTCAATATGTATGAGAATTACCCGTTCTGGGCGACCTTCTTTACCAGGCTTGGATTTAAGGTTGTACTCTCGCCACAGTCTACCCGGAAGATCTACGAGCTGGGCATTGATTCCATTCCCAGCGAGTCCGAGTGCTATCCGGCTAAGCTTGCCCACGGACATATCGCCTGGCTGATCCATCAGAATGTGGATTTTATCTTCTACCCGGCGATTCCCTACGAGCGCAAGGAGTTCCCGGAGGCAAACAACCACTACAACTGCCCGATCGTCACCTCTTATTCCGAGAACATCAAGAATAATGTGGATGAGATCACAAGCGGTCAGATGAAGTTTTTAAATCCCTTCATGGCATTTACCAGCGAGGAGACCATCTCCCAGCAGCTGGTGTCCGTATTTTCCGCACCGGAGTTCGGAATTTCGGAGTCCGAGATCCGCGACGCGGTTTCGGAGGGCTGGAAGGAGCAGGAGATGACCCGCCTTGAAATGCAGAAGAAGGGCGAGGAGGTGCTGAAATATATGGAGGAGAACGGGCGCAGAGGCATCGTTCTTGCCGGACGTCCCTATCACGTGGACCCGGAGATCAACCACGGCATTCCGGAGCTGATCAACTCCTACGGTATCTGCGTGCTGACGGAGGATTCCATCTCCCATCTGGGCAGACTGGAGCGGCCGCTGATCGTCATGGATCAATGGATGTACCACACCCGTCTCTATTCCGCCGCAAACTATGTGAAGACGAGAGACGACCTTGATCTGATCCAGCTCAACTCCTTCGGCTGCGGACTGGACGCCGTTACCACGGACTGCGTAAACGATATTCTGACCAAATCGGGCAAGATCTATACCTGTTTAAAGATCGACGAGGTCAACAACCTTGGCGCCGCCCGCATTCGTATCCGCTCTCTCCTCTCCGCACTCCGCGTAAAGGAGAAAAAACAGGAAAAGCGTACCATAAAGCCCGCAAACTACGAGCGCGTGATCTTCACGGAGCAGATGTTTAAGGATCATTACACGATCATCTGCCCCCAGATGTCACCGATCCATTTTGATCTGCTGCTCCCGGCCTTCCGGGCTGCCGGATACAATCTTGCCATTCCGGATATTCCTGCCCGCGAGTGCGTGGACGTAGGACTGAAATATGTAAACAACGACGCCTGCTATCCCTCCCTGATCGTGATCGGACAGATCATGGCGGCTGTTTTATCCGGCGAGTACGATATGACAAAGACCGCCATCCTGATCTCCCAGACCGGCGGCGGCTGCCGGGCGACCAACTATATCGGATTTATTCGCCGTGCGCTCAATAAGGCGGGATATCCGGATGTCCCAGTCATCTCCATCAACATGGTGGGACTGGAGAAGAATCCCGGATTTAAGCTTTCCGCAAAGCTTATCCAGCACGGGCTCTACGCTCTGGAATTCGGCGATATCTTTATGCGCTGTCTCTACCGCGTCCGCCCTTACGAGGCTGCTCCGGGAAGCGCCAATGCGCTGCATGAGGAGTGGAAAAAGAAGGTTATCGACTTTATCGGAAACACGAAAATCCTTTCCCATAGGAAATACAAAAAGATGTGCCGCCAGATCATCCGGGATTTTGACAATCTCCCGATGACCGATGAGAAAAAGCCGCGGGTTGGCGTTGTAGGGGAGATCCTCGTGAAATTCCTTCCTGCCGCCAACAACTACATCGTAGACCTCTTAGAGGCGGAAGGGGCGGAGGCCGTAGTTCCTGATCTTACCGATTTCCTGCTCTACTGCTGCTATAATCAGAATTTCAAGGCGGACTACCTCGGCGACTCCAAGAAGGTCAAACGCGTCAACAATATGATGATCCGCTTTTTCGAATGGCTCAGAAAAGACGCCAGAGATGAGCTTGTAAAGAGTAAGCACTTTGAGCCCACCGCGTACATTGAGGATCTGGCAAAGCTTGCGGAGCCCATCGTCTCCTGCGGCAACCAGACCGGTGAAGGATGGTTTCTTACCGGCGAAATGCTTGAGCTGATCCATCAGGGAGCGACGAACATCGTCTGCGCACAGCCCTTTGCCTGTCTGCCGAACCATATTGTGGGCAAGGGCGTCATCAAGGAAATCCGCCATGAATTTCCCGCTGCAAACATTGTGGCGATCGACTATGACCCGGGCGCATCGGAGGTAAATCAGTTAAATCGCATTAAGCTTATGCTCTCCACCGCCCAGAAGAATCTAAATAAGCAGGCATAGCTTTTCGCCTCGCGTATGCGCATCGTCTGCCCGAAGGGCTTTGTATCTCATAGGAAGTAATTCCCTATGAGATACAAAAGCGGAACAAGCCCCTCAACATTGAGGGACTTGTTCCGCTTTTCGTGTATAAGATGTGCCGCCGAAGGTTTTTATAGCTTAAAGGCCTCCGTCCACTTTCTTCATCATATTCTTGTAGCACATCGGATCAAGCTCCTGTTTGTATAATAGTTTGTTTACGCCGATTCCTCCAAACAATCCCAATACCACCAACAGATAACTTACGATCAGATAAACGGGTATCGGGAAGTGAAAACTTGCACTCCCATATATATATCTGTTAAGAGGCATAAACAGCCCCATAATGCAAATCATCATAACAACAAAACCAATCCAGTATTTCTTGTACATGACCGGCATGATGATCTCCGCGACCAATACCACGATCGCAACCAGAAACACAAGGCTCAAGCTTACGTCGAGCTTTTCCGGATTTACCAGGGCATAGATCACATGGATAAGCATCACAACGGAAAAGCATACGATCTCGCAGACAAAATTTAATATTGCATAAAACTCCACCGCAATGCTGCGGTACAGCGGCGACGCTTTCACCGCTTCCGGCACGGTGACTAAAACCAGCGCCTGCGCCGGCATTGCCCCCATAAGCGCAATGTAGAAGCCGCCTATGACATTGGCGCAGCCGCTTATGATTTCAATCCCTACTCCGACCAGAATCAGCAGCCCGCAGAAAAATAACTGTTTTTTTAATCCTGCGGAATAAGGTAAAAGTTTAAAGCATTTTTTCAGATTATTCATCGAAGTAACTCCTTTTCAAATGATATGCGGCATGGATTACCGTAAGCCAGATAAAAAGCGCGGTAAGCAGTATTGCCGCTATGCTTGTGAATAGATTTCCATAGGGAGAAAACAGCCACAATACCAAAGCCGCCGCAGCCACAAAAACAATTTCCACCGCACACGCCATCATAACATTCCACCGGGTCGTAAAATACCGGTTGATATTGACCGAAATGGTCAACAGGACAAACACGACACCTGTTCCGGTGATCAGCGTGTAGATATTTGTACTCTTATAGGACGCCCGGAAGATCACTAAGGACAGATCCGCCAAAAACACCCACATAAGAATAAAAATACGATCCGCCAGAATTCCCAATTTTACAGTATGCATTCCTGCAAAGCTGGACTGAAGGCTTGCAACCTGCCCGCTCTGCCTGCCGTAAAATCCGGCGAACACATCCATATCGCCGTACAAAGGGATCATGCCCGTCAAAAGGATCACGTATATGTAGAACACATACGACAGCTCCGACGCAAACGCTTTGATCAGGCCGTTCAGCAAAATGACGGCTCCAAGAAGCCCGATCATGATCCACCTGAATTTTCGCGAGGTAAAAATAGTATATGCTTTTACTAACTTCATTTTCTCACCTACCCCTGCAGCCTTGTATTTGCCTTCATGATCGCTACTGTGATCTGGGTCAGGGTGGCCTGCTCCGTCACGATATCAAGTCCCGCAAGCTTATCCAGATTTTCCGACAGGCAGATTCCCTCAAAGCCGTATTTATTGGAAGAAATGGAATACATAGCTTTTCCCGCCGCCGCAATGTCCTCTATTTCCCCCTTGACCAAAATATACTTTTCCTTGAGGTCCTCCACAAAGCCTTTCTCAACGACCTCCCCGTGCTCTAAGAATACCGCGTAATCTGTCACCTGCTCCATATCCGCCACATTGTGGGTGGAACAAAATATCGTGCGCTCCCCCTCCCGGCTGACAAGATAATCCCTTAACATTTCGCAGAGTCTGTCCCTCATGAGCGGATCCAGAGGAGACGCCGGCTCGTCCAGAATCAGACAATCCGTATCTCTTGCAAGCACGAAGGCAAGGGCAAGCTTCATTCTGTTTCCGCTGGATAACGCGGATACCTTTTTGCCATAGTCGAAATCTCCGTTTTCCGTAATCCCTATCTGCCTGACGATACGGTCAAATTCTCCCCCGTCAAAGGTTTCAAACAGCATTCCGCCCAATTCCCTCACCTGCCGGATCGTCCATTGGGGAAGAAAGTACACATTCGGTCCCGTATATCCGATTCGCTCCTTAACAGAGGGCTCCTTTTCTCTATCCTTGTCCGTATACTTTTCAAAATATATGATCTCACCTTTGTAATCCCGCCGGACGCCTGACAAACAATTCAAAAGCGTGGTCTTTCCGGCCCCGTTTTCACCGATCAAAGCCGTGCAGTAGCCCTTTGGAATCGAAAGCTTCGGTATATTTAAGGTAAAGCCCTTATATTTCTTTTTCAGATTCTTGCATTCTATCATCGCATCAAAAGTTTCCATACTATCTCCTCAACAATTATTTTATTTGTATGATCTTTATGTTATATATCCATATCCTGCATTTTCTGCAAGGCATAAAGATATTCACACAGTTCCTTATCGCTCATGCCGGCAACCCTTGCCGCCGCAATCGCCTCCAGAAGCGCATTCTCCACCTTCCGCCTATGCTGTTCTTTTAACAAATCCCTGTCCATAGAGTTTACATAAAAGCCCTTGCCCTGAACTGCCGTGATAAGACCTTCATGCTCAAGAATTTCATACGCTTTCATGGTGGTGATCACGCTGATGGACAACTCCCTTGCCAGAGACCGGATGGACTGAAGATACTCGCCCTCCTTGTACTCGCCGGAAAGAATCTTTTCCCGGAAGTCATCTGCAATCTGCTGGTAAATCGGCACACCCGAATTTTGTTGTAATTTCATGTATTCCTCCTGTTTCTTCTTCCTTCTTCGGACAAACATGTGCAGGAATCGTTTTTCAACCGCCCTTTAACATATATTATCCTTAAAGATAACATGTCGACTGTATATGTGATATATATACACCTATCACAGTCATATGTCAAGCGTTTTTCAAATTATTGCTGAAAATTATCATAAGGGAAAATCCGATGCGCATGCTTGCAGTCCATCAGATTTCCGGAAGACCGTAGGACAGGGTAAGGTTTTTGAAAAAAATGATTGTCTAACTCTCCAGACAATCCGGCAGTTTACAAAACCGCCCTTACTCGCCAAAGTACAAGGGTGGTTTTGCTATATCTGACAACTTTACAAACCAATTTTCTTAAAAATCAGCCAAAAAAGAGAGAAAGCCGGGTTCTTTCGAACCCGGCCGACTTACACTAGGAGTATAAATCTTGCTAAGGGATGTATGTAAAAACAGCTTTTTCAAACTGATTCTACCAAAATAATAACGGAAGACCTATCCATTGCCTGCATTGCCTGCTCACTAGATTGCAGCAAGCTGTTTTCCTAACGCTTCACATGCGGCAAGCGCATCATCATCAGGCGCTTCCTGACAGATTACGCCCTCGCCGTTTACAACGGTTGCACCGGCTGCCGTCATGCGGTCTACCCAGTCGCGCATCCACTGTCCGTCGCCCCATCCAAAGGATCCAAAAAGACCGATCGTCTTTCCCGCTGCAATTGCCTCAACATCGGCAACAAAGGGATCCATTTCAGACTCCTCCAGCACTTCAGCGCCCATCGCAGGACAGCCTAACGCAAATGCCTTCTGCTCCTTAAGATCGTCCAAAGAAGCGCTTCCGACATAGACAGTCTCCGCTTCCTTTCCTGCCGCCTCGATACCTTTTGCGACCGCCTGTGCCATACTTTCCGTATTGCCGGACTGTGACCAGAATACTACACTAATTTTACTCATTTTCTTTACCTCCATAAAATTATCTCATCTTAAAATATACAATCCTATGCATATCTGCGAACTGTCTCAACATATGTATCTTCCCTGTACATCTCAATGATCAGCCTCATCTCAATTTCATTTGCCAAAAGCTGGATCAGCGTTTCCTTTGCCTCCTCATATTTCTTAAACAAACGCTTTTTGGAATCCACATCATCGTACACTTTCCAATACCCGGAATACAGAAAGTTTTCTCCCTCATGCCGGATAAAGCCTTCAACATCCAAAACCGGATATCCCAGAAGAAGTCCCATCTCATGCGGAAACTCCACCGGCTGTACCATACCCGTCTTTTTTTCTCTTCGTCCGTTTTCTGATCCGTTATCCGAAATTTGTTCCGCGTCCTCACCTTGTTCCATATAGGCTTTATACCGGAGCTGAAACATCCGAAGAACCGTACCCAGAGATAAATCCTCGTATCCGAGTTTGTGAAGCAGTCTGCGCACTTCCCTTCCTGCCAGATAATCTTCCAAAGGCTCCCGGCGGAAAAGAAGGAATGTGGTCTTAGTCTCACTTCGAAGAAGCCGGAAATAGGAGATTCCCGTTTTTTTCAAAACAACGCGCAATGCGTCTTCACTCTCGCGTGAAATAATCAGCAGATTGGAAATCTTGATATTCGTTATCAATGGGGCACATTGAAGCGCGAGCTGAAGTTCAACACTTTTCAAATCCATGCTTTGAACAATCTGAAAAACCTCCTGACACATATCCGCTCCTTTTAGTTAGCTTTTTCTAACTTAAGTTAAATATAGCTAATTAATTTCATTATGTCAAGAGGTTTTATTAAAAATAATTATCAATTAGAACGGCGATCCGCTGACTTTCTCCTTTTTATCAGGATTATGACTGCTGCAAAGACTAAAAGAAACGTTTTCGGTTATTTCCGGATTGCTTTCAGAGTTCTCCTCCACGCCCGCATTTGTCTCCGGGTTGTTTTCTGCCGTTCCCTGACTGCTCTGCAAGCCGCCTTTCGCCGAGGCTTTTATCTCATAGAAAGTCAGAACACTTTAGCGCAACAAGATATTTCCTATGATAAAAAAAACTGTCCGCAGAGCAGCCTCCGCGGACAGGATCATTTTAAATCTTTCTTTTAGATATTTACTTTGTACATATTTTTTCGACTGATTGCACCAATGTCCTCCAACAAATTGATCATACGATATACGGTTGCAGCCCCGATGGTCGAATCCTTCTGGGATGCACGATAATATATCTCTTTGCAGCTGGCACAATCGTCCGCAAGAATGATATCCAGCAGCAACAGCCGCTGCTTCGTGATACGACATCCCTGACATTTTAATTTGTTGATAATAGCCTCTTTCTGTTCAAGTTGTTCTAACGACATGCCTTCCTCCGGAAAATTGGTGTTCCTGCACCGCCCGCCGGGCGGTGCAGGATACAAGATCATGTTAATGATGAGAACAGCCGCCGCATTTTGAGCAATCTCCTCCGCAGCCCTCAATGCTCTTGCCGTTTTTGACATTGCGGATCATACTGCGGATGATCAAGTAAACGATCACTAGTAAAACTATCGAAATAATAATGGTAGCGAGCATACTGCATCTCCTTTTTTGCCAAATTACTTAGCGCCTGCCAATTTCTTTGAATCAACCTTGAGTTCTTTGCTCTCCTTATAAGGACGGAACAAAAGATAGATGAATCCGATCACGATCAGGATTGCGATAATGGTCCAGATTCCAAATCCGCATGCACCTGTGAACAATCCAGCAATGCGGTATACGCACAGGGAAACGATATAAGCAAATCCGCACTGATATCCAATTGCAAACCAGGTCCACTTTGCATTGTTCATCTCACGCTTGATTGCGCCGATGGCTGCAAAGCATGGTGCACATAACAGGTTGAAGATCATAAAGGACATACCGCTTGCACCGTTAAATGCCGCGCCTATGTTCTGATATACGGTGCCGTCTCCTGCTCCGTACAAGATACCAAGCGTACCAACGATATTCTCCTTCGCAATAAGTCCGGTAACGGAAGCGACAGTTGCCTGCCAGTTGCCCCAGCCCTGAGGAATGAAGATCCATGCAACCGCCTTACCGATTGTGGCAAGGATACTGTAACCGATCTCATCCTCTGAAAGCATACGGAAGGTTCCGTCTACAACACCAAAGAATGAAGTGAACCATACAACGATGGTAGAAAGGAGGATAATGGTTCCCGCCTTCTTGATAAAGGACCATCCGCGCTCCCACATGCTGCGGAGCAGCGCGCCGATCGTCGGTAAATGGTATGCCGGAAGCTCCATAACAAACGGAGCCGGATCGCCTGCAAACATCTTTGTCTTCTTTAAAATAATACCGGAGCAGATAACCGCTGCAATTCCGATGAAGTAAGCGCTG
>CAYROM010000036.1:0-21779 GCA_964425905.1 uncultured Lachnobacterium sp. | reverse complement strand
CTGTCCGGATCTTCCGCTCAACGTATCGAGATCCGCGCTGCAAAACGACGGATTTGTAAAGAAAATTTCGGAGTATATTACGAAGAAGGTTGCCGATAAGCTGATCGGAATGTGCAAGACCGAGAAGGAATCCTATGAGAAATACTGGGATGATATCAGCCCGTTCATCAAGTATGGCTGTTTAAAGGATGAGAAGTTCTGCGACAAGATGAACGACTATATTCTCTTTAAGGATATCAATGACAACTATCAGACGCTGCCGGAGCTGCTTGCCCCTGTGGAAGAAGCAGACGATGCAAAGGGTGCAGAGGATGAGAGCGCAAATACCACAGTAGAGGATTCCGTGGAGGCGGCGGAGGCTGCCGATGCCAAAAAGGCGGAGGATAGCGGCGCAGCAGCGGATGAGGCGGAAAAGGTACCGGAGAGAAAACCGATATATTATGTGACGGACCGTATACAGCAGGGACAGTATATCAATCTGTTTAAGGAACAGGGAATGAATGCCGTGATCCTTGATCACAATATTGATACCTCCTTCATTACGCAGCTTGAGCAGCGCAATGAAAACTATCAGTTCATGCGTATCGACGCGGATCTGACAGAATCCTTAAAGGCGGACGACGCGGAGGATCTTACAGAGGCAGGAAAGACGCTTGAGGAAGTGTTTAAGTCCGCATTGAATAATGATAAGCTGACGATCAAGGTGGAGAAACTGAAAAATGATGAGGTGGCGTCGGTCCTTACCCTTTCCGAGCAGGGAAGGCGTATGCAGGATATGATGAAGATGTATGCGATGGGCGGCGTGGACGGAATGAATCCGGATATGTTTGCGGCGGATCAAACGCTGACATTAAATGCAAACAATGCTCTTGTAAAATACATTTTAGAGAACAAGGATTCAGAGAATGTTCCGATGTTTGCCGAACAGATCTATGATCTTGCAAGGATTTCCAATCAGCCATTGTCGGTAGAGGCAATGACAAAATTTGTGAAGCGAAGCAGCGATATCATGCTTTTGCTTACGAAATAAATCGGGTGAAAGCCGCCAGAATAGCTTTCTTATGCATTAAGAGGGCTGTTCTGGTTTTTTGTGCGTAATTGTTTCAGACGCAAAGTACAAGAGGTAAAAAGAGGTCATTATGGGAGAACTGGAAAGAAATGATACAAAGGAAAACAAGACAGTCAGGGGAAGTATGACTTCGGGAAATCCGGTCAAATGTATGCTGGCGTTTGCTGTTCCGATGATCCTTGGAAATTTGTTTCAGCAGCTGTACAATATGATGGATTCCATCATTGTGGGAAAACTGGTCAACGCGGATGCTCTTGCGGCGGTAGGAGCTTCTACCGCTATCACACAGCTTTTTGTCATGGTGGCGATCGGAAGCGGTATCGGCTGCAGCGTTGTGATCTCACAGTTGTTTGGGGCGAAAAAACTATCGGACATGAAGACGGCGATCGCTACGGCACTTTTTTCCATTCTTCTTTTTTCGATTCTTTTGAGCTTTCTGGGAAGAATGCTAAGCGGTCCGATCTTAAGGGCCCTTGGAACGCCGGATAACATTTTTGCGGATGCAAAGATCTATCTTGACATATATTTTTATGGTTTTTTCTTTTTGTTTTTGTACAATGCATTTACCTCCGTATTCAATGCTCTGGGAGATTCCAAAAGGCCATTATATTTTCTGCTTTTTTCTTCCATACTGAATATTGGGTTGGATTTATTGTTTGTGGGCCGCTTTGGATGGGGCGTGGCAGGCGCAGCCTGGGCAACCCTGATCGCCCAGGGGATTTCCGCAGCCCTTTCATTTGGCGTGCTGATGCGCAAGCTCTCTAAGATCAAGGTAGACGGATATCGGAAATTTGACGGGCGGCTTCTCATCAATATGACCAGAGTGGCAATACCCACCATCATCCAGCAGTCCATGGTATCCATCGGAATGCTTCTGATACAGGCGGCGGTAAACCGTTTTGGCTCGGTATTCCTCGCCGGATATACGGCGGCCTGCAGAATTGACGGTATGGCGATCGTGCCGATGGTCAATGCGGGAAATGCGACGTCCACATTCGTTGCGCAGAATATGGGAGCAGGAAGACCGGACCGTGCAAAACAGGGCTATCATATCGGCCTTGCCATGGCGGTGGGCATTGGTCTTGCGATCGGCGTGCTCATGTACTTTTGCGGAGATATATTTATCGGCTTTTTCATGGATGAAGCGGACGCGGCAGCCTCGATCGCTGTCGGGGTGAAGTATATCGGAGTTGTTTCCATGTTTTATTTTATCATGGGGGCGATGAATGTGACGAGTTCTGTGCTGCGGGGCTCGGGGGATATGAAATGGTTTATGTCGGTTACGCTGCTCAATCTGGCCTGCCGTGTGATCCTGACATATATCTTTGCGGATGCAACGGAGGGAATGATCATTATGTGGGCAAATCCGATCGGCTGGACACTTGGACTGATCGTAGCCTTCGTCCGGTATCGTCAGGGCGGATGGAAGAAGGTTAAACTGATAGATTCATAGTTGTAAATTATATTATATGGGAATATACTGTCAGAAAGACGGAGGTTTGAGATTATGTTGGAAACGGGAATCAAAGGGAAGAAAGAGCTTATAGTTACGCCGGACAGGACGGCAAAGGCGATGGGCAGCGGAACCCTTGATGTGTTCGCAACCCCCGCAATGATCGTTCTGATGGAGAATACGGCATATGAGAGTGTTGCCCCGGAACTGGAGGAGGGCAGCGGAACGGTGGGAACCAGCCTTAAGGTCGATCATGTATCCGCCACGCCGGTTGGAATGAAGATCACCTGTGAGACGGAGCTTGTAAAAGTGGATGGCAGAGCGCTTACCTTTTCCGTAAAGGCCTACGACGAAGCCGGATTGATTGGAGAGGGGGAGCATGAGCGCTTTATCATTTATGAAGAAAAATTTCAGGAAAAAGCAGATGGAAAGCTTAACGGATAAGGTAAATGCCAAAATCGAGGGAGTGGAGGAAAAGCATGGGAATTGGATAAAAAAGATTCTGTTTCTCCTGCGCAATTATCAGGACAGTTCCATATCTACCTATGCCGGGCAGACAGCCTTTTTTCTGATATTGTCCGCTTTCCCGTTTCTTTTGTTTTTCTTTGCCCTTCTGGATCTGACGCCTCTATCCGAGGAAGACTTCCTGCTTTGGGCGGCTCAGGTTGTGCCGGAGTCTTTAAGTGCGGCAATGGCGGGGTTTGTGCATGATATTTATAAGGGAAGCAGCGGCGGCGTTCTTTCCCTTACCATCGTATCTGCCCTGTGGCTTTCTTCAAAAGCATTTGTATCGCTGCAGCAGGGGCTGAATGTCATGTATCAGACAAAGGAGACGCGCAATTATATTCTGATGCGCCTGTACGGAATCCTATATAGCGTGGTGCTGGCGCTGTTGCTGTTGGTGCTTTTGGGAATGATGGTATTCGGGCACCGGCTGCGGGATTATTTTTTCCCGGGAACGCTCTTTTTCGAGAAGGTCATTAATCTGCGGATTCTGATCTGTATTCCGGTGTTGTTCCTTTTTTTTCTCCTTCTGTATGTATTTCTTCCGGATCGGAAACAGAGGGTGAAAAAACAGGTGGCGGGAGCAGTTTTTTCTGCGGCGGCATGGATCGGTTTCTCGTTTTGCTTTTCTATTTATGTGGATAAATATACGAATTACTCATCCTTTTATGGGACTATGACCACGATCGCACTCATCATGGTCTGGCTGTACGGATGCATGTATGTTCTTTTTCTTGGCGGGCTTCTCAACCGGATATTGGAGAACCGGCAGAGAAATTTTTATCTTAAATAGTTGACTTATCTTTCTCTGCGTGGGACAATGTTATCAGACACGGGGACGGCAACCATTATAAGGCGGCCTACCTGAAAAGGGCAAGGGGACTTGTGAAAAAGGGCAGGGCACGCTTTGTGGATGAAACGACGATTTGCCTTGCGTGCCCGCCAAAGGAAAGTTTGGAGGGATTTATCATGGATGAAAATAAGGAACTGGCGGAACAGGTTTTGCCGGAGAAAGAACTGACTGTTGCTTATGTGCTTCAGCAGATAGAAAATGTCCAGAAAAATATGTCATATCTTGAGGCGGCGCTGGAACAGATGCAGGATGAGACTTTGCAGACAGGGGCTGAGGCGGCAGGAGCGGAGACGCTTCGGGATGCGGTCATGGCCCGGGAGACAACGAATCAGCAGCTGATCGCCTTTTACAGAAATGTGTATGAGGACATCAAACCAAAAAGTGCCGCGGATGCGAAAAGGCAGTTTATCATTGATCTGATCAAAAGTGTACCGGTGGGACCGGATATGCCGGAACCGGATTATGGAAGGCTGCTGCATGAGATCAGCGGACTTGATCTTAATTAAGAATAATCGAAACGGGGTGGAAGACTTTTAGGATAGTCTTCTGCCCTTTTTCTTCTTCTATTGACTTTTTATAGTTTGTTGTGCTAATATCATATATAATCAGTAGGAATAATAGGGAAAGGCACCTTTTCATAGGAAATTCCTATGGAATTTTTTAAAATAATATTGACAGAAAAATGATATAATGCTACTATCCCTGCGAAGTAAAGTATAGGCGGTTACAGTAAGAGGAAGGGAGAGCGGCAGATGAAGAATCCACTAAATTACCAGACGACAGAGTACGATTGCGGACCGACTACCATGATGAATGCCATCAGTTTCCTGTTCAAAAGAGAAGAGATCCTGCCGGATATCGCAAAATGCATCATGCAATATTGTCTGGATGGGTATAATAATAAAGGTGAGGCGTATAAGAGCGGAACCACGGATATGGCGATGTGGTTTCTGACCCATTGGCTGAATCAGTTCGGCAAGGTCAGAAGGTTTCCGGTCTATTGCGAAAATCTCATGAAGGAAGAGGTTTTTATCGGCAACAGCTCTAAGATTACGGAGTGCCTGTATCAGAGGGGCGCAGTAGTCGCAAAGGTCATGCTGGGCTGCTGGCACTATGTACTGTTAACCGGAATCGACGGGGAATATGTGGATCTGTTCGATCCGTATTTCAGGCAGAAGCCCTTTGCGGAGGAGGAAGTTGAGATGATCTGGGACGAACCGAAAAAGCGCAACCGAAGAGTACATATCAGCCGTCTGAACAGCGCCGGAAAAGAAAATTACGCATTGGGGCGCCTTGACAGCAGAGAGTGTGTTCTGATCTATAATACGAAGACAAGACAGACGATGGATCAGATTGAATACATAATTTAGTAGAAAGCAGGAACCATTGTGGGAGAGACAATTTTACAGCTAAAGGCTCTGACAAAGAGTTTCGGTCAGACGGAGGTTTTAAACGGGATTGATATAGATATTGCAAGGGGAGAATTCATCACGCTGCTGGGATCCTCCGGATGCGGCAAGACCACGACGCTGCGAATCATTGCGGGACTGGAAACGCCGGATGCAGGACAGGTGATCTTAAACGGGGAGGATATTACGGAGTATCTGCCGGAGCAGAGGAATGTCAATACGGTATTTCAAAATTATGCATTATTTCCCTATATGAATGTGGAGAAAAATATCGGATACGGATTGAAGATAAAGAAAGTGCAAAAGGACGAGATTGCCCGCAGAGTAGCGGAGGCGCTCAAGATGGTGCAGCTTGAAGGCTACGGGAAACGAAAGCCGGAGGAGCTCAGCGGCGGTCAGAGGCAGCGCGTGGCGATCGCAAGGGCTGTCATCAACCGGCCAAAGGTGCTTCTTTTGGATGAGCCGCTGGGGGCGCTGGATCTAAAGCTGCGCAGACAGATGCAGACGGAATTGAAAAAACTGCAGAAGAGGCTTGGAATCACATTTATCTATATTACCCACGATCAGGAGGAGGCAATCAATATGTCAGACCGGATCGCGGTGATGAGGGGCGGTGTTTTTGAGCAGATCGGTACGCCGAACGAGATTTATTACCATCCCAAAACAAGCTATGTGGCGGATTTTGTCGGAAACGCCAACATTTACCGCCGGGATGGAAAGACATATGCCATTCGAAGCGAAAACGTTTTGTTGGGCGGAGAGGAGGCGTGCCGGATTCCTGCGGAGGTAGAGGAAAAAAGCTTTGCCGGCGGCCAGCTCAGGATTGTTTTTCGTCTTGATGACGGACAGAGGATCGTTGCCAGCCGCAGCGGAATTGATTTTGACATTGAGACGGGGGCGCAGCAGAGGATCGGCTGGGCGCCGGAACATGCGGTGGAGGTGATCGACAATGGCGCCTAGAGGGCATAAGAGGAAAAGAAAGGGAAGCTCCGTCCTGCTGCTTGCGCCGATCTATCTGTTCACGTTGATAGTTGTATTTGCGCCCCTTATCTATATGGTGGCCTTAAGCTTTATGAGCAGAGCGGAGGTATGGGGATATGTGCCGGAATTTACATTGGAAAATTACCGCCGGATCTTAGAACCCCTGTATCTGAATACCTTCTGGGATTCGCTAAAGCTGGCGCTGTTGTCGACCGGGGCAATCATTCTTGTGGGATATCCCTTCGGATATTTTATGGCCAGATTATCTGCAAAATGGAAGAAAAGAATGATGGTTCTTCTGATGATCCCCTTCTGGACAAGTGCCCTGATCCGGTTGAACGGCTGGATCATTGTTTTCCGCAGCAACGGTGTGCTGGACAAAATCCTGATGGGGCTCCATCTGACGGAGAAGCCCTTAAAGCTGTTATATTCCTACCCGGCTGTGCTGGTTGGAATGATCTATGCGCTATTGCCTTTTATGATTCTTTCCGTATATTCCAGCGCGGAAAAAATGGATTGGGCTTTGGTTGAGGCGGCCAGAGATCTGGGAGCGGGACCGGCAAAGGCGTTTTTCTCCGTTACGCTTGTGCATACGCTGCCGGGGCTCTTGTCCGGGATCATACTGACCTTCATTCCGTCTATGGGATTGTTCTTTATTGCGGATATTCTCGGCGGAAACAAGATTGTATTGATCGGCAATGTGATACAGGAACAGTTGACAAAAGGAAGGAATCTGCCCTTTGCGGCAGCCCTGTCTGTTGTTCTTTTGATATTGACGTCCGTATTTATCGGACTTTACCGTAAAATTTCACATACGGGAGAATTGGAGGGGATTTACTGATGAAGAAAAAGGCAAAATTCCCGGGGATCTATCTGGCGGTCATTATGATCATTACTTACATTCCGATCATACTGACGGTGATATATTCCTTCAATGAATCAAAACTGACTTCCGTGTGGGAAGGCTTTTCCCTGAAATGGTATGAACAGCTTTTGAATGACAGAACCTTAAGGGAGGGACTGCGAAACAGTATCGTGCTTGCGGCGCTAAGCTGCGTGTCCGCTGTCTTTATCGGAACCACGGGAGCGGTCGGAATGCGGAAGCGGAAAAATAGGGCAAATGATTTTATAGCAAACCTTTCGCTGCTCCCGCTCATGATACCGGAGATCATTCTCGGAATGGTATTTCTTGCGGCATTCTCCTTTATGAATCTGCCCTTTGGCATGCTGACTTTAGTCATTGCCCATACAGCGTTCTGCGTGCCCTATATTTTTATGACGGTGCGCGCGAGACTTGCGGGAATAGATCCGGCAATCGAGGAGGCGGCGCGAGATCTTGGGGCAAACGGCATTCAGATATTTAAGGATATTACATTGCCTGCGATACTGCCGGCAATCTTATCGGGAACCCTGCTTTCCTTTGCGGCTTCCTTTGACGATGTGGTCATCAGTATTTTTGTGACAGGGCCGAAGATCAATACGCTGGCAATCATGATCTATACCAGAATGAAGACGGGGGTTACGCCGGAGATTAATGCGCTGGCGGCGGTACTTTTGGTCATTACGATCGGTATCATCCTGCTTGCTTCCGTTATCGGGCAGGCGGGCAAACAATATAAAATAAAAAATGTATAGAAAAGAGGAAAAGTATGAAAAAGAAAAGATATGCAGCAATGCTGCTGGGACTTTGCATGGCGGCGACAGCCCTTGGCGGATGCCGGAGCTCCGGTGGGGACGCGGGCGACGCCTCATCCGAAAATAATGCCGGAGCGGAAGTTTCGGGGGATCTTGCCGGAACGGAACTCAATCTCTACACTTGGGCGGATATGTTCCCGCAGGAGGTTTTAAACGATTTTGAGGATCAGACAGGCATTAAGATCAACTATTCCAATTTTGATTATGATGAGGATATGCTGGCAAAGCTGGAGGAGACGAAGGGCGGCGGCTATGATTTTGTTATTGCCGACGACTATATTTTGGAGCTGATCGAACAGGAAGGGCTCGCGCAGGATCTTGACAAGAGCAAACTTGCAAATTATGACAATATCAACCCTGTTTTCCAGGGACAGTTTTATGATGAGGACGATTCTTTTACCATTCCGTATGGCGCAGGGATTCCGCTCATTGTATATGACCCGGCACTCGTGGATATTGAGATCAAAGGCTATGCGGATCTCTGGGATCCTTCGCTGGAGGATAACGTGGCGGTTATTGCCAATTACAGGGTTATCAACGGGATTACTTTGAAGACGCTGGGAGAGTCTTTCAATGTGGAGGATCTTGACACGATTCAGGCGGCTGGGGATAAGCTGCTGGAGCTTGCGCCGAATATCCGCGCCATTGAGGATAACAATACGCAGGATCTCTTGATTTCAGGGGAGGTCGGAGCTGCGTTCATGTATACCTCTCAGGTATACAATGCGGTAAATGCGAGAGATGATCTTGTAGTCGTATATCCGGAGGAGGGATTGGGCTACGGCATCATGGCGGGCTTTATTCCATCCGATGCGCCGAATGCAGAGGCGGCATATGCCTTTATCGATTACCTGCTCGATCCGGAGGTTTCTGCAAAATGCTTTGAGTATATTGGATATTTCTGCACCAATAAGGCGGCGGAGGATTATATTGATGAGAGCGTCAAGGCCGCATTGGTTCTTCCGGAGAACGCCGCTGAGGGAGAGTTCATCGAGAATGTTTCGCAGGAAGCGGAGGATCTGCACGCGGAGATTTGGACCCAGTTTAAGAATGCATGTGATTAAGGTGCCCTTATGGTAAACCAGAAGAGATTATTGGATGAATTTTTCCGTCTGGTATCTATCGATGCAGAGTCATACGAAGAGCGGGAGATGGCGGATTATCTGAAAAAGCGTCTGGGAGAGCTGGGCGTTGCCGTGGAGGAAGATAACGCAGCGGAGCTTCTCGCCCAAAAATGCGCCGGAAGGGGAAAGGCTGCTTTTAAAGCAGCCGGCAATATTTACGGATATTTAAAGGGAAATGCAGCCGGGGAGCCTGTCCTTTTCTCTTCCCATATGGATACCGTTTCCCCGGGAAATGGGAAGAGGGCGGTACTCCATGAGGACGGTACGATCACCTCGGCGGAAAATACGGTGCTGGGCTCCGATGATGCGGCAGGAATCGCAGCCATTCTGGAAGCATTGGAGCAGATTCGGGAAAGAAATCTGCCGCATCCGGATATCGAAGTGCTTTTTCCGGTGGCGGAGGAACCCTATGCCCAGGGGAGCCGTGTCTTTGACTACGGCAGGATCCGGGCAAAAAAGGCCTATGTACTCGACCTGACGGGCCCGGTGGGGACGGCCGCGATTGCGGCCCCGTCGATCATTTCCTTTCGGATCACGCTGGAGGGAAAAAGCGCCCATGCGGGTTTTTGCCCGGAGGAGGGGATTCATGCCATCGGAATTGCGGCACGGGCCGTCGCCGCGGCCCCGTCCGGAAGAATCGGGGCGGACACTACGGTGAACTTTGGCACGATCCAAGGAGGAATCCAGCAAAATATCGTCCCGGATCTTTGCACCATTACCGGGGAGATCCGCAGTATGATCCACGAAAAGGCGCTGAAAGAGATGGAAAGGATCCGGCAGATTTTTGAAGCGGAGGCAAAACGCGCCGGCGGCAGGGCGGTATTTGATGTAACAGAGGAAATCAGGGCATACCGCATCGGAGAAGAGGAGACCGCGGTGCAGCAGTTTTTGCAGGTCTGCAAAGAGCTTGGGGTAGAAGCAAAGCTTGTGGAGACCTTCGGAGGCAGCGACAACAATCATTTTGCCGCCCACGGAATCCGGGGAATCGTGACAGCCTGCGCAATGAACGAGGTACATACCACAAAAGAATACACGACGGTTGAACAGCTGGCAAAGAGTGCAAAGATAACGCTTAAGCTGATGCTGGCGTAGAATGGAGAGCTAAGAACATTATGTTTTTAGCTCTTTTTTTCACCCGCATGTCGGGGAAAGGTCAGCTTTGTTTGAGCGGATATAAGAAAAAGTTATAACAAATTATAAGTAAGCCATATAATGGAAACTATTGACAGCACAAATCCAAAATGCTAATATCCTACTTATCTAATAGGAATGATATGAAAAAAGGAGAGCTGAGAAAATGAGTGAAAAAAAGGTAAAGGCAGAGGTAGAGGATGCTGTGCTGGACGATGACATCGTCAAGGCAGAAAAGAGCAGACTGTCGGATTTGTGGAAAAAGGAAGACTGGCTTGCGGTATGGATCGGATTTATTGTGATCGCAATTTCCGCAGTTGCCGTAATAACGGGAGCCTTTGATTTTTCGGCGGCAAATTTCTCTACATGGGGAAACGGAGTAAATCCGCTTGATCAGCTTACGGGAAAATTCTGGGGACATCTGCTCCTTACGGCGGTTGTGCTGGGCGTTTTATTTACCGTTGGAAATAAGCTGAGAGGTCTTGAGGTAAAGAAATACATCCCGGCGTTTATCGGAGTATTTGTTTTGTCTATAATTGTAAGGTTCATCAGCGCGGAATATACCTGCAACCGCTATCTGGAGTGGGCATTCTGGGCATTGATCGTCGGCCTTGTGATCGCCAATACGATTGGTGTCCCAAAGTGGTTAAAACCGGCGGTGCAGACAGAGTTCTACATCAAGGCGGGTCTTGTGATCATGGGATTTTCGGTGCTGTTTTCAAATATCATTAATTTCGGACTTTACGGACTGGGGATTGCATGGATCGTAACGCCGATCGTTATCATTTTTATGTGGTTCTTCGGAACCAGAGTGCTGAAAATCGATAATAAGCCCTTTGTTATTACCATTGCAACGGCAACCTCTGTCTGCGGCACCTCCGCGGCGATCGCAGTCGGTGCGGCCAGCAAGGCAAAAAAGAATGATCTTTCCCTTGCGGTTTCCATTTCCATCATATTTACGGTGATCATGATGGTCTTCGAGCCGATCATCCTTAAGGCGGCAGGGATTGGCGAGCTGATGGGCGGAGCACTGATCGGCGGTACGGTGGATTCCACCGGAGCGGTTACGGTTGCCGGAACCGCGCTTGGAGAGACGGCGCAGACCGTTGCGGTGCTGGTAAAATCCATTCAGAACATTCTGATCGGTTTCATTGCATTTGCGGTAGCTGTTTTCTTTACCGCCCATGTGGAGAAGAATCCGGCGAAGGCAAAGAGCAGCGTGACGGCGGCGGAGATCTGGTACAGACTTCCAAAGTTTATCATCGGATTTTTTGTTGCATCCCTTGCAGCCTCCTTCATTTTCCAGCCGTTGGCAGGAAAAGAGGCCGTTTCCGGGATCAACAGCGTATTGGATCAGTACAAAAACTGGGCGTTTGTAATGGCGTTTACCAGTATTGGACTTGACACAAATTTCCGGGAGCTGAAGGATCAGTTTCAGGGAGGAAAGCCGTTGGCGCTCTATGTGGTTGGACAGTTATTTAACATCGTACTGACGTTCCTTGCAGTATATCTGCTCTTGTCCGGAAAATTTTTCCCGCTTCCGGTATTGCAGTAACGGGGAAGAGTGATTGGAGGCAATTGACATGAAGGTTAAGAAAATAGGCAAAGTCTGTTGGAAGATATTCGGCATTGCGGCAGTCATAGCGGTGTTAGGTCTTGTGGTATACATCATGGTAAATCATCTGGGATTGATCGAAGGATTGGATTTTGGCGCGGGCGCATATTATTATGCGGATATTCCGCAGTTTGCAAAGTATGTGAACGGCGACCATTATCATTCACAGACGCCTATGTGGGTGCTCATTGTGTTGTTCCTCGTCTGGGGCTGCGCAATGTATCGTCTGTGGACGTGGCTGGAAAAAAAGCTGTAAATCATGATTCCTTCTATTTTTAACGATCCCCGCAGTTTATGCCATGCTGCGGGGGTCATTTTTATCTCATAGGAAATATCTTGTTGTGTTAATGAACTAAAGTGTTCTGATTTCCTATGAGATAAAAGCCCTTCGGGCAGACGATGCGCATGCGCGCGGCGAAAAGCTGCGCCTGTGAGATTTAAAGAGGCGCGAGAGTGTTCCGAAGGCGCACTTTTCTTAGTGTCGTAGCCAACAGGTAAGGCAGAGGTCTGCAAAACCTCGAGATCCCGGTTCGAATCCGGGCGGCACAACTATAAGTAAAACTTATAACAGACAATCAATTTTACATATTAACACCTTTTCCGCAGGATTGCTATAATGGCAGACATGAAAAAGATCAATGTAGGAAAGGAAAGCGCAATGAGTGAGATAGAAGTAATACATCTGTCTAAGACTTTTTATCAGCAGGACTTAAAGGTTGAAGCAGTAAATGATGTGAGTCTTTCTATTGATCATGGTGATATTTTTGGGATCATAGGAATGTCGGGGGCGGGCAAGAGTACCCTTGTCCGCTGCTTAAATTATCTGGAACCGCCGACGCAGGGATCGGTACTGATCGATGGAGTGGATCTTGGGACCCTTTCGGAAAGGAAACTTAGGGCGTTGAGAAGCAAGATCGGAATGATCTTTCAGCATTTTAATCTGCTGATGCAGAAGAATGTTATCGACAACATCTGTTTTCCGCTGATCGTTCAGGGAGTCAAGAAGAAAGAGGCAAGAAAGCGGGCACAGGAACTTCTGGAAACCGTAGGGCTTCGGGATAAGGCGGCGGCCTACCCGGCGCAGCTGTCCGGAGGGCAAAAGCAGAGGGTGGCGATCGCGAGAGCCCTCGCCTCAAATCCCCGGATACTGCTCTGCGATGAAGCGACAAGCGCCCTTGATCCCCAGACGACAGCTTCCATTCTGGAACTGTTAAAGCAGATCAATCAGGAGCTGGGAATTACCATTGTTATCATTACCCACCAGATGTCCGTCGTCCGCAAAATCTGTAAGCACGTGGCGATTCTTGAAGACGGCGTGGTTGTGGAAACCGGAAATGTGGAGGATATATTTGATCATCCGAAGTCCGGTGCGGCAAAAGAACTTCTCGCCCACGACAATGAGGAAATAAAATGGGCGGGAGAAAAACTCCAGAAGGAATTGCTCAGGGAGGATACAAGGATACGGATCGTGTATTCGGAGAATTCTGCTTTCGAACCCGTGATCGCCAATATGGTTCTGGTATTTGGAACGCCGGTCAATATCTTAAAGGCAGAGACAAAGAATGTGGGCGGTGTGGCAAAGGGAGAGATGATCCTTGGGCTTCCGGAGGATAAAGAGATCCAGGAGGCGATGAAGCTTTATCTGAAGGCACACATGCTGGAAATTGAGGAGGTGACGGAGGATGTGGAGTGAAGAAGTCATCCGGATGATGATAACGGGAATCGGCGAGACGCTTTATATGTCTGTGGTTTCTACCGTATTAGGGTATGTGATCGGCATCCCCCTCGGGATTGTGCTAAAGGTCACCAGCAAAGATGGGCTTCGCCCGAATAACGCAGTTTACAAGATATTGGATTTTATCGTTAATATCATACGAAGCATACCGTTTTTGATCGGACTTGTACTGTTGATACCGGTTATGAAGGCAATCGTCGGGAAGAGCTACGGCTCTACTGCGATGATCGTTCCGCTGGTCTTTGCAGCGGCGCCTTTTATAGCAAGAATGGTGGAATCTTCCTTAAATGAAGTCGATGCAGGTGTGATCGAGGCGGCAAAATCAATGGGAGCAGGCAATTTTTCCATTGTCACGAAAGTGCTTTTGGTGGAGGCAAAAACTTCCCTGATCAATGGAGCCACCATTTCTTTTGGCACTATTTTCGGATATTCCGCAATGGCGGGTGTTCTGGGAGGAGGAGGACTTGGCGATATTGCAGTCCGGTATGGCTATTACCGGTATCAGGGGGATATCATGGCGGTCTCGGTGATCCTGCTGGTAATCATGGTTCAGATTTTCCAGACCGTCGGCGCAAGGATCGCCATAAAGGGCGACAAACGCCGGACATAATGGATTGTATGTATTCGGACTTCGGTCCGTCTATATAAAAAAGAGGAAAAGGAGAGAAAAATTATGAAAAAGAAATTATTATCTGGTTTATTGGTTAGTGTGCTTGCAGTAGGTTTGTTTGCAGGCTGCGGCAGCAGCTCGGCGGATGACGCAGCGGACAATTCCGTTGATGCGGCTGATACACAGCAGGAGAGTGCAGACGGAAACGGAGCAGAAGACGGGGTGGAAAGCGATGAAGTAGAGTTCAAGGGAACGATTACGGTTGCGGCAAGCCCGACCCCTCACGCGGAAATCCTCGCCGAGGCGGCAAAGATTCTGGAAGGCCAGGGATGGGAGCTGAAGGTTACGGAGTTTGCGGATTACGTTCAGCCGAATCTGGTCGTAGACAGCGGCGAATTCGATGCAAACTACTTCCAGCATGTTCCGTATCTGGATTCCTTCAATGAGGAAAACGGAACCAATCTTGTAAATGCCGGCGGAATCCATTATGAGCCGTTTGGAATCTATCCGGGTTCAAAGAGCGATCTGTCCGAGCTTGAGGCGGGGGATGACATCGCCGTTCCAAATGACACGACGAACGAGGCAAGAGCGCTTCTTCTGTTACAGGATAACGGCATTATTACCTTAAAGGAAGGCGCCGGACTTACCGCTACCGTAAATGATATTGAGGAAAATCCATACGGCATCAATATTGTTGAGCTTGAGGCAGCCCAGGTTGCACGTGCGACAGACGCGGCATTTGTTGTCCTGAACGGCAATTATGCATTGGAGGCCGGTTTTTCCGTTGCCAATGATGCGGTTGCATATGAGCAGAGCGATTCCGAAGCGGCACAGACATATGTAAACATTATTGCAGTTGCAGCAGGAAATGAAAACAACGAAGGTATTCAGGCTCTGGTGGATGTACTTAAGTCTGATGAGATCAAACAGTTCATCAATGACACCTATGATGGTGCGGTTATTCCCTTTGAAGACTAAATGACAGCTTTTTCGGGCAGCCCTTCGGGGCTGCCCTTTAATTGGTATACGGAAATGAAGAAAGAAATAATGAAGGAAGCATTTATAAGATCCCTCCCCATCATGTGCAGCTATCTGTTTGTCTCCGCGGCATACGGGGTCATGATGGAGGAGGCTGGTTTTCGGTGGTATTACTCTCTGCTGATAAGTATGACGGTTTATACCGGCGCATTTCAGTTTGTGCTTATCACTTTTTTGAGCAGCAGCGCGTCCCTGTTCACCATAGCCCTGACCGCGCTCTTGATGAACAGCAGGCAGACCTTTTACAGCCTGACCTTTGTATCCGATTTTAAAAAGATGGGAAAAAGGTTACTTTATATGATCCACACAATGACGGATGAGACCTATGCCGTAAACTGTACGCTGGATCAAAAGGAGGGGCATTATGATGTCATGTTTTATGTGGCGCTGTTCAGCCGCTGCTATTGGATGATCGGCGCTGTGGCAGGAGGGATTTTGGGACAGGTGATCCCCTTTGAGCTTGAGGGGATTGATTTTTGCATGACCGCGCTGTTTATTATCATATTCATCGACCAATGGGAGAAAAGCAAAGATCATTTCCCGGCGCTTACCGGACTTTTGGCAGCGGTTCTAAGTCTTTTCACTTTCGGGGAAAACAGCTTTATACTGCCGGCGCTTTTCACCGTCTCGGCAATACTGATACTTAAGAATTCAAAATTCCTGAAAAAAGACGGAAGGAGGAGCGGGGTATGAGCGGATATATGATTTTTGCGGCGATAGGAATATCGGCGGTCTGCACCTTTCTGCTGCGGGCGCTGCCTTTTTTGGCATTCCGCGGGGATAAGAAAATGCCTGCATGGATGGAAAAGCTTGGGCGGGTGCTGCCGTCAGCCATCATGGCGGTGCTTATCGTATACTGCATGAAAGATATCAAATCAGATGCGGCAGGCTTGCTGCTGCCAAGGATCATAGGAGTCCTTGCGGTTGTGATCAGCTATAAATGGAAGCATAATACGCTGCTTACGATCGCAGGGAGCACGGCTGTTTATATGATCTGTCTTAGGCTCCTGACCTGATAGAAGGCCGCCGGAAATGCCGGACATATAAGTATATTAAAGTATACATGATTATTGACATATATATCAAAAAAGGATATAGTTATATTATAATTATCCGGGGAGGCGGTGCTATGACACGGGAGGAAATGATCGCTATCAAGGAGAAAAGGGGATACAGCTTTGCGCAGCTCTCGGAATACACAGGAGTACCGGCTGTGACGCTGCAGAAAATCTTTTCCGGCAAGACAAGGCAGCCGCGTCAGGCGACACTCGATGCAATTGTGCGTGTCCTGACGGGAGAGGAAACGGTTTATCAGGGAAAGGCATACGAATACGAGACAGGCGGATACGGCTTTGAGGACAGGAGGTGGGAGCAGGAAGCTTCCGTGGTTCGGGAGCCGGCGGCCGCATATGGGGAAAAGCGAAAAAAGCAGGGGGAATACACCTTGGAGGATTACTACGCGCTTCCCGAGGAGCGCAGGGCGGAGCTGATCGACGGTGTGATCTACGATATGTCGTCCCCCCGCGTCGTTCATCAGGATATTTCCGCGATCATCCATATGTCCATCTACGAATTCATTCGGAAAAATAAAGGTTCCTGTAAGACCTTTGCGGCACCGGTGGACGTCCAGTTGGACTGTGATGACAGGACAATGGTGCAGCCGGATGTGCTGATCGTCTGCGACCGGGATAAGATCAGGGAATTTGGCATTTATGGGGCGCCGGATTTTGTGCTTGAGATACTGTCGGAAGCCACCCGCGGAAAAGATATGACGGTCAAGCTGAGCAAGTATCTGGGAGCCGGCGTCAAAGAATACTGGATCATCGATCCGAAGAAAAAGACATTGATCACCTATAATTTTATGGATCAGGACTGGCTGCCCTGTGTGCATCCGCTGGAGGGAGAAGCAGGATTGGCGCTCTTTGACGGGGCGCTTAAGATCGATCTCACCGAGATTGCCAAATCCATAGAGGAGTTTGGATAAAATTCAAATGGAAAGAATACAGGCGTCCGGTCTGAATTCTAGCGCAGGGTATGCAGGAACTCCTCAAAGCACACTCCGTCGGTCAGGGGGATATCCAGATCGATGGAACGCTGCACGCATTTCTTTATAAAAATAGAAGCCTTTTGAACGGAGTCTCTAAAGGGGACTCCGTTTACTGCGTCCGCAGAAATGATCGCGGAGAAGATATCCCCCGTGCCGCAGCGTTCCGTACCGATCCGTTTCGTCTTTACGAGGAATGGGGGCTTCCCTTTTTCATAGCAGAGATTGCAGATATAGCTTTTCTGGGACAAACCGGAGATCACGACCTTTGAGGGGCCCTGTGCGGAAAGTCTCTCGGCAAGAACCAAAGCTTTTGCAGCCTTCATATCCGGGCGGTAAGGCGTGTCCGTTAAGATACAGGCCTCCGTAAGGTTTGGAGTCAGAATGTCCGCATGATGGATCAGGTCTCTCATCTTCCGGCACATTTCATTGGTGTAGGTGGCGTAGAGGGTTCCGTGGTCACCCATCACCGGGTCCATGATCACGATTGTATGGTCATCCCTGAAATCGGAGATAAACCCATCTACAATCCGTATCTGTTCGGCAGACCCCAAAAAGCCGGTGCTGATCCCGGAAAAGGAAAGGCCGAGCTTTTTCCATTCACCGGCATAGCGTTCCATGCTCCCGGTAAAGTCCTCCATAAAATAGCCGGGAAAACCCGTATGGTTGGAAAAGATTGAGGTTGGCAGGGGACAGCATTGTACCCTTAGGGCAGAAATGATGGGAAGGGCCACGGATATGGAACATCTCCCGAATCCCGTAAAATCATTTATCAAAGCTATTTTTTTCTGTTTATTGTGAGATTCCTGCATAGCGGCTCCTTGCATAAAAATTTTGTTTAATCTTCCAAGGGGCGGATGCGGTAGGCCACCCCTAATTCATTACAGATTTCCCGACACTTTTCTTCCTCTTCGGGAGTGAGGGTGGTGGAAACGGTTGACATGACCACCTTCGGCACATAATCCTTTGCGGTTTTTGCAAAGGCGAGCATGGCGCCAAATGCCGCCTCGCCGAATTTGCTGCGGACAAGCGTCTGATATCTGGAGGAGTCCGGGTTGTTCAGGCTTATGGAGACAACGTCGATGAGACCGGATAATTCCGGGGCAATGGAACGGCCGTTGATCAGATCTCCCTGTCCGTTGGTGTTGAGCCGTATGGGTTTATGAAAGGTCTCTTTGAGATAACGGGCGACCTGAAGCAGCAGGTCAAGACGCTCGGTAGGTTCTCCGAAGCCGCAGAAGACGATCTCGTCATACCGGGGAACGTCAAAGGCGCAAAAGGCGTCTATTACCTCCTCAAGATCCGGTTCGTGTTCCAGCCAGAGGGAATCGGAATCCTCCATGTGATCCCGGCTTTGGCGTATGCAGAACGTGCAGGACGAGGAGCAGCGGTTCGTCAGGTTGATATATAGATTATTGTGTACTTTATATACGATCGTCATTGATCTTTGCATGGGTGATTCCTCCCGGCTTTTTTGATATCCAGATACAGACAGGCGATTCCGCAACATCCATGCCAAAGCGAAATGTCAGGATTGCCCGCATAGGAAATGATAGCACATGGATGGCCGGAAGGAAAGTGGTCAGAATGCTCAAAAATTATAGGACCAGATTTGAATCATTCTGGTCTTGCAAAATTTAACAAAACTGGGTATTTAAGATGGTACCAGAAAGCAATATAATCTCATATATCCATACAGGCGGCGGAAAAGGAGTATAAAACCGCCAAATATTATGAAAGAGATAGGAGATATGTGAAAATGGAAAACAACAGGTACGAGCTGAACAAAAATCTGGCACAGATGTTAAAGGGCGGCGTGATTATGGACGTAACTACGCCGGAGCAGGCGAGAATCGCCGAGGCGGCAGGCGCATGCGCGGTTATGGCGTTGGAGCGTATTCCTGCGGATATCCGCGCAGCGGGAGGGGTTTCGAGAATGAGAAATCGACTATATCGATGAGAGCGAGGTTTTCTCTACGGCGGATGATGTATATCATATTGATAAGACGCAGTTTCAGGTTCCCTTTGTGTGCGGCGCAAGGGATCTGAGCGAATTTTTTTGTAAATGTTATTGACTTCTAATGAACGTTAGAGTATACTAACTGACGTAAGAATGACAAAATGATAAAATATTATCAGGAAGAAGTTGATATGATGCCGCTTACAATGACAAATCCTGGAGAACCGGTCACGATCAAAAAGATCGGAGGAAAGGAAGAGACACGTAAATTTTTAGAAAACCTTGGCTTTGTCGTGGGAGGGAGCGTTGAGGTCGTCTCCGATATCGGAGGAAACCTGATCGTAAACGTTAAGGACTCCCGCGTAGCCATTGGTAAAGATTTGGCCAATAAGATCATGGTCTAGGAAAGGAAAAGGAGTAAGAATGAAAACGTTAAGAGAGACATCGATCGGCGAAACTGTCACAGTTAAGAAACTGAACGGCGAAGGACCGGTCAAAAGAAGAATCATGGACATGGGGATAACAAAAGGCGTTGAGATCTATGTTCGCAAAGTTGCGCCCCTCGGTGATCCGGTTGAGGTAACCATAAGAGGATATGAATTATCTCTTCGCAAAGCGGACGCAGAGATGATCGAGGTTGAGTAAACGGTCAGATAGGAATGTGTGGAACGGCGCAGACCGTCGGCACATAATTTTTTGTCCGGAAGTTAGCAATGGCTAACAAAAGAAAGCGAAGCAGAACAAAGGAAAGATGGCACGAACATAAGGAAGAGTGACCAAACCAAATAAGATAAGGAGAATGAAAATGGCAGTAAAAATTGCACTCGCAGGTAACCCGAACTGCGGTAAAACAACACTGTTCAACGCGCTGACCGGTGCAAACCAGTATGTTGGAAACTGGCCTGGTGTAACGGTTGAAAAAAAGGAAGGTAAGTTAAAGGGAAATAAGGATGTTATCATCATGGACTTGCCGGGTATCTATTCCCTGTCTCCATATACGCTGGAGGAAGTAGTAGCTAGAAATTATCTGATCGGTGAGCAGCCGGATGCGATCATCAATATTGTAGACGGTACGAATATTGAGCGCAACCTGTATCTGTCCACTCAGGTCATCGAGCTTGGAATTCCGGTCATCATGGCGGTAAACATGATGGATCTTGTCAACAAGAACGGCGATAAGATCGATATCAAAGCGCTTGGCGAGAAGCTGGGCTGCGAGGTAGTTGAGATTTCCGCGCTGAAGGGAACCGGCGTTACAGAAGCGGCGGAGAAGGCGATTGCCGCAGCAGAGGAAAAGAAGACGGTTGCCCGCGTACATAAATTTGCAGACGCCGTAGAGGAGCAGATCGCAAAGGTAGAGGATAAGCTCGGAAATTCCGTAACGGAAGCCCAGAAGAGATTTTTTGCGATCAAGCTTTTGGAGAAGGACAGCAAGATCGAAGAGCAGTTATCCGCAGTTCCGGATGTTTCTGCTGAGATCAAAGCTCTCGAAGATGCATATGATGATGATGGGGAGAGCATTATCACGAATGAACGCTATATGTACATTTCCTCCATCATTGGAAGCTGCGTAACCAAAGCGGCGTCCGGTAAGAAACTGACGGTTTCCGACAAGATCGATAAGATCGTGACAAACCGTATTCTGGCGCTCCCGATTTTTGCAATCGTTATGTTCCTTGTATACTATATTGCAATGTCAACCATCGGCGCGGCTGCTACGGATTGGACAAATGACAATCTCTTCAGCGACGGTTTCCATCTGTTTGGAATCGGCGGCGGAGAATACGAAGAAGTTGCCGAGGAGTTCGGCGGAGCTGCTGAAGTTGTAAACGGATTTATTGAGTATGCAGACGAGCAGGGCTATGATGTCGATGAGATCGCAGAGGCGCTCGACGCAGAATCAGAGGATTATGACGTGGCAAATGTTCCGGCTGCGCTGGAAGGACTTGTGGCTTTATTTGACGCGGATGCGGAAGCAACTTACCTCGTTGAGGATGAGGAGACTCTTGCAACAGAGGAAGCGACAGCAAGCTACGATGATTTATTGGATGCGGCTGCGGTTTATGCGGATTTTGAATATGAAGAGCCGGATCCGGCGAATTATGGCGTATGGGTTCCGTCTATTCCGGACGCGATTGATTCCGGACTTCAGGCAGTCGGCTGTGCTGAGTGGCTGGAGGGACTTATCATTGACGGTATCGTAGCCGGCGTCGGCGCGGTAATCGGTTTCGTTCCGCAGATGCTGGTACTGTTTATCCTGCTTGCATTCCTGGAAGCCTGCGGATATATGGCGCGTATCGCATTTATCATGGATCGTATTTTCCGTAAATTCGGACTTTCGGGGAAATCCTTTATTCCGTTGCTGGTTAGTGCCGGATGCGGTGTGCCGGGAGTTATGGCTTCACGTACCATCGAGAATGACAGAGACCGCAAGATGACGATCATGACTACCACCTTTATTCCCTGCGGTGCGAAGGTTCCGTTTATCGCAATGATTGCAGGCGCAATCTTCGGCGGTTCTCCGTTGGTTTCAACCAGCGCTTACTTCATCGGAATTG
>CAYROM010000035.1:0-25888 GCA_964425905.1 uncultured Lachnobacterium sp. | reverse complement strand
CCACTCCTCGTAAATCCGGTATCCCTCCAGCACGCTGCAGCAAATCTGTTCCAACGTTTTTTTCATGTCATCGGAAAGCTTTAAATCCCCAAATCCGACCCGGGGATAGATTACCTCCCCAAGCGTCCGTTTTACCCGGCCGCAGAGAATGTCGTAACAGATACGGGAAAAGCGCTGCTCCTCCGATATATCCTGTCCGCCCTTTTCCGACTTCAGCCCATCTGCTTTTTCTCCGGCGACCGCCGTATTCCGCCACCGTTCGATTGCCCCTGCGATCTCGCTGGCAGACAGATGATAGCGGATCGAATACCGCGCACAGTCAAAATCCAGACCATACAGCTCCTTAAACCCCCGAAACACCCGCTCCCGCTCCTCCCGAGTCAGTTCTGCAAATTCCACGGATTTTACCTTCATTCCCCCACTCCCCGAAAAATAGATTTCCGCCTCCGTACACAAAATAACGCAAATCCGGGCATCACAAAAAGGCTGCACCACAAGCTCCATAAACTCCTGCTCCGTTATCTGCCACTCCGAAAAAAGCTTCGTGGTGATCCCGTAGATACATAAAATTCCATTCTTCAAAAACGCTTCCCTGAGCAGCTGCATCACAAGCTCTCCCGGCTCGTCGCCAAAGACTGCCTTCAGCTTTCCCGCATGTACCATAAGCAGATCCTTTCCCAAAAGCTGCGCCGTCTGCTTTGCCAGAAACCTTCTGCCCCCTTTTCCCGCTATCCTGATCACGCTGTCGGAAATATCTTCCGCACAGAGCTCCGCTAACTCCTGCCGTATGAACATCGGGTGCAGCTTTTCCGCCCGGCAAAACCACTCTGCCTTTCCCACAAGCTCCCGGTTCATCTCATCCGCCCCGGTCAGATAGGAAAAAATCCCATCTTCCGCCTCGATCGCCGCATACTGCTGCGGCAATTTTTTCCGATCTACCCTGCAGATTTTCTCAAGCAGCCGTAACCTTCGCGCCACATCGGAAAAATCCGGATAGGGAATACCCTCCAGTTCAAATGCAAGCTGAAGGGTTACGATATTTCCGGTATAATAATCTAAATACGCCGCATACTCCGGCACTTGTGCCGCCGCAATGCAGAGCGCAAGCGCGGTGCAAAGCACCCCGTCCGCCTTTCTTCCTCCTGACATTTCATCTTTTTTCACGACAAAACGCCCATCCTTGGCATTTCCATACCGTCCCCCGGAACACTCCTTTGCTTCTCCGGCATCCAGTCGGCCGGAGAGCTCACCGATGATTTTCCAAAAGCGTACCGCCTGGATTCCTGTATCCTGCTTCCATTTCCCAACCGTTTCCTGCGTCAGCCGCCCTGTCAGCATACGAAGATAGGGGAAACGTTCAAAGCTGTTTTTCCTCCCGGTCTCCTCCAGATAAAAATATGTGCGCAGAATGATCCTATATATCGTTATCTCAAGAAACTCCATAGACATCTCCTTTCCTAACGCGCTGCCCGCACAGCGCAGGACGCCCTTGTCCTTTACCCGGATTATAGTGTTTCGATCCACATTTCCGGCTCGCTTCCCCCGTTTTGCAGATAGCTGCTGCACAGGGTCAGATATATTTTAGCAGCTTCATCCCTCCGGTACTGCTTTAATACGTCAATAAAGGATTGTCTTGCTTTTTCATAATTTCCCTCACAAAAAAGCCTGACCCCCTGCTCGAATGCCTCCTTTGTAATCTGTTTATATCTGCGGTCCTTTGCAGCGTCCCCGTCAAAAACATCATAGATTCCCTCCGGCCTTTCCGCCGCAGCGATCTTTAAATATCCCAGAAACCGATAGTGGTAGGATTGTTCCAGATCTTTGATCTGTGCCGCGGCTTTCTGGCTCAACAGGATGGAAGCATTGTATTTCGGCGCTATTTCCATAAGAAATTCCGACAGCCTTGTCTGCTCGGAAACGCTGATGATGTCCATCCGCTCCTCCTGCCCTGCAATCCCCACCATGACCGTTCCCTGGGCAATCCCCGCGCACAGCCGCCCGCCGTCTCCGCCCGCGGCAAGGTTCTCACAGGCCATGACTGCGGATCTTAAAGCATTTTCCGCATTGCTGCGGTAATAGGAACAGATTCCCGCCTTTTCAAAGTGCTCGATCGTCCCTCCTCCCTCCAGTACCGCCGGAACGGTTTTTTCCAGAATCCCGTTGATATAGCGGAAGGTTTCCTCTGAGGACAGATTATGGACATACTCTTTAAATCCCACAGGCTCCATGCAAAGCACCGTAAGCTCCGCTTCCTCCTGATCGCCCAGACTGATGTCCACAACGCTGCGCTTATGGAGAATATCAAAGGTATCCGGCGGTACGAATTTCCGATAAGCCCGGTTCAACTCCTGGGTCTCATCCATATGATTGCTTATTTTTCTCGACATCCGGTTGAATACGGTGGTGATATCCCCGATCTCATCTCTCCTTTTACAGAAAACCTGCACGCCCAGCTCTCCGTCCGCCATTTTCTGCACGCCCTGCTTTAATCTGCTGATGGAACGAACCACTCCGAACTGGACGAACAGGAGCAGAAGCAGGATTCCTGCCGCAAAAAGCACGGCGATCTGTGCTGCTATCTTTAGGATGCTTTCTTTAAAGAGCTCATTGATTTCATCCATGTACACGTCCCCGCCAAGCACGGCAACCGTATCCCCGTTCTCATCATTGAGCGGATAGTAGATGGACACCACAAGCCCCGTATCCGTATTCGTATAATCCAGCGTATCATTCTGCTCCCCCGTAAGACAGATATCCCGGACCATATCATATTTATCTTCCGCATAATCTAAAATCGGCGCCCCAAGTTCTTCCACGTCCCCGGCCTCGGACACGTAAAACACCCATACTGCGGTGTCCTCATCCGTCGGATACAGGACATAGATATAGGCAAACTCCGACATTTCGCGGATCTGCCGCATTTTATCCAAAATATCCCAGTAACGATCATCCGCATTTTCCGTCTCCGCATAGCTGGAAATTTCATCCGGTGACAGTTCCAGACTGCATGCGGTCACATCGACGATTTTCCCAATGGAATCCTTATAGTGCTCCATAAAAACATTCTGGGTAAAAAAGTAAATAAGCCCGCACATTGCAGACAGCATAACGAGCCCGAATACCATAAAAAATATGCCGAACTTTACCCGGAGTCCTATTTTCATCCTTTCTTCCTCCTATGCATACAGTTTTATTCCGGCGGCGCCGGATGTTATTCGCCTCTACGGAGCAAGTACGCTGGTATTTCCCGGATTTGTAATCTGAATCACCCCGCCCCATGCGCATATTGCTTTACAATTCTGATTCAAAACCGGCTTTCCGGCGGCAAGCACCGTCAAAGAGCCCGGCGCCCATGGTGCAGGAACCACCGGCACGCAGGGCATCGGCGTCAAAACGCCAAGTGCTGCCGCCGTTGCCGCCGCCACCTGTGGGTTTGCCAGAGACGAACACATTCCAAAAGGCATAATATTTTTCATAGGGATGTTATCCATGATCGTCGCCACCGGAACTCCACCGGCAAGCACCCGGTTTTCCGGCGTTACGACCAACGCCGAGGGCGCCATTCCAAAACTGCAGGCACACATCGCACCCGCGCATGCACACAAAGCCATTTTGCTTCCTCCTACCGTACCATTCTATCGCGCTTTACGTTCAGCAGAAATCCTGCCGCAGCGTCTCCCCTGCCTTCAGGCAGAATGTATATCCCTTTTCCTCTCCGTTCTGCCTTAGACAGCACACCGCCGGAAAGGATTCCTCCCCCGCGCCGCCGTACACAGCAATAAAATAATCGCAAGCCAGTTCATCCGCCTCGTACTTAACCGCCGGAAACAAATCGGTTTCCATCCGCAGGTGCGCTCCGCAAAAAGGTTCCCTCACCAGATAAATTCCCTGCACGGGATCCACCGGAGATAAAAGCTCCGCCCACTCCTCTCTGTCTCCCTTCCTGTCTGCCAGTAAAAACAAGGCTTTTGACAGATTTTTTTCGTGCTCCTGATATACAGTGATCCTGTCTGCGCCTTCCCCGCAGTCGGCCCGCAGCTTCTGCACGTGCGCTTTTGTTTTTCCTGAGACGAGCAGCACGGAGTGTTCCGGCAGGATTCCCTCCATAAAAGCCGACCCTTTTGGAAAGAAATGGTTTTTGTCCGGTTTTACGCGGATAATTTCCACGGGATTTTTCGGATCCAGATCCGCCAGGCGGATCTTCACCCTCATTTTGCGGTACCCCCGCCCCCATAGCACGGCGACGGCTTCCTCCCCGAAGCCCCCCGTAAAGACGTAAAATCCATCCGGCTTCACGATCGGACGCCCCCATTTCTCTACCGCAACGTTGATCCGTGCTCCGACTATTACCTCCCCGGTAAAATCATCCACCGGCAATATCACAAGCGATATATGCCAGGCTGCATTTTCCATAACGCCATCCATCATCTTAAGGATTCCTCCACGTGAAACTGTGCTTCTACAACTCTTGCCGTCTGATCTATCTTTTCCGACTCAATCTCAATCGGCCCCAGCTCATAGAAAAGAGAGGTTTTATATGCTATACCCGGCGAGTCAAAAATCCTGATTTTTTCCTCCATCGGCAGATTCAGCAGATGCACGGAACAAATCTGCTTTCCTCTAATATTCCTGCTCTCCCCGGAAACAGTTTCCAGCACCGCATGATCCTGTAACACCTGAATCACCTTTCCGAGGATTAGCTGCTCCTCCTTTGCCTGATAGCGGGCATCACCGTTGGAATATGCCGTAATCACGAAATAGAGATTTAAAAAGCAGGATGGATATCTTTGTCTGCAACTGTCCACCGCCCGCATGGTGTGTTCCCCTAATTCCTCGCATACCCGAATATCATACAGCCAGATTCCCACACTTACGTCCTCCTTTTTGGAAGGACTGCACAGCCCGATCTTTTCCTTACTTTTTATCATCTGCGGTACCATGCTGCACCTTAAAATATCGACCAGCTCCTCCGCCGCCTGGGCAATTCCCGAATATTTCATTCTGTCTCCTCCTCCTTTTCCTCAACCGTTCCGACAAAATTTCCGCTCCGGTAGGTTCCCTCCTCCAGAACGCCCCCTGTCGGTCCGTCATAAGTAATGCCGGTTCCGTTTTTCTGCCCGAGAAGGAATCCTCCGGAATAGATCAATTCTCCTCTTTCGTTATAGAGATCTCCCTCCCCGTCATAACTGTCCAGTCTAAAACTGCCAGCGTATATCGGTATATTTGTCAGCGGGTCATAAAGCGTCCCCTCCCCGGATTTTTCCCCTTGGAAAAAGCTTCCCTCGTAGATCAGATTTCCGGTGATCGGATCAAACAACTTTCCCTCTCCGGAATACAGTCCGTCTGCAAAGCCTCCCTCGTAGACCAGCATTCCGTCCCCATACAGTCTGCCCTCTCCGTCGAAGCTGCCCTCCAAAAAGCCGCCCTCATAGAGCAGCCCCTCCTCTCCGTAGAGCTTTCCTGTTCCCTCATAGAGTCCGTTTACAAACTCTCCCTCGTAGAGCAGGCTTCCGTCGCTGCGGTACTCCTTCCCGTAACCGTTTGACACGCCCTCCGTCATATTTCCCTCATAAAAAGCGCTTCCCCCCTCCTCCGCCAGCACCCCGGTTCCCTCGGCAAAGGTATCGTTTAGAAAGGTTCCCTGATAGACCGGCAGTCCGTTCTCATCGTAAAGAATTCCCTCCCCGGATTTTGCTCCCTTTAAGAATCCGCCGGAATAGACCAGCAGACCATTTTCATAGAGTTTTCCTTCTCCCTCATAAAAACCTGCCGCAAAGCTTCCCTCATACTTAAGCTGTCCGTCCGGATCGTAATATTTTCCATCGCCCTCAAAAAGCCCTCCTGCAAATGCGCCCTCGTACATAAGCCTTCCGCTCTCATAATACATGCAGCCGTATCCCTGATAGCGGTTCATCTCAAAGCCTCCCTTATATAGCACGCTCCCGTCCGAATAATAGGTTTCCCCGCTTCCGGAATACATTTCCATTGCAAATTCCCCTTGGTAAAGCAGGGTTCCGTCATAATCGTACAGCGTTCCCCATCCGTTGATTCTGCCGTTTTCCAGAGTCCCTGCAAATAGAACCTGCGAGGTTCCCGGAGCCAGCAGTTTTACCTTCCCGCTATACTCATACATCTCCGGCGAATTTACCTCCATTGTCTTTGTAAAAAGCTTCGACTGCAGAAAGGGTGCGCCCCAGCGAACCATAAAAATAGCCCCCGCCAGCAGCAATACTCCTGACAGATACAGCAATTTCTTTGCAGCAAGATAACGCCCGACCGGCACATAATCCTTCTGGCTTGCGGGCGCCTCCATTGCCTCCTCTACCTTTTGTTTTACATCCTGGGAAACATAATCCACAAAACCGGCAGGCATCAACTTTTTTTGAGCGTCGGTAATCTTTTTCCTTATCGGAGAAAAAAAGGTTTGGCCAATTTTTTTCGCCCCGTATTGTATATTGGTTTTGAATCTCGTTCGTATAGATGCCATGCGTTTTCAGCCCATCTCCTCCGTAGATAATTCCTGCGTTTCTTCCTCCCCGGGCGTCTCCTCCTGCAGTTCTTCCTCCGTATGCGCCTCGGTGTCACCGCTTTTTGTTCCATCGGAAGGAACCGGACCATATTCCATGATCTCAAGCGTCCCGATACTTTGAAACAGATTTCTCTCCGCAGGCGCTGTCTCCGGTGCCACACATACATAGATCAAAATCCCCGTCAGTCCGGCAATGAGCAGTCCATATAAAATCCGAGAAATAACATTTAATTTTCCTGAAAAGAAATTCCAGATACGGGTCAGATATCCCTTTTCCGTCAGCTTTCCCTCCGCCAGAGCGTCTCTTAGGGATCCGTCCATCCTGCGGTAAGCCCGGTAGACGTCTATCCCCTCCGAAAACTCCGCTCTCTTCAGTTTCTCTACAAACGCCCCCGGCTCCTCCGAAAGCGCCCCTTTCAACTCCTGCTCGTAGATCAGTTCAAATACCGCTGCAATCTGCTTTAAGACATCTGGAAAAAGATTACTGTCCAAGCGCTCCGGTTCCGTCATCAAAAAATTGACCCGCAGTCCCGATCTGCCGCTCACCACGATATTGGAAAACTTCGATGCCTCATATTGCAGATAGACCGGGAGATTTCCCGCAAAGATCTGCTCTATCAATTCCCTTGCCAGATCAAAACGCTCCTCCGGCAGCATGCCCTTATTCAGCAGCTTTGTAAGTGGAATCCCCTCATAGTAGCGGAAAACGCCCCACACGGCTCCATCTCTGGTAAAACAGTCCAAAAGGCAGTCCACCCTTTGATTTTTGGATAATTCCATCAAAAAAAGAAGCAGCTTTTCGGAAGATTCCCCATTTTTAGGAGCCATGACCAGATAGCCTGTCTTTCCGCATTCTCTCATTTTCTGCTGTCCTCCGCCGGAATCATCCTCTGCGGCACAAAGATATGCCCGCATTTTTGTGCCGCAGGGCAGAGTGCGGATCACAGAATATGTTTTATCGATCGTCCGTATCACCATCCGGGATCACCGCCCTCCTCCGTCAGTTTTTGCGCAGATCCCGCACCACGGCAAATGCCGTTGCCGTCAAATCCGGATGAGCCACGCTCCTTGCAACGATCTCATAGATTCCCGGAACATTGGGCGCCGTATACATACCGTTTTCATCAATGTTACCGCCCCGTTCCTCCCGGACGGACCATGTGACGCGCTTATCCGCCGAACCCGTAAATACCGGCTCAAAATAATACTCCTCCCGCAGGGAAAGATATACCATATCCGGTTTCAGAAAAATCGCTCTCTTTTCCCCGTCTTCCCCCCTGGAACTTTTATCCTGCATTGCCATCCAGTATATTTTTACACTCTCCGCCGTTGTGGGTTCCGTCAGCTTCAGTCCTACGACAAACGTCCCTGCCTGTGTATCTGCACTTGCCGCCACATCCGCGCGTATCCTGCCCTGATCCTCAAAAACGCTGTCCGCCCCATAGCAGACACGGCTTTCCCCGTCCCCGTACAGGATTCCGCAGAGTATTGCCGTATTTCCAAGCCCCAGCCCGTGTGCGATAGGTTCGGAAAAGAATTTCTGCCCCGCCATACCTCCGATGCCCAGTTTGATTGTCACAACTCCCTCAGCCGTCCTGAGAGACTCCGAAAATGCAGGCTTTGTCTCCAAGACCGTCTTACTGCCACCGGAAATCAGTTCCTCAACGCATCGCCTTAGATAGTTCAACTCCTCCTCCGCCGCCCTTTCCCGGACAGATGCGAGCGCATCGCTGCTGATATACTGACGGAAGGGCATCTGCTCTACATCCTCTATCACAACGGTACTTCCCGCCCAGACCATATTGATCTTTGCAAGATATATGCTCTGATGATAAGTGTTGTTCAAAATTTCCTGCATTGCGTCCTCATAGTAGTGCCGGTCAATAACCGTCTTAACGTCTTCCTCGGTAATCTCGACCGTACTTTTGACCCATGCCGATGCTTCCACGGGATACTCCCCTACGTTGAGCCAGAAGCTGTCCTCCCGCATCACCGCTTCTGCCTTTACTCCCTTTACCTCCGACGCCTTAAGCGCTATGGAGATCTCATAGCGCCGTTCCCTCTCCTGCTGCTTTTCGTCAAAGGAAATTTTCATCCACTTTTTCCGATCCTTTTCCATACAGTCAAATACCAGCTCGTAGCCAAAAGAGACCGGAAGTCTCTGTCCCATATTTTCCACAACGATCCGCATATCAAACTCGCTTCCGCTCTTTACATAACGGGGAAACACCTGACTTATGCGGATGCCGTTTCCCCAGTAGACCTTCTCCCATCTTTCATAATATGCATCGCCCCCGGCTGCCTGTTCCGGCTCCCTTCCGGTCAGATAGATATGGTATCCTTCGGCTATCTTATTGTAGCAGACCTGTTCCCCTTGGCCGATTCCGCCCGCCATGCCGTAGACAGGTTCCTTCTCATATTCCTGATATTCAATACACAGATATTGGTAGGTATCATTTCCGTTTTCCTGCGTGCTATTGTAAAATCCCTCGATGTCCGTCAGTTTTTTTAACACCGGCTTATCTACAATAATCTCCCTCCCGGAGAAATCCAGCGCCATGCCGGCTTCTATGGAAACCGTATCTTCACTTACCGGTATTACATTCAGCCCGCACGCCACGCCGCAGCCGTGCAGAAAGCGGTTGATCAGCCGCCGCTTGTCGTTCATATATTTCTGCTCCGACTCAAAATCATCCACACTAAGCAGCTTTCCATAAAAATATTTGTTTCTCTCACAGGGAAAATAATTTAAATTTTTCATAAAGCAATCCCGCCTTTCTCTTTCGCTATCACGGAAAACGATACCGCGCAGGAGCCATCCAGCCGGAATGGCCGGTACTGACCAAGGGTACTGTTGATTCCCAGATAGGAATGCATGTTCAAAAATATGTACGGTCTTAACAGGACGACTCTGCCCGTCATATGCGCAGGCTTTGCCATTGCAACCACCCGCTCCAGCATCGGAAGCTGTATTTCCGTTTCCCTGCTTCCGTCCCCGAGAATCACCGCAAACTCAAAGCAGTTTGAGGCGTACAGTTTTTTTAGGAGCCGTTCCCTTTTATCGCCGTCGAAAAATGGCTTAATGCTGTGAAATTCCACCACATAAGGTTCCCTTCCCGTATACAGCCATACCAATTCCTTAAGACCGGCCACGGTTCCCCGGCTCCTGCCGATCCTTTCCCCATGCAGTACGAGATATCTCAGCTGTTCCTCATTCCACATCTCCTTATTTTCCACGGAAAACCAGTCCGCCATCCCCTGCAAAAGCTCCCTATTGGCCGTAAGGGGTTCCAACAGCGCCGGCGTTTCCTCGATCCTGTCTGTCATATCCTCATACAGCGCTTGAAAAATGCCAAGATACCGCTCCAGAAAGGAGGCGCTTTTCCGATCTTCCGAATAGATTTCAGGAAGATAGGAAAGCCACGTATGCTTAGGAAAACAGAGCTTTATCCTGCCGATCCGTGGAATGTGCTCCCCCTGTGTCCGCAGCGTGATCTTTAGCCACAGGTATCTTCCCTTCACGCCAAAAAGCAGCATATCCGAAGTGTTTTCAAATACTCTGCAGCAAAATTTCAGAAGGATTTCGTCCTTTTGTTCCTGTTCGAGTCCGCGGTCGGAAAGGATCTCTTCGATCGTCTCTCCTCCGTCCATAAGATTCCTGCTCTCCGAAGCATAGACCGTTACCGTATGGGATGATCCCGCCGGTATTTCTCCCGCGAGGATCAGCCTGTGCCAGACCATATGCCTCTCCCGGCTGTCAAAAACCCTGGTATAATACACGCCCTCTTTCTGCTGCTTACCCAAAGTGATCCCGCTATCCTCCGTTCCGATCCCGTATCCGAAGCCCTTTAGAAAATCTGATTTTTTGTTTAATAAAAAGTATTTTCTCCGCTGCCTTGTAATTCTTCCCAAATTTTATGTCCTCTTCTGTATAATGCAGTTCCATTCCTTCAGATATGCCAGCCCGTTTACCGGCAGAAGGATATCTCCGTTGCGGCTGCGCCGGACATCCTTTCCCTGTGCATCAATGCCGAGGGATCTGATGTTTGCAACGCATTCCATCACATCCAGAATTCCGTAGATTGCGCTGTACTGGATACAAGCCCCGAAATCCGCCCGGATATTTTTAAAAAAATCAGAAAGCGTCTGCCCGATCAGCTCCCTTACGGCGGCTTCCTGTACCGTCGCCGCAATTTCCATGAAAACCGTCACCCCGATATACTCCGGCTCAAGAACTCTTATTTCCGTGCCGATCATCCGCCGAGGATTAAGCATATTTAAGATGTTTTTCCGATAGACCTCGTTTAAGCGGGGACGCTCCTCCCATGTATAGGGTTTTACAACGACAAAAACCGTTTCCTCGCCTCCGTTATCCCCCGCTCCTCTGTATTCCGCAAAGGGAACGGCTCTGACATTCTCTATCATAAGACCGGGCGTCCTCTTCACCAGATATTCAAAATCCTTATAGGTCACCGCCCGGTTTGTTTCCTTCCTCTGTAAAACCAGCCGCTTTCTGCAGCTCTCAAGATCTTCCCTGTCTGCTCCGCCTTTCGCATCCCTGTCATTTCTGACCGCAGCGCCCAAAGTCGGAGCATCCGTCTGACATATGGCGGCTGCTTTGACATTTCCCTCTGCCCCCAGACTGGTATGAGCGGCTGCCAGCAATATCTTTCCCTCCGGGGCCATCCCGTGATCACAGTCCCCAAAGGAAATCACGCCGTTCTCCTCATCAAAGCAAAAATGCCTGTCCAGCGGACCGGAGGCATCAAAATCCTCCCGCTCCTCCCATACGCTGTAACAGCCGCTTTTCTCCTCTGTCTCCACCATAAGAGAGAGTCCTCCGCGGCATAGTCCGGGGATATCCGTCCGGTATTTCTGCCACGGCATTCCGGTTCCTTCTCCCAGCACCAGCTTATCCTTGTACCGTTCGTCATAAAAAATAAGCTTATAATATGCCTCCACGTCACGTCCCTGATACGGGAAAACGTACTTGACGCCTTCCGCCCCTTTATCTCTGAAAATCTCCTCTTCCCATTGAAAGCAGCCGTCCTCCTGTTTAACAAACAACATGCTGCCACCCTCTGCCGCCAGCCGGGTAGGAATCGTCACACAGCAGCCGCAGTCCTCCTGTCTGCCGTTCTCCAGAAGGGGGATTTCCGCATTCCGGCATACCCGGCCCTTACATATTATGTCATGGGACTCCGCCAGCGTATGGGTCTGCCTGACCTTCAACTGACGCAGACTGATATCCTCTATGACCGGCGGCACATCATACCCTGTCATTGCCAGAACAAGACACAGCCAGTAAAGTCCGTTCCCCGTTTTTTCCATTTCTTTCTCAATGGAAAACACCAAAAATCCGTCCTTTAACATCTGCCATGTCGTATCCCGCAGCAGGACCGCCTGACCGAATCCTCCCCCTTTTGTCCCGTAATAAAGCTGATATTCCGCCAGCGGAACAGAAGGTTGACCCGGATTTCTCTGAATATGGCTGTCAGAACAAAGCCGCAGGAACAGCTTATGCTCCACCCCCGGCGACAGGGGACCGTCAAGCCCGATCCAAAGCGCATTCCCTGTCTCCGGGCGCTCCCCGAACGCCGGAAAGCGCAGCTTATTTCCGTCTACCTGTGTGCTTCGATATTTTTTTGTCATATACCAATTTCTCGAATTTGCCAAAAACGCCATTGCAGGATCCTTTTCACCCTCCACACAGAAAAGCCGCACGACCTCCGCGGCATCCATAAAGTTCTTTTCTGTGGTCTCAAAGCAGATATCCCCGGCGAAAAAACGGCTTCCCTTTGGGAAAAAAAGAGGCTTTCCTATCCTGCCTATCCGCATTTCCGTCTCCGCAGGGCGGATTTCCTCCGGCATTCCTCCCATGAGTTTTAGATATTTGCGGATCTGGGCCTCCCCGGTCTGATCAAGGTGAAACTGCTGCAATTCCTTAAACCATGCGAGCAGCTCCAGTATCGTGATTCCCGGATCGTGAGCGTTGTAGTCCGTCCACTCAGGATATAACCCCTGTATCTGTTTTACCGCCTTCTCTGTAATCTCCAAAAAGCTTTCATCATCAAGAATGATCTGAGGAAGCATTTTCCCCTCCTGTAAAATCTATTTCTCCACCTCAACCACAACGGTGTTCTTCCCTCCGAGCGCCACCGCAAACCGAAATACAGCGCCAAAGGAAAGCGCCTTTTTGTCCCGTCCGTCAGGTTGTATCTCCCTTCGCCCCTGCACCGTCGGGATAAACACGCTCAAACGCAGCTCCCGGATAAAGCTGACGCCTGAAATTCCTTTTAATGCATTCAGAATCTGCGTCTCGTTTGGAATTGTGCCGATATCCCATCCTCTGCCGTGATAATTTCCGGTGACCGGATGGATAAATTCTTCCAGCCGTTCTTCCACGCTTCTTTGCACTTCAAGCACACGCTCCATATCCTCCACGACGGCTTTTACATAACAGTCCAGCTCAAAAAACTGCGGCTCCGTCACAAAAAGGCGGCCCGTGACTGCCAGATTTCCTCCCATCCTGCCGGAAAGGTATTTCAGTATTTCCTCCCTGATCTTCTGGAAATACACCCTGCCGTCCTTAAATTCCTTTTGCAATACCACAAGGGTAATACTGCCCGGCTCATACTCTCCCCGCAGATTGTATCCGGGATAACACTTAACCTTCCAGACAAAACGGGAAGCCTCATGGGTCAGCGCCTCATAATCGCTGGCGGTGACCGCCCTGCCCATATGCCGCAGATTTTCTGCCCCTCTTCTTATTGCCCCGGAATAGCTTTCCTGATCATATCCACCGCAGATGAGCCCATGATTTTTAACACGGTTCAGGTATCCGTAGGCGGCTCCAAGGCGGTTGACCGCCCCCGGCGGACAGTTTCCCTTTTCCCCTCCGCCGCACCGGTAGCGGATGCAGACCTCTGTGCATGGGATTGCCCCTTTTTTGCCGTCCGAAAAAGCCACGATTCCATTGCTTCTGTCAAGCACATAGTGCCTGTCGTACTCCTTTGAACAGTTAAAGTCCTCGACCTCCTCCCACTTTTCTCCATCCACAAGGACGGAAAGTTCAAAGATATTTCCTCTGGAAAGGCGGCAAACCTTATTTTTTTCCCCGGCCTGTATCTCAAAGTATTCAGGGGCCATACTCTCCACCGCCAGAACCTTTGCCGTGTTCAAATAAATTCCGCAAATTTTTGTCAGTTTTTTCCCCTTTTTGTACTTGTCACGGGAATCCCTTTTTTCCGTCACTCTGATCCAGTATGCGGTTTCTCCGCAGAAAGATCCGGATGAAAAATCTTCTTTTCCAAAAAAAGTCAGGCATCCGCTCTTTTGCAGTTCCTCCGTCTCATCAAAGACATCCAGCGGAATAAAGCCGTTTTTTCCATAGTATTCAAATATAAGCCGCGGCTGCTCTATCCCCGTCATTTTTTCCGTAGGACAGCTCTGCCCCTCGATATCCATATAAAGCTTTACGGGACCGTCGGAGAGCGGACGGTCGAACCCCAGATACAGCCCCGGCGCTTTTTCCCGTAATCCGTAAAATATCTCCCAGCGGACAGGTCCCTTCTTTAGCTCCGCTGCCGGTAACAGGGTTTGTTCCATCCGGCTGGCTACCGCTACCGCATCCGGATGTCTCCCCTCTCCGGTATAGAAATAGTGGAACCGGATATCGCTGATCACCGGGGTGATGTATGCCCCCTTCAGCTTGTACAGATTATTCATCCTGAGCACACGTACCCGGATATACCGGGTCGGAGCGCTCTGCCACTCCAAAAGAGCGGCATCCTCAGGGCAGATAAATTCCAGTTCCATCCGCCCTCCCATGCCTCCGTTCTTTCCGTCAAAAATATTCTGCCCCTCGGACGGCAGCAGCAGTCTGCTCCATCCGCTGCCGTTATAATACTCCCAGACGACCTGTTCGATCGTGATATCATACTCAGGGTCAGGTTTGAAATCAGAGCGCTTCATCAGAAATTTCCATTTCTTTTCCGCCTTAACGCTGTTGTCCAACGGAATCCTTTCATACTCCAGCATAAAAGTAATCCTTACCCTCGCCCCGCTCTTTCCCAAAGCCTCCTTCGAGGAAAAATAACACTCCCCAAAGGGAGCGGGACATTCTCCAAAGGGAAACAGACTGGCATTCTGCTGTTCGCCCTCCTGGTTATATATATGATCCGGTTCCATGCCGTCCTTTTTTGCCGCAAGCCGGATATCCTGCACCACAAAGGGGTCCCTTTTCCACGGTTTTTTGTATCTGCATCGGATCCAAAGGCCGTTTTTTCCGAAAAGCTCCGTCTCTTTTGCCTCAGGCTGCCCCTCAGACCGGCTTAACACCAGATATCCACGCTCCATACTCCTTTTCGCAAATTCCTCAAAGCCCTCTTCTGTCCCGTAGGCAACGGAAAATGCCTCTTTATCCATAAGCCATGACAAGTCGGAATCCTCCCCGCTCCTGCTATAGGCTTTCAGCTTCATCCATATCTGCGCCTCGCCCGTCACAAAAAACACCTCATCCTGACACAGGTACAGCTCATGCTCCTGCAGATTCCTGCCCTCCGGGAGAAATGCCATAAAAGGCTTATGAAACTCCTTTTTTTCAAAGTAATCTTCCCGTCCGTCCAAAAAAAAGACTGTGGTTAGCTTTGACGGGACTACGCAGACCGGCTCTGTCGTCTCATAGACAACGTTTTCGCCGCCCTGATTCTCCGCCATGACAACTGTCCCCTTAGGTATCTGTACACCGCCGAATTCATGGCTGGACAGCCCGAAGGTCACATATCCCTCCGCCGGAACAGCGGGAAGCGTTTTTATGCCCAGCTGCTCAAAAAAGCCCCCCTTAAGTTTCTCCGGAATGCAGTTGTACCGTCTTACGGTTCCCGAAAACATGTCGGCAAAGATCAGCGCCAGCGCAGTTCCGGCGTCGGGATGTTCTGTGTCAAATTTCCATTCCGGCGTATATACCTCTGCCAGACGGCGGATTTCTGCAATCACCTCTTCTTTTGTCTTCTTCTCTGCCTCCCGTGTACTCATACCTCAATCCCCCGATACACATTGCCCTCCTGCGGATTTTGTTCTTTCTCCCGATTGCCTATCCCTCGTTAATGTAGTAGGGAAATACAAGATTGTAAGGATTGTTCGTAGAACGGACGGTATATTTGATACCGATCTCAAGGATTCCCTCCTGCATCCGCTCTTTATTTATCTCCACCACCGGTTTTTCAATCCGCGGTTCCCAGCATATCAGGGCATCCAAAATTTCCTGCTCCATACTCTTTAAGTCGATGGCGCTCATGCTGGAAAATGCGAAATTGCGGATTCCGCAGCCAAAATCCGGCTGCATGACCCGCTCTCCTTTTCCTGTAAAAAGGATGATCCTGACCGCCTCCGCAATATCATCCTCCTCACAGACAACTTCCATTCTTCCCGTGACGGAATCAACCCCCGGCGGAAATTTCCACCCGCATCCCAAAAAGTCCGATGTACTGTTTTTTCTTCCCATTTCCGCCTCCCGTGGAATCGGATCAGTTCAGCTTCAGCATAGTTCCTTTCAGTTCCATGATACCGCTGCTCTCCGCCTTAAGGGATGCGCTCCCCTTTAGAGACAGTAAGGACTGCGCCTTAAGCTCAAGCGTCTGTCCGCTGATCCCGGTACTGCTTCCCTCAAGGGTGGTATTCTGCCCCTTTAATTCCAGCTTTTGTCCTGAATTTACGCTGATGTTATCCGCATTCAAGGCTATTTTTTTACCGCTGCCGTCGATACTGAGCATTTCCTGATCCTTTGCTTTTATGACTACCTTATTTTTTGCGGCAAGGGTCAATGCGCCCTCCTTTGCATCGATCCGAACCATATTCTCCCCCTCTTTATCCTTCAGGGACAGCATCTGGTTCTCATCGTCCAGTTCTAAGGCCAGCTCCCCTTTGGTTAGAACGGTAATCTTCTCTTTTCCCTCTTCATCCGATATCGTGATCCTGTTTCCACCCCGGGTGATTAAGGTCTTTACCGGGTTTTGCTCCTCCGCCGCCTCTGGCGGCAGAACATTCGCCTGATCCCACAGGCTGCCAATGACATAGGGGCTGTTTGCATCCCCCATATGAAAGGCAAGAATCACTCTGGCCCCGATCTCCGGCAGCATATATGCGCCAAATTGATTCCCCGCATAGGGTGAGACCACCGGAACCCATCCAAGGTCATTCTGATTCTCCTCCCCGAGAAGCATCTGCACTTTTACCATACCGGGATGTTCACTATCCCAGTTTTCGGTCACTTCTCCCAGCGCAATTCCGTGTATCATCTGCGCAGAGCTTTCCCGCCCCTTTTCTCCATCCAGCAGTTCTCCGTAAAAACTCATTTTTTTCCTCCGAATGTCAAATCCGTTGTAAATCCGTCGGTTCCAAAGGAATGGCTTACGGATTTCAGATAATATTCTCCGTTGATGCTGTCATCCAGACCATTGACTGTTACATACCGCCCCGGAATCAGCACCGGGATTCCCACACAGGAACCGCTGGCTGTCTGGATTCTTTCTTTTAGGAATTCCTCCTCCTCATCAGCCCTTGTTTCCAGTTCCTTTATGTTTTTGATATCCGTAAGGGAAATGATGCTTGTGGTTATTTTTTGTCCGCCCGACTCACCGGATGACAGAGAGGACACCGTCCTCTCCTGCACGTTCTTTTCGCTGCTTCCCTTTAGATTTCCCCAAACCTGAATTTTTGTGTTGATATAACTCCTGCTCTGGGAAAAGGAGATCAGCTCCTTGGACCAAGACAGCTCCGTAATCGGCTTTTTTTCATCTTTTTCCGTAAACTTCGCCTTCCCGCCCCACACGATAAAACGCTTATTTGCCAGCATGCACAGCCGTTTTACCATTTGCAGGTCGCTTCCCCTTTGAATCAGTCCGGATTTTTGTTCCTCCGCCCCGGTATCCGTGGAAATTTCAGATACCAGACTGCTGTATTCCTGCATGATTTCCTTAAAGATTTCCGAATATTTCTTTTCCTCCCAGGAATAAAATTCCCGGTAGTTGTCCATCATCAAGCGCTTTACATCCATCGCCGTAATCTGTACGGAGGGAATGTCCCCGAACTGCGTGCTGATCTCGTAGACAAAACCGTAAAATATGTCCTCAAGTTCCGATCCGTATCCCAATTCGATTTTTATCAGCTTTCCCATCGTCAGCCGCTTTGTCAGATCCGACTTTACGCACCGGGATTGCAGATCATAGATATCCGTAAGTGTTACGCTGGCACTTGCCGCATCCGTCAGATTCAGGGATATCCTTATATTTTCGATCTGCACGCCCGCTATCTGCGCCAGATTCTCCTCGCTTCCCCTGCTGCCGATCCAGACTTTTGCTGCCGGGGCAAAATAATTCTGATATTTCTTTCTCAGTTCATCCTCTTTAAACTGCGCTGTAAAGAAATCTGTTCCCATTCTGTTTCCCTCCGCAAAAAATCACAGCGCCGGGAGCTTTATTTTTGTTCCCGCTTCAAGCTCAAGGGGATTCATAATATTGTTCGCTCTGGCTATCTCTCTCCATTTTCCTGCATCGCCATATTCCGCCCATGCGTAATTCCAAAGCTGCTCCTTCTCCTGGATGATCCGCACCTTGGTACGATCCGGTGATTCGAAGGGCGATTTTCTTTTTGCAGCATCCGGATCCAACAGAGATTTAAAGGATATATCAACCTTCGCCCGCACGGGCGTTCCATCGGCGAGAAACATCGTATAGTTTTCTTTCACGCTTGTGACGATCCCCTTAAATTGGAGCGTCCCCCAATGAAATTTTACGGTGGGAGGACGGTGCAGATCGCCGTCTATGAACAGAAGCTGCGACAATTTCTTTGTTTCTGCCGCTACGCTTGTGCCGCTCTCCTCCTCAAAAGGGGTTGGCGGAACATAGGTATCAAAATACAGGGTCATATCCAGCGTCATGCTTTCACCGGATATATACTGACTGATCGGGCCGTCAAGACCGGCAATCTTTTTTTCGCTGTAAGATGCGCCGTAAGAAATGTTGTAGGACTCGGGATTGAACATAACCTCAATGTTTTTATTCTCGGGCTTTCCGTCAAGGATTTCCAGTACGGCCTTTTCCACCATCACCGTCTACCTCCCTATAATCCGCGCCTCAATCGCTCAAGATGAAGCTCATGCTCCATCTTTTTCATGACTTCCTTCGTTATCTTGTCTATCTGCACGGCGGATATATGTCCTTCCGTGGTTTTTGTCTGGCGGAATTCCTTTAAAACTTTTTCATGTACTGCCATGCGCTCCTCCAGATTCATGATCTGGGTTCCCGTCTGCTTGAATTCCTCCTGTATCAGCTGCCGGTTGTGTTTCATAAACGTGCGCCGGAGCTTCTTCTCCGTCTCCTGACTGGTATTGAAATTCTTTGTGTAAAAGTCCTCCTCCAGAATCTGGATCAGTTTACGCTCGGCTTTTCTTGCCGCATCCGGCTGTCTGTCCCGATTTTCAAATATTGTGCTGATGTACCGGAACACCTGAAATTCCCTATAACTATGATTCATGATTTCCCGCCCGAACAGATTCCAATTTACAATTGAAAGCTGTCTTGTCTGTGGGGGATTCTGCATATTGAGCTGCAGCTTAAATTGAAAATTTCTTTTTGTCAAAAAGGAAACGGATTCCTGATTGTCCCTTTTTACCAGAACAAGTTCCGGTGTCTCCAGCGGGAATCTGCCGAATGTTTTATATTTGTCTATAAGCCTTCTGGCAAAGGATTGATCTGTCAGCACTTTCCCAAACACCGCCTTTTTGATTGCCGGACTTAACTGTAACTGATCCCATCGTGAACGATCTCCAGCTTTTCCACCAATACGGAGTTTCCCATTGCGTCCAGGCCGGAAAGCTCCCATTTTGTAACGATTCCATCGTCTATCTGGATTCTTCTGCCTGTCATAGTTCCATACTGATTCAGAAGAACCACCGTTAACCACGTGTCGAGACGCATCCCCGGCTTTAGCCGGCTCATCCAGCTCGATACGGGAAGAACTCCCCGTTCCAGAACAAGCGGCTGATGTCTCTTATGAGGAGCCATAAGTATGTGGGGACCGTCGTTTTTTCCCCCCTCCTGAATCTCCTCCTGCTCCATCGTAAGTTCCATGCCTGAAATCTTCGAAAAGCAGATCTCCGAGTCACCCTCGTCTCTTCCCGTCATAACCTTAAACCGGAAATCCGCCATCAAATTATATAAATCATTCCCAGACATAGGCTCCCTCCTTACACCTCAAACACATTTTTGGGTTCATTGTTAAGCTGGCTGTTTATTTTTGAGATTTCTTTACACCAACGGAGACGATCTACATGGCTCATTGACATAATGTCGTCATGGCTCCAATGCATATAATAGCCGATAAAAGCCGCCTCCTCATAGATTTTGTCCGCCGGATATACTTCTAAAGACCGGCTTCCATAAAATTTACGGGCGCTTCAATTTCCTCTCCGCAATGGGGACATATGGTTTTGTATCCCGGCGTCTCCATTGTGTTGATTCTCTGATATAAATCCTGCAGATACGCAAGATCCATTGTATAAAGATTTTCTATGATCCTTGTATCCACCGTCGGAAGGGAGCCCAGACTGGTAACAACCCTTGCCAGCAGGATGACCGTCAAATATCCCGGATTCTGCTGCACCCTCGGATCCTTCAGCGGCAATATCTCATCCGCTGCATTTGCAAGGCGCATGGTTCCCTCCTTGTGCAATATGCCTTCCCTATCCAGATACCCTCTCGGCAGTATAAATGAATATTCTGTTTGAAATGCCATATTTTTCTCCTATTAGTTTTAAGTTTCTCTGGTCATGCCTTCATGCGCAACCTCAAGAGTCTCTACCGCAACCTCCGATGAGGTAGCGTTAAAGTCCGGCCCCGTATATTTCACAGGCCATGCATTGATGACGCGCCACGACGCTACCGCCTTTTCCGCCGCATCCAAAAGGGTGATCGTCAGCGTTGTCCGTTTTACCTCCCCGGTCACTCCTACTGCCAGCCAGTCGTAAAGCGCTTTGGAATCCGCGAGACCTTTTTTTAAGGTAATATTTCCGTATTTTTTCAGACCCGGTATTTTCATCGGAGTCTGCACCATGTCCCCCTCCCGGTATTCCATGACGTCGATCGAGGCGTCGAATCCGGTGACCTCCGAAAAGCCGCCCGCCGCAATTCCGTCGATCTCGACCTTGTATCTGAATTTTCCATATGGATAGGTAGCCATTGTCCCACTCTCCTCTCTTTTTTACTGTGCGTCACTTGTCTTCTGGGAAATTCGGAAGATCACAAATTCAGCCGGTTTTACAGGTGCAACGCCGATCACACAGATCAGCCGGCCGTTATCGATGTCGTCCTGGCTCATCGTATCATGTCCGATATTTACAAAAAACGCTTCATCAGGCGAAACTCCGGCAAGAGAGCCGTTCCGCCACATTCCGGTCAAAAACACTTCAATAGTACGCTTTACCCGTACCCACAGCACTTCGTCATTCGGCTCAAATACCGCCCAGTTGGTATTAGCCTTAATGGACTCCTCAATAAAGATAAACAGTCTGCGGACATTTACATATTTCCAGCTTGGATTGCTGGTGGCTGTCCTTGCGCCCCAGACCCGTATACCCATTCCCGGAAATGAACGGATCAGATTTACGCCCTTTGGATTTAAGATATCCTGCTCCCCTTTATTAAACTGGCATTCAAGACCGACACAGGCGCGAACCACCTCGTTGGCAGGAGCTTTATGTACGCCTCTGGTATTGTCGCTTCTGGCGTAGATTCCAAGCATCGATCCGGAAGGCGGAATCGCAATATTCCTTTTGTCCAACGGATCAAAAACTATAAGCCACGGATGATAGATCGCCGCATAGTTAGAATCAAAAATTTCCCTGTGAGCGATAACATCGTCAATTTTTTTTGCATCCCTCGGAACGTCCAGCACCGCAAATCTGCTTCCGGTATTCTCACAATGGGCAACCAGCGTCAATTGGACGTTTGGATCCGTAATCCCGGGCACCGATATGATAGACACATTATCATTGTCCAGAAACGCCTGTATTCCGCTTCTTTTTCCGGCGCCATTATCCACGCCGATAAATTCCGCCGCGCTGAGCGTCCCGACATTTCCGTTTGTCCCTCCGCTCAGATTTACGGGGAGAACCGCCTGATTGTCGTCCTGTCCCGCCAGCACCAAAAACGGCGGCTTGATTGTCTCCTGATCCGGGGCCTCGCATTTCACCCGGATAATCTCCGATTTTGCAAGCTTCTTTTCTATATAATTTGCCGATTCTATATTAAAGGATACGTTCTCATACAGTTCCACCTGATCGTCCACCCGCACCTCCATACTGAATTCACAGGTAGACACCACTTTTTCCGGGAGCAGTTCCCGGTCCACAACGGTTTCGTCATACTCCTCGGCAAACTCGATAATGTTGTCCTGACACTTTACGATCCGGTTGTAGCTTACGGTACTTTTGTCCGAATACATGACAATATCTCCCGCCAAAAAGCCTGCCGAATTCTTTGCATGGTATCTTTTTCCATTTGCCGTCTCTAAAATATCAAGGATCTGCGTCTTTGCCTTGCTGGACGGGGTGATCACAATATTGATATTGTTCCCCCATACGCCCGGATTTTTTGCCGTTATCTCAAGTACAGGAGCCTCTGCGGGCACATTTCCCACCGCGCATTTTGCATCCTGCGGTGCTACTCTTGCGATAAATGCGCGGGAACCTCCGTTTATGAAAAAATGCTCCACCGCGTAAGCCAGAAAACGATAGTCTCCAAATTCGTTTTCCGAAAGATAACCGCCATATTTTCTTTTAAAATCCGAAAAATTCGTTACAAGCTGAGGTACGCCCTCAACAGCGCCCCGCTCCGCCAGACCGATAAAGCCAGCCGTGCTGGTTCCAACTCCCTCCATTGGTTTCCCGCCGGATTCAAACTCTTCCACATATACGCCCGGTGATAAATATTCTGCCATGCGCTCCCTTCCCCTTTCTGTTATAATTCGACATTATTTTATCAAACCAGACTTAACAAATACTTAACATTCTCTTTTCCGGTGCCGTTCTCTTGCCCGTTTTACATAATCCCTGAAATCCAGTTCCGGTGTCTGATATAATTCCTCCTGCCACACCCTGCACATTTTTTCATACTGCCGCTTTGCGCCTTTGATATCCCCCGACAGGATCAGACATTCCACCAAAAGCTCCGACAGGGATATTTCATAGCAGTCCACAACCGCTGCCTTTTGCAGAAGCCGCGCCGCTTTTTCGTATTCCATTTCCTTCATCTGCATACGTGCCAGACTTCCGATTGTCTGTAAAAAGATCCGCTCCACATATTCCCGATACTCTCCGATCCAGATGTAATCTTCGCCATACATATAGCATTCCCGATACAGTTCCGCCACCTCCATCACATTCCTGTCTTCGGGGATTTTTTCTTCTCCGGCAAAACGTGTCCACTCCATCAACGTTTTGATATCCGAGTCAATGAGCGCAATATTAACCGCATAAGTCTGGTTTTCCACCACCAAAACATCCTTTGCGCCGGCACCCGCCAGCGCTCTCCGCAAATAGGATATCGTAGTATGAAAGATTACCGTTGCCTTTTCCCTGTCGGTTTCCGGCCATAAGCGCTCCAGCAGAACATCCTTCGACAATCCCCGCCCCGCTTCAAAAAAGAGGCAGGCAAACAGTTCCTTCGTCTTTCTTGTCCGCCAAATCAGCGCTCCCTGTAACCCCTCAACCCAAAACGCACCAAGGCATTTTACCCGAAGGATCCTTTTTTTGCCGTTCTCCCTTTCTTTCTCCTTTTTCTGCGCGAAAAACGCTTCTTCCCGGGATAAAATATCCTTTTTCCGCTCCGGCAGCACCCGGCTTCTAAGAAAGCCCAAAAAGAAGGGCGAATAGCAATACCTGTTTTGTTGTCCGGATATTCTCGATATAAACAGATTTTCAACAACCGCATATTCCAGCATTTGCCCGGAATCGCTGCGCTCCAGCGCATAATCACAGACTTTTTCATCCATTTCCTCTAATACGGATGTTTCAACTAAAAAAATTTGGATTTCATTTGGTAATTTGCGAAAAATTTCATAGAAAATATAGTCATAGAGATGGGATTTCTTTAATAATAGGGACATATCATTGTCCAGCTGACCGTTCTTTACCCCGATCGCAGCAAAAATGATTCCGGCGGGCCATCCTCCGGTGTATTCCTGTATGCTTTGAACCAGTTCTTTGGGCGGTTCCGTTCCGATAACTCTTTTTAAGAGAAGCCTTGTCTCTCTGCTGTCAAAATCAAACTGTTCCCTGCTTGCGATCAATAGTCTTCCCTGCATCAAATATACCGCCAGAAATTTCGGGAATACTCCCTTTACAGTCAGAAAAAAGCGGATTTTCCCCTTTCCGTACTCGATCAGTTCCTCAACAAGCCGGTAGATTCTCTCGTCCGATATCACCTGAAAATCATCCAGAAACATATAAAAAATCTCGTAATCATGCGGTAAAAGAAAGGCAGACAGAATGTGGCGGTACAACTTCCGCATGTCCGCCATATTCTGCCCGTCTTCTTCTTTTTCCCACGCAGGAAGGCACATTGCTTCCGAAATAGAATAACACATTCCCCGCAAAAAATATTCCGGATCGTTGTCCGATTCCTCCAGCCGATACCAGCAGCAGTCTTCATGCATCCTTGCCAGTTCCGCCATCACCGTTGTTTTTCCGTATCCGGCTGCCGCCTGAAGAACCACCACTTCCTCCCGGCTCTGCTCAAGCCACGCCAAAAGCTCTGTCCGCCCGACTTCCCCCATTGCCGGCTCCGGGATCTGTGTCCTTACATTTAACAGTCTGCCTTCCTCTTTCAGTTTTTCTTCACTCAATCGCAATCTTCTCTTTAGTCAAATAAATTTAGTTAAATAAATTTATCTACAAATATCGTTTATCTAGTATACATTAAAATAGATTTTCAATATTTGCAACCTTTTCTTAGTAAATTGCAAAAAGTGAGCCCTTTTCCCTTAGGTCATATTCGTTTACCCGTTTTACACATTGCATTCTTCCTATTTCTTTTAGCCGGTTATAATCATTTATTTCTGCCTCGATTTTATTTCCAAACTGATAATAATCACAAGGTTCATGATGAATTTGCTTTAACACATATTTTTTTGTTTCATCTTCAGCTAAATAAGAATAGCCGCCTTTTCCGTGAAAATGCCTGTCCAATACCCTTTCATATTGCTGTTTTCCATCTCAAATTTCCACCACGTATACGCTTCTGTTCTGGCAATCGTGAATGTCGTTGGATAACCATTGCATTTGAAACTGCTGTTATTCGTAACTTTACCCACTCCCAAGTTGAACGATGCACCATTTTTGACGGGTCATTCAACTGGCTAGTCCGGGACAACAACACAATCCCAAAGTACCTTGATAATTGAATAGACTTTACATCTAAATTGTGATATACTTGCATTGTAACAATTAAGACACAATCACAATTAGAAAGTGGGTGATTATATGCCGACCGGTATAGAAGTAACAAAGCAAGCTCTTGATGATTTTAAAAAGATTCAAAGGTATATGTTATTAGCCAAAGAAGAAGGGGCAACAAAGACATATACCGAATTAAAAGAAGAGTATCAAACGATCAAAGCGTTGTTACAAGTGTCAGGTGTTAACATGACAGACATTGACAAAATCAAAGAGTAAAAAGGTAATTGCAAAAAAATCTAAGGTGTAAAGTCTATTGAATTATTAAGGCTTTACACCTTTTTTGTTGAACGATGCACCATTTTTGGCGGGTCATTCAACGTCGCTGCGGTAAATCTCCCTGCCATCGCTGGTGGTCTTCCAGTAGGTATAGGTGACATCCTTGCTGATGCTCCAGCGGCTTGCCTGTATCAAAATCCCTATGCAGCTGCTCTTGTATCCCTGTACCTTCATTCCGATGTTTGCCTTCATGTCCATTCCCTCCGTTTTTCTTGTTTTCCCTTTTGGTAGTACACATATTCGCTCTAAACTGTGGATATAGCAAGCCATTTTTCAAAATAATGTAGACAAATATTTCAAGCAGTTTTTGTCCAATTCAGAGCATAAAAAACGACCATGCAGGAGCATTTCTGCTCTTACACGGTCTGTTTTCGTTTGTTTCGCTTGAAGATCGTCAGTAGAAATTTAATACAAGGACCAGACCTTCTTTGGAATTAACCATACAGGCTTTGTGCGGCAGTCCCGTTATACCTGTGGATTATATGCTGTGTTTTCTTTTTCGTCTGTAAAGGATTGTAGCGGTCAGTCCCGCACCCGCAGCCAGCATAACCGCTATCCAAAGGGCGATG
>CAYROM010000034.1:0-26169 GCA_964425905.1 uncultured Lachnobacterium sp. | reverse complement strand
TCTCTTCTACCCTTAGAAGATTTATTCTTTGAACAAATTGACATTTGTTTACACCTCCTTAAACTTGTTAAATATATCTTGGAAAGCTGCCATTCTTGGATCAAGTTCTGAACGTTCGCATTCACAGGCTCCACTATTTAAGTTCGTCCCGCAGACTCTGCAAATTCCTTTGCAGTCCTCCCTGCACAGAACTTTCATCGGCCAGTTCACCAAAATTTCGGCGTAGACAAGCTTATCTACATCCAGTTCAAACCCAATCAGGTAGTCCGTCTCTTCCATTTCTCCATCGACAGCCGAACCATCAAGAATCGCAAGCTCTTTGTCTATGTCGAAATGAATGTCTGTCGGCACTTCTTTTAAGCACCGGTCACACGGAATATCCGCCCCTATCTCAACCCTTCCGGAGATCAGCAGCTGCTTGTTCTCCCTGTTTGCGATCCAAAGGGATATCGGTGTCTTTTGTGTAATCGAAAAATTACCAAGCTTTGAGGAAAACGTATCAAATCCGATCGTTACCTCTTTTGTTCTCTCTTTATTTGCAGATTGTAAAACGTCTGAAATATCGATAATCACAGTATTCTCCCATTCACACCTAAACAATTATACATACCGTGTATTGGTTTGTCAACGTTAATTTAAAAAATTTTACTTTTTCACCAGCGCCACCGTCTCACGGCAGATTGCCAGCTCCTCATTCGTCGGGATAATACAAACCTTAACCCGGGAATCCGGTGTGGAGATCACCGCATCCTCCCCGCGCTTTTTATTTTCCTCCCCATCCATTGTGATGCCGAGATACCCCAGATATGCGAGGATCTTTTCCCGGATAAAGGATGTATTTTCCCCGATTCCCGCGGTAAAAGCAATCGCGTCCACGCCGTTCATTGCAGCCACATAGGAACCAATGTACTTAGCCACGCGGTACGCAAATACCTCGCAGGCATTGATCGCCAGCTCATTTCCCTCATTATAGGCGTCCTCAAGATCCCTGAAATCGCTGGATACCCTGGACATCCCCTGTACCCCGGACTTTTTATTCAGTACGTCAATGACCTCCGAAAGCGTCAGATGTTCCTTCTGCGCGATAAACTCAATGATGGAGGGATCCACATCTCCCGACCTTGTTCCCATCACCAGTCCCTCAAGCGGCGTAAGACCCATAGAGGTGTCAACGCATTCCCCATTTAACACGGCGCTGATGGATGCGCCATTTCCAAGATGGGCAACGATGATCTTGGACGCCTGATAATCCAGCCCTAAAAATTCCGCGCATCTTTTCGATACAAAGCTGTGGCTTGTACCGTGGAAACCGTATCTTCTCACTTTATACTTCTCATAGTATTCATACGGAAGTCCGTACAGATATGCTTTTTTCGGCATTGTCTGATGGAATGCGGTATCAAATACCCCGACCATCGGAGTGTCCGGCATCAGTTCCTTGCAGGCGTTGATTCCGATGAGATTTGCCGGATTGTGAAGGGGAGCAAGGTCATTGCAGGCCTCTACCGCCTTCAGAACTTCCTCCGTAAGAATTGTGGAGGAGGCAAACTTTTCCCCGCCATGCACAACCCGGTGGCCTACCGCGTCGATCTCAGAAAGGGATGCGATCGCGCCTGTCCTTTCATTCACAAGCGCATCCAACACCATCTTGATCGCCTGCTTATGTGTAGGCATATCCGCTTCCGTGATCTCTTTGTCAAGACCCGCTTTCTGGTAAACCAGTCTTCCGTCGATACCGATCCTCTCGCACAGTCCTTTCGCCAAAACCTCCTCAGAATCAGAGTTGATCAGCTGATATTTCAAGGATGAGCTTCCGCAGTTAATTACCAATACATTCATGATTTTTCTCTCCTTATCTGATTATATTGCCGGCGCGCACGATCCCGTATCCCTCATGCCGCGCTCTTTTCTTTTTCACAAGCAATCATATTATACCTTTATTTTCCTCTCCATACAAGGGAAAATTGTACCTGTGCCGGAGATAATATGTTATAATTTATCTCAGTTTTGATAAAGGGGAAGACATGCCATGAACGTAACCGGGATCATTGCGGAGTACAATCCGTTCCACAACGGACATAAATATCAGCTGGACGAACTGCGGCGGCGCACAAATGCCGATCATCTTATCATCGCCATGAGCGGCGACTTTCTTCAGCGGGGCGTCCCTGCTGTTTTCGATAAATACACGCGGACGAAAATGGCTCTGGAAGCAGGGGCAGACCTTGTTCTCGAAATTCCGACCCTCTGGGCTACCGCTTCCGCAGAATACTTTGCCCTTGCCGGGGTATCCCTGCTTAGCGCCACCGGGGTCGTTAAGACGCTGGGATACGGCGTCGAATCGAAGGAGCCCTCAGTTATAAAACAGCTTGCAAGAGCGCTTTCCGCCATGCCGGAGGCATACGATCGAAAAGTCATGACCTTTCAAAAGAAAGGCCTCTCCTTCCCCGCGGCAAGGGAGGCGGCTCTTGCCGCGCTCCTTCCGGAAAATCTCCCCTTTGAACCTTCGTCTTTTTTGTCCCTGCCGAACAACATTCTGGCGGTGGAATACGAGAAAGCGCTGGCAAAGAGGAATTCTGCCCTCTCCCCTGAAATCTTAAGCTATGCCCTCCCCCGGATCGGCGACGGTTATCATGAAAAGGAATCCAAATCCCGCTATGCCTCCGCGACTGCCGTCCGAAGAATGCTGCTTGCAGGAGAAGATGTCTCCGGTTACGTTCCCGCCTCCACCTTCGCACTCCTTTGCGGGGAGGGAGAAGGGCTTTTCCCGGTATCCGGGAAGGATCTTTCCCTTTTGCTATATTACCGCCTGCTCCTTCTGCAAGGGGAGGGCTATGAAAGGTTCGCCGACTGCAGCCATGACCTCTCCTGCAAGATTTCCAATCATCTAAAGGATTTTCAGGATTTTGAACAATTTGCCATGCTCTTAAAAAGCAGGGACTTGACCTATACCCGCATCTGCCGTGTCCTGATCCACATTCTCCTCGACATCACAAAGGAGGATTACCTTAACTATCAGGGAGCCTCTATGGTTCCCTATCTGCGGGTGCTCGGATTTAAGAGGGAGGCGGCGCCGCTGCTCTCCGCAATAAAAAAGAAAGCATCCTCCCCTCTGATCACGAAGGTTGCGGATGCTCCCAATGTTCTTTTAAAGAATGAGTTTTTATTGCTGCAAAAAGATATTTTTGCCTCCGATCTTTACCGAGGCATCGCAAAAGACCGCGTGAAAACCGAAAAGAAAAATGAATTCACGCAAGGGGTCATCATCCGGTAACGGTTTTTACTATGTACGCAATCTCTCGCCCCTTGCGGCTTATGTTTACATTCTGTTAAATTAAAAATCTACATCCAAACTGTGTGATCAACTCATCCCGGTTATCAGGGTAGTCCTTAGATGGTCTTCCAAACTGAACTCCTCTTCTCTTGGCAGTCTCTATACCTTCCTTTTGCCTCTGGCGCGTTATAACGCTTTCATTTTCACTAACATATGAGAGGATCTGCAATACCAGATCAGCAATAAATGTACCAATTAGATTTTTCTCTCTTCTGGTATCTAAAAGAGGCATATCAATTACAACAATATCAATCCTCTTTTCCTTTGTAAGTACTCTCTACTGCTCCAATATTTCTTCATAATTACGCCCCAGACGATCAATACTTTTAATGTATAAAGTATCGTTCTCCCTGAATCTCTTAACCATTTTCTTATACATGGGTCTGTCAAAATCCTTACCTGACTGCTTATCCAAATAAATATTTTTTTCCATGATACCCATATCCGTCATAGCTAGCATCTGCCTGTCCTCATTTTGATCACGCGAGCTTACTCTGACATACCCAAAAGTTCTTTTTTCACTCAAATACGCATATCCTCCAATTATCATTTATATTGATAAAAAGACTGAACTGTCCCCACCAGACAACCCAACCTTTATATCCTGAAACATTAATACAATAATAGGTTTACATCGCTAAATTGTATCTCTTATTTCCATCGGCTTACACAAAAGCAAAAAGAAAAAGGCCCTGCCCAGCTAATTTCCATTAACTAGGCAAGACCCTTTTTAATCTTGTCTGAAACCATATCATTTTGTTGGATATTTTACTCCATCTCCATAATGATCTCCCGGGCAAGCGACTCCTCGATCGGTTTTGCATATACGCCGGGGGAAAATTCCACGATACTGCCGATTCCCTTTTGCAGCACAAAACGCAGTCTGCCATCCCGGACTTTCTTATCCGTATAGAGCTTCTTTACCAGCTCCTCCCGGTCTATATAATCGGGAATCACCGTTGACAGACCTGCCTTTTGGTACAGAGCTATCACGCGGGCCTCATCCTCCTCCGTCATATATCCAAGCCTTGCGGAAAGAGATACCTGGGCTGCCATTCCGATTGCGATCGCCTCGCCGTGCAGCAGCTTATAGCCGCTGACCGTCTCGATTGCCCTTCCCACGGTGTGTCCCAGATTCAAAATCTCCCTAAGACCGCTCTCCCGCTCGTCCTTCATGACCACATCATATTTGATCCTGCAATTGTTCTCCGCAATATATTCGCAGGCAAATTTCTGGAAGCCTAAAATGTCTTCCATATGCTCTTCCAGAAAGCAGAACATATCGTAGCTTGCTATGCACGCATGCTTGATCGTCTCCGCCATTCCGCTTGAAACCTGCCTTGGGGGAAGCGTCTTCCAGGATGCGATATCGATATAGACCTTTTTCGGCTGATTGAACATTCCGATCAGATTTGTGGCAAGGGGCGTATCCACCGCCGTCTTTCCCCCAACCGACGCATCCGCCGCAGCAAGAAGCGTTGTTGCATAATTGATAAAGGGCACGCCTCTGCCATAAGTTCCCGCCACAAAGCCCGCGATGTCCGTTACCACTCCGCCGCCGATGGCAATAACGCAGCAGTCCCTGCGGCAGCCCTTGGCAAGCATTGCGTCCTCCAGCATCGCTTTTGTCTCCCGGGTCTTACTCTTTTCTCCCGCCGGAAACACAAACATATCAACCGAAAAACCGGCTCTTGCCAGCTGTTCGCAGATAGGTTTTGCGTAAAGATCCCTCACTACGCTGTCCGTGATCACCGCAAATCTGCGAATGGAGCCAACCAGCCCGTTCTCCAGATCCCGGATCATGTTATCTCCCAGCTCATAACCGATTTCAATTTCATAGCTGTCGTCGACAACCTTTTTTAATTCCAAATTCAATATACTCACAGATCCGACTCCTTTTCCTTTAAATCCTGAATCAATATGCGGATGTCCTCCGTCTCATGGCTTTGCATAAATATTTCATATTCCTCGACGGACATCGGCTTTGAAAAATAATATCCCTGTACCACATGACAGCCGATGCTGTCCAGATAATCGACCTGCTCCTTTGTCTCAACGCCCTCCGCGATCACCGGTGTGGCAAGGCTGTTTGCAAGCCCTACCATGCTTGCAATGATCTTCTCGCTCCGCCTTGGCGTTTCTGTCTTTTCAAAGAATTTCATATCCAGCTTTAAAATGTCGATACTGATATCCTTTAAGCTGTTCAGGGAAGAGTAGCCGCTTCCAAAGTCGTCCATCTCAACCAGAAAGCCTTTCTTCTGCAGCCGTTTTACCAATTCCATCTGTTTTTTCACGTCGAGGACAAACGCCGTCTCCGTTATCTCCAGCTTCAGGCGCTGGGGGTCCACATCGTATTTTTCCACCAGCCCTGTGATCCGCTCATACAGATCGGACAGATAAAAATTCTTTGCGGATATATTGATGGAGAGGGATCTGTCTCCTTTTCCCTCTTTTTTCCACCGGGCAAGCTGCCTGCACGCCAGCTCCCACACATGAAAATCCATCTTGGTGATCATGCCGTTCTTCTCAAAGAGGGGTACAAATTCCGACGGCGGAACCATTCCGCGCTTACTGCTCATCCATCTGACCAGCGTTTCCCCGCCGATAACCTTATTGTTGCGGGCGTCAATCTGCGGCTGTATATAGATGACAAACTCATCATCCTTAAGTGCATGCTCAAGCTCATCGATCGTCAGGCGCTCCGCCAGCCACCTTACGCGGATTCTCTCGTCGTAATACGCCACTTCTTTCTGCATGTCTCCCTTGATGGATTCCAATGCCAGAAACGCCCGGTTGTACATCTGTTCCGGGTCTAGTCTGGGATTTACGATCTCATATACGCCGATATAGTTGTGTATCTCCAAAGAATAATGGGACTGCTCAAATACCTCATGTTCAAACTTTAAAAAGTTCTTTTCCTCATAGTCCTCCTTGGGAAGCAGCAAAGCAAAACGATCCGCAGTAAAACGGGAGAATACCCAGTTTGCTTTCCGCACCTTGCGAAACGCCTCGGAGATGGATAAAAGGAGCTCGTTTCCCGCACGGATCCCCAGAATCTCATTGAACAATTTAAACTGCCCGATATCCGATGCAAGCATCAGAAACGGCGTATCCGGATTTTCTCCGAGTACCTTCGACGCCATCTCAAAAAAGTAGTCCCGGTTCCACAGACCGGTCAGTTTATCATGGGTTGCGTAGTAGGTGGCTTCATCCTTCATATTTTCCTGATCCGTAATATCATTGTAGACCAGAAATACCCCGTCGTATCTGCCGTCCGGCTCCCATCGCTCCTTGCCGTGGATCAGATACGCTTTTCCCGACAGATGAATCGCAAGATGAAATTCCTTTGTCTGTCCTGACTTTCTCCTCTCGGGCGACAGCACATAGCGCAGATTCGTACTGCCGACAAACTCCTGAAGCGTCATGCCCTCCCCGACCACAAGAAGTTCCTCCGCCGCCCTGTTGTAGGATCTGATCACATCATCCGGACCAAACATAAGCACCGGACTTGCCATTTGGTCGATCACGTCAGCCTTCATCTGCAATAGATCCTTGTTTACCGCTTCATCATATATCTCTTTTTGCATAATACCCCCACAGTCTGATGGCTATATCCCAACGGCAGTCTTCGCCAATCGATCTGCTTCCTCATTCCCCTCTACCCCGGAATGTCCTTTTACCTTCACAAAATGAACGGAAATCCTTTGGCGGACGGACTGCATATATTCATAATAGGCGATCGTCCCCTTTTTATTTCTTTTCCACGCCCCCGTTGCCCACATTTCTATTCCGAGATAATCGTAATATACCGTAAGCTCATCGATTCCCAGTTCAACCGCCTTTCGGACTGCTGCCATGCTTCCGAGGATTTCCCCTGCGACATTGCGCATGGAGGCCATCTCCGGGTCGTCTCCGCTCCCCTGGAGAATGTATTTTTCCTCCCCCCTCATTAGAAACCCGCCATATCCGTATACCCCGGCCGATTCATTGAAGGAGCCGTCCACATAGGCATAGTTTTCCTTTTTCCTGACGGATAGAGTATCCCCTTTGCTATGGAAAGGTTCCGGCTTTGCGCCGGGGGCAGTCCCCAAATACGCTTCCGCCTCCGGTCTTGTCCGAAAGCTTTTATAAACAGCGCCGGGGAATTCCTCTACCATTGGCCTGCACGCATCCCATGTAGAATAGATTCCCGGAGTTTTCCCCACTTTTACCGCATAAAACTTTTCTGCCATCAAAATCCTCTTACAAACATTACTATATATGATGATTATATTATATTTTTATATTTCTTTCAATTGCCCTACTCAAAATAAATATTTATGTGCCCGGAAGGTACAGATTCATCTCCCCAAAGCTGTTTTTTGCATTTATGAGCGCGTTTCCATTGGCAATAACCGCATTGTTGAAAAACACGTTGCATTGTCCGAAGGTATTATTGATGTCTGCCGATCCCTCCAGATTCCGCGCCGCAATTTCATCTTCATTGAATACCGGCTCCAGCACTCCCCCGTATAGCCGGCCGTAAGCAATGCTGTTGTAAGCAGCGCGATTAATCCCCTACCATATGCTGATAGTAAATTGCTAAAATGTATGGATTTCCTATGACAATTTTTTCAATATCTATTCCTTCCATATAATCCTGCAATCAAAACTCCCAAAAGTCACTCACACAAAATCCGCATCCTATCTTAAGTTATTCATTTTCCTATTCTTCGTTCATGCGGCTTAGCTTCATCGCCTGGTCCGCTGCAATACATGCGTCGATAATCTCCTGAATATCCCCGTTCATGATCTTATCCAATTTATACAAGGTCAGATTGATACGGTGGTCGGTGACGCGCCCCTGTGGAAAGTTGTAGGTGCGGATCTTCTCGGAGCGGTCGCCCGTACCGATCTGGCTGCGGCGCATTGCCGATTCCGCATCCTGCTTTTTCTGCATCTCGATATCATACAGCTTTGCACGCAAAAGAGCAAAGGCCTTGTCCTTATTCTGCAATTGGGACTTCTCCGTCTGGCTGTATATGACGATTCCGGTAGGATAATGTGTCAGGCGGACCGCCGAATCCGTGGTGTTGACACACTGTCCGCCGTTTCCGGAGGCGCGCATAACATCGATCCGGATATCTTTTTCATCAATTTCAATTTCCACATCCTCCGCCTCCGGCATAACGGCAACGGAACATGTGGAGGTCTGGATACGCCCCTGGGATTCCGTCTCCGGGACACGCTGGACACGGTGTACACCGGACTCATACTTTAGTACGGAATACGCCCCCTGTCCGGACACCATAAAATCTACCGATTTCATTCCTCCGATGCCGGTTTCATCCGCCTCTAGGGTCTCCACCTTCCAGCGCCGCCCCTCCGCATAATGTACATACATGCGGTAAATTTCCGCTGCAAAAAGCGCCGCTTCCTCGCCGCCTGCGCCTGCCCGGATCTCCACGATAACGTTCTTGTCATCGTTCGGATCCTTCGGAAGAAGCAGGATCTTAAGCTTATTCTCAAGCTCCTCCACCTTCGTCTTGGAAGCATTTAACTCCTCCTTGGCAAGCTCCCGCAGCTCCTCGTCGGACTCATCCTCCAGCATGGCAAGCGAATCCTCGATATTCTGCCTGCATTGCTTATACTCCTTGTACGCCTCCACGATCGGAAGCAGGTCGCTCTGCTCCTTCATCAGCTTGCGAAACCGGTTCGCATCGTTTGCCACATCCGGCTCGCTCAATGTATTCATCAATTCCTCGTAATGATGGAGCAAATCCTCCAATTTATCAAACATGATTCTTCCTTCTTTCTGTATCATTTTTTAGGGATGTCCCCTGCTAGAGTTTTCCAAAAACGACCCGGTCGTGCCCCGCCAGATCCTTGATCACCTGAACCTCCGCAAAACCCGCAAACCTCATCATTTCGCTGACCTGCTGTCCCTGATCATAACCGATCTCAAACAAAAGCATCCCCTCCGGCTTCAAATATTCCCGGCTCTTTGAGATGATCTTCCTGTAAAAAAACAAGCCGTCCTCTTTTCCGTCCAATGCGATGGTCGGCTCAAACTCCGCCACCTCCGGCATCAACGCCGGAATTTCTCCGGAGCGGATATAGGGAGGATTTGATACGATCACATCAAAGGTATCCATCACATTGTCAAACAGATCGCTCCGCTCAAAAACCGCCGACACCTCATTGATTCTGGCGTTTTCCTTGGCGACATTAAGGGCCTGCTTGGATATATCCGTGCCGACACCCGTTACCCCGGAAGCCTTTTTTAATATGCTGATCAGTACACATCCCGAACCAGTACACATGTCCAAAACGCTCATTCCCGGCCGGATATGCTTCAGCGCTTCCTCGACAAGCGTCTCCGTATCCTGTCTGGGGATCAGAACATTGGAATTCACATGGAACTTCAGTCCCATAAATTCCTGTTCCCCGGTAATGTACTGAAGGGGAATATGCTCCGAACGTTTCTTTATAAGCGTCCTAAATTCCTCTTCCCAATCCGCCGCCATTTCCTCGTCCATATGCATATAGTAAAAGGTATGGTCAACCTTGCACGCCATAGCCATTAAAAGCCATGCGTCATTTTTCGCATCCAGTACCTCTGCCTCGCTCAGGGTCTTCTCCCCAAACGCAATTGCTTCCCGATAAGTCATATCTGTTGTTCCTCTTGCTGCCATTTCTTCCAGTCAAAAACCGCCTCCACCGAAGCGATCCCGACCTCGATCATTTCATCATCCGGCTCCTTTGTAGTAAGGCGCTGCATCCAAAGCCCCGGCTTGCTCAACATATTGACAAACCAATTATCATAACGCCCCGCAAGGCGGATAAATTCATAGGAAACCCCTGCGATCACCGGAATCAGCAAAAGCCGGAGCACGAGCCTAAGGATCCGGGAATCCACCCGGATAAACAAAAAGAAGATAATGCTGATCAGCATAACCACAAGGAGAAAGCTGGTGCCGCACCGCTTATGCTGTCTCGAACTCATCCTTACATTTTCCACATTAAGCTCCAGCCCATGCTCAATACAGTTGATGCATTTATGCTCGGCTCCGTGATACATAAAGACCCGTTTAATGTCCTGCATCCGGGAGATCAGCACAATATATCCGATAAAGATCGCAAGCCGGATGATCCCCTCGAGCAATGCGATCAGCAGATCCGATCCGATGACCTTCCGGAACAGCCCTGATAAAAAATAGGGAAGAGCAAAGAAGATGGCAAGCGCCATCACGATAGAAAACGCTAAGGTTCCGCCCATAAGCGCCTTCTCCTGTCTTTTGTCCTTTTTCTCTTTTTTCTTCCGCTCTTTCTCCGTCAGTTCCTTTTCTGCCGAAACATCCTTCGCCTTTTTTTCTTTGTCCTCCTCCTCGTCCTCGAAAAATGAGGCGGAGTACATAAGCGTACTCATCCCAAGGTAAAGGGAATCTATGAAGCTGACCACTCCCCGGACGATCGGCAGCCTCTGCCAAATGCTCTTTGTCCCCGGGCCCCCGTATTTATTTACTTTTACTTCTATTTCATGATCCGGTTTTCTGACCGCAACGGCGTAGTGGTCCTCATTCTTCATCATGACCCCTTCCATTACCGCCTGACCGCCAATTCCTGAATATCTCATCTTTTCCTTCCTATGGAACAAAGCGGACTTTTTATCCCATCGGAACCAATTTCCTGTGAGATAAAAAAGGTTGAGGTATACTCGTACACCTCAACCTTATCCACTACCTCTTGTATCCTAGTTCATGCCGTATTTCTTATTGAACTGTTCGATACGTCCGCGCGCCTGATTAGATTTCTGCTGTCCCGTATAGAACGGATGGCACTTTGAACAGATCTCAACATGAATATCCTGCTTGGTAGATCCGGTAACAAATGTGTTACCACAGTTGCAGGTTACAGTTGCCTGATAATAATCTGGATGGATTCCTTCTCTCATGATTTTCACCTCTTTTATGTCTTATCGTTTTATTAGCTTCAATCTTCTATATCCGTATGCCCGATCCGCATATGATACTTAATTCGAAGAAAGACACTTTTCGTCCGTTTACATCCCGATAAACAGCGGTATTATTGTAGCATATGGTTTGTTTGAATGCAATACTAATTTTATAAAATTCGATTTTTTCTTACCATATTGATAAATTCCTGATTATTCTTGGTATGGGCAAACATATTTAAGATGTTCTCAACCGCCTCATCCGAGCGCATTCCGTTAAATGCCTTGCGCATATTGTCCACAGCCGCCTGCTCGTCCTCCGCAAGAAGCAGATCCTCCCGCCTCGTTCCGGATTTTACGATATCAATCGCAGGGAATATGCGTTTTTCCGAGAGCTTGCGGTCGAGCACCAGTTCCATATTACCGGTTCCCTTGAATTCCTCGAATACCACATCATCCATCTTGCTTCCGGTGTCAACCAGCGCGGTGGCAAGAATGGTCAGGCTTCCGCCCTCTCTCATATTGCGGGCAGCTCCAAAGAAACGCTTCGGCATGTGAAGCGCCGCCGGATCAAGACCGCCGGATAAGGTACGTCCGCTCGGCGGAACCGTGAGGTTATATGCCCGCGCAAGTCTCGTGATGCTGTCCAGCAGAATGATGACGTCATTCCTGTGCTCGACGAGTCTCTTCGCCCGCTCGATCACCATCTCGGATACTCTCTTGTGATGTTCCGGCAGTTCGTCAAAGGTGGAATAGATGACCTCGACGTTATCTCCCCTGATCGCCTCCTTGATATCCGTTACCTCCTCCGGGCGCTCGTCGATCAAAAGGATGATCAAATGCATCTCCGGATTGTTATAGAGAATTGATTTTGCGATCTCTTTGAGCAGGGTTGTCTTTCCCGCCTTCGGCTGTGATACGATCATCCCTCGCTGCCCCTTTCCGATCGGGGAAATCAGATCCACCACCCGCATCGCAACGCTGGCGCCCGGTCTCTCCAGCAGTAACCGCTGATTCGGGAAAATCGGTGTCAGATCCTCAAAATTCGGGCGTTTCTGCCCCTCCCCCGGATGACAGCCGTTGATCGCCGTCACGAAAAGCAGCGCGGAAAACTTTTCCCGTTCTGTCTTCACTCTGGTGTTTCCGGTCACAATATCCCCGGTTTTTAAATTAAATCTGCGGATCTGGGATGGCGAAACATATACGTCGTTGTCCCCCGGCAGATAATTCTCGCTTCGGATAAATCCAAATCCATCCTGCATGACTTCGAGGATTCCGGTAACCGACAATCCGCTGTCAAGGCTGGCTATGTCCTCCTTTAACACCATGGCCTCGTCGTAGTCCGATCTGACGGAAGTCTTCTCCTCCGCCTGCTCCGCTGTTCTTTTTGCTTCGCCGGAGGCGCTATCCGTATTTTTCCTTGTGTCCCGTTCCTCCGGGTTCCTGCGGTTCGTCATATATCTTGCACCGGAGGAGTTGTCCGGTCTTCTGCGCTTTTCTGTCCCCGCGGAAGGAGCCAAACGGTAAACCTCGCCTCCCGCACTTTCCGGTTTCTTCTTGTTCTCTTCCTTCCCACCTTCCAAGGTCCCGGCATTTTCCGACTTCGCCCGCTCCTTGTCCCGCTCATCCTCCTCAAGCATACGCTCGATCAGCTCGCCTTTCTTTAATGCGGTAATTCCCTTTAATCCACGAGCCTTCGCCAGATCCTTCAAAACATTCAAGGATAGGCTCTCATATTTTTCCCTCATAAACATCTCCTTATCTATGTCTCTTATCTCATCGTTCTTCTGGGGTATCTGCCTGAAACGGCGTCCGAATTACTATGGATACTATTGTACACCATATTTTCCCAAAATGGAAGTCTTTTTTATCACGGGAAATCCTCCCTCTTTTCCCATTCAGAAACTTTCTTGATTTGTCCGTGTAACAATGGTATCATAAACACGTTGTAAAAATACATATTATAGGAGAAAACTCATGGACAATAAAGAAAAAGCGCTTGCCATGCACAGAGAATGGAACGGCAAACTTGAAACCATCGCAAAATCAAAGGTAAATTCCCGGGAGGATCTTGCAATCGCCTATACTCCGGGGGTAGCCGAGCCCTGCAAAATAATCGCCAAGGATCAGGAGGCGGTGTATACCTACACCTGGAAATCCAATACGGTCGCAGTTGTCTCCGACGGAAGCGCCGTATTAGGTCTGGGAAACATCGGTCCTTATGCAGCTATGCCCGTTATGGAAGGTAAATGCGTACTTTTCAAAGAATTCGGAAATGTGAACGCCGTGCCGATCTGTCTGGATACTCAGGACACCGATGAGATCATTGAAGCGGTAAAGAATATTGCGCCGGGCTTCGGCGGCATTAATCTTGAGGACATTTCGGCTCCCAGATGTTTTGAGATCGAGGAACGCTTAAAGGAAATGCTCAATATTCCCGTTTTCCACGATGACCAGCACGGTACCGCCATCGTCGTTCTTGCCGGAATCATCAACGGGCTCCGCCTTACCGGAAAAAAGAAGGAGAACTGCAAGGTCGTTGTAAACGGCGCAGGCTCTGCGGGAATCGCCATCACAAAGCTGCTTTTGACCTATGGTTTTTCCCATGTTACCATGTGCGACCGGGAGGGGATCATCGGAAAGGATTATCCGAATCTGAACTGGATGCAGAAAAAAATGACGGAGGTTACCAATCTGGAAAATAAATCCGGAACTCTTGCCGACGCCCTAAAGGGTGCAGACATTTTTATCGGCGTCTCCGCTCCGAACATTGTCACACCCGAGATGGTCGCGTCCATGAATCAGGACTCCATCCTGTTTGCCATGGCAAATCCCGATCCGGAAATTTTACCGGATGCTGCGAAGGCTGCCGGAGCAAGAATCGTCGGAACCGGAAGAAGCGATTTCCCAAATCAGGTCAACAATGTGATCGCTTTCCCCGGCATCTTTAAGGGCGCGCTGGAGGGCCGCGCGGCACAGATTACCGAGGAGATGAAGCTTGCCGCCGCAACCGCTCTTGCCGGCCTCGTCAGCGACGAAGAATTAAATGAAGATTTTATTATGCCGGAGGCATTTGATCCCCGCGTTGCCGAGGTTGTGAGCCAGGCCGTTAAGAATCATATATAAGGAGCAATTTTATGGCAGAACCCTTTACCATATACAAAATGACAATTTTATATATGCTTGACAAAGCCGGTTTTCCGCTATCCAACACCCAGATTTCCGCCTTCTTTCTGGAGCAGGATTACACGGACTATTTCCGTATTCAGGAAGTGATCGGAAATCTGGTCGACTCCAATCTGATCCTTGCAAAATCAAGCCACTCCAACACACAGTATACCCTCACCGCCGCAGGAAAAGAGACCTTAGGTTTTTTCCGCGAAAAAATTTCCGAGGGAATCGAGCAGGATATACGAAAGTATTTTGAAGAAAACAAGTGGGAGTTCCGGCAGGAAAACTTTGTGATCGTCGATTACCGATGCACCAAGCGGGGCAACTACGCAGTCTGCTGCCAGATCCGCTCCGACGGCGATACGGTCCTTGACCTGACGCTTACCGTAAAGACCAAAGAACAGGCAGAGGCGATCTGCTCCCATTGGAAGCAGCGCCACGAGGACGTCTACGCATATCTCATGGATACGCTGCTGCAATAGCGTTTCAGCTGCCCTTTCTTATGCTGTAACCGAATTTTCCGAGCTTTTCTCCCATGGAAAAATATTCTCCGTGGGAGTACATGACAAGCCCGGTTTCGTTGATTTCAAATTTTCCCTTCTCATCCATATAGGAATCCTCCACGGTCACTCCCACAACCTCTGCAAGAAACATCGTGTGGCTTCCAAGCTCTCTTTTCTCCGCGACGCGGCACTCTATATTTACCGGGCTCTCCGCAATCCCCGGCGCTTTTACCATCTGCATCGGCAGCTTTGTCAGAGACAGCTTTTCAAATTTTTCAATGTCCCTGCCGCTGGTGACGCCGCAGTAATCGCAGGCACTCACCAGTTCTTTTGTCGTAAGGTTTATCACAAATTCCCCCGTCTCCTCAAGCATATGATAGGAATAACGCTCCGGCCGGACTGAAATCGACACCATCGGCGGATTTGTACATATCGTCCCCGCCCATGCAACCGTAATGATATTTGCCCTGCCCCGGCTGTCCGCCACGCTCACCATGACTGCCGGCACAGGGTTTAACATATTTCCCGGTTTCCAGTTTTGTTTTGCCATTTTGTATCTCCTTCCATATGCCTGATCTTATGCTTTTCCGCCGATCAGTCCTGCTTCGCGCAATCTCTTTTCGAGCAGCGCCCGATGCTTTTCTTCTATCCCGGTGAGCGGAAGCCGAAGACCTCCAACCTCATACCCGATCAGCTGCATGGCCGCCTTGACCGGAATCGGGCTTACCTCGCAAAACAACGCGTCGATCAGATCCAGATATTTCAACTGCAATTCCAGCCCCCGCTTTTGGTCTCCCCTTAAATATTCCTCCACCATGTCATGGGTATCCTCCGGCGCTATATTTGCCAGCACCGAAATCACGCCGCTTCCGCCGAGGGCAAGGATCGGGATAACCTGATCGTCATTCCCGGAATAGATTGCAAGTTCCTTCCCCGCCAGCTTTGCAAGTTTCGCAGTCTGGGAAATATTTCCGGACGCCTCCTTGATCCCGGCGATATTGGGGATATCCCGCCCAAGCGCCGCCGCCGTCTCCGGCAGTAGATTGCACCCGGTTCTCGAAGGTACATTGTACATGATAACCGGAAGCTCCACCTCCCGGGCAACCGCCTTATAATGTTCGTAAAGCCCCTTTTGTGTTGCCTTATTATAATATGGGGTTACGATAAGAAGTCCGTCCGCCCCAAGTTCCTGCGCCTGTTTCGACGCACGGACCGTATTTTCCGTACTGTTGCATCCGGTTCCTGCGATGACGGGAATCCTGTGCGCCACCGTCCTCACGGTAAAATCAATTACCCGGGCCCGTTCCTCTTCAGACATGGTCGCCGGTTCCCCGGTCGTCCCGCATACAATAACTGCGTCCGTCTTTCCGGCAATCTGCCGATTAAGCAATGTTTCCAGCATCTCATAATTTACGCTTTTGTCTTCACAAAACGGAGTGATGAGCGCCACTCCCGAACCCTGAAATACTGTCATAGATACCTCACCCTATCCTATTTATTATTTTGCAATATATACTTATACCTTCCCCTGCATTCCCTCCAAAAATCCATTTTTTAAAATTACAGGGAAATCCCCGGATTTTCCCGGATGATATCAGCTATCAGCTCCCTCTCATCCATATGATGCTTTACACCCTTGATCTCCTGATAATCCTCATGCCCTTTTCCCGCAAGTACTACAATATCCCCATCCTTTGCGTTTCGCATGCAGTAGGCAATCGCCTCCTTGCGGTCCGGAATGATCACAAACTCACCATCCGCCTTTTTTACTCCGACAAGGATATCCTCAATAATATCCATAGGTTCCTCGTTCCTTGGATTGTCTGAGGTCACCACCGTCAGATCCGCAAGCCGCGAGGATACCTCCCCCATCTCATACCTTCTGGATCTCGCCCGGTTCCCGCCGCACCCAAAAAGGCAGACCAGACGTCCCGGTTCATATTCCCTAAGCGTATGAAGCAGGCTCTCCAGCGACATGGCGTTGTGGGCGTAATCGATCATTAAAGTATAGCGTTTTGTCACAGGTACGATCTCAATCCGTCCTTTCACGCTCACGTTGTTTAATGAAGATTTAATTTTTTCTTCATCAACTCCAAAGTGATGGCAGATCGCGATCGCGGTCAGGGAATTGTATACACTAAAGCTTCCCGGCACATTTACTTCCACATCAAAGTCCATAAGCCCCGCAACATGATACTTCACCCCAAGCGCGCCATGCTCCTTTTTCAGCTCCACCTGCTCTGCACGAAGATCATTATTCCTTCCATATCCGAAGGTTTCCACCTGACAGGTGTGTCCCTGTAGGATTCCCTCCAGATGTTCGCTGTCACCGTTGAATATTCCCATTTTGCATTGCCGAAACAGAAGGCTTTTGCAATACATATAATCCGCAAAATCCTTGTGTTCATTTCCGCCGATATGATCCGGCTCCAGATTGGTAAACCCCCCGATGTCAAAGGTAAATCCGGATACCCGGTGAAGCATGAGGGCCTGGGAGGATACCTCCATTACTACCGCCTCAAGCCCCGCCTCCACCATCCGGTGAAAATACTCCTGCACAATGTAGGATTCCGGTGTTGTGTTTGCCGAAGGAATATGTTCTTCCCCGATGATCGATTCGATCGTCCCGATCAGACCTGTACGGATTCCGGAGGCTTCCAGGATTGATCTTACCATGTAGGTAGTGGTGGTCTTTCCCTTTGTGCCCGTGATGCCGATCGTCTTAAGCTTCTTCGCCGGATATCCAAAATAGGCGGCCGACATATAGGCAAGGGCCTTTCTGCTATTATCCACGCGTATATAGGTCACTCCCTCGATCACAGGAACCTCCTTTTCCACGATGACTGCCGCCGCACCCTTTTCCACAACCTCAGGTATAAAATCATGGGCATCCCGGACCGTGCCGGAAATACAGACAAAAACCGAATTTTTCTCCACCTTCCGGGAGTCATATACCAGAGTGGAAATCTCCGTATCCAGATCTCCGGCTTCCAATTTATAATCCATTTTTTCGATCAATTCTTTAATCTTCATTTAATATTCTCCTCATTATTGTTCGATTTTTACCGCTTTTCCAGCCCTTACCTTTTGCATGATCCGTCTGTCCCGGTTCCTTTCCCGGTTTTCTCTGCTTCTTTGACGTTTTTTAGGATTCGATATATTCTCCGGAAAACACCTCCACCGCCGGCCCCGTCATAAATATGTGGTTGCTGACAGGATCATACTCGATGGTCAGATCCCCGCCCCGGAGATGTACCAGCACCCTATTCTCCGTGACACCGTTTAAGATGCACGCCATGACCGTGGCACATGTACCTGTTCCGCACGCCCAGGTCTCCCCCGACCCGCGTTCCCACACTCTCATCCGGCATTCCGTTCTTGAAATCAATTCTACAAATTCCGTGTTCGTTCTCTTCGGAAATCTCTCATGGTTCTCAAAGGAAGGGCCATACTTTTCAATCGGAAAATCTGCGACGTTCTCCACAAATACAACTGCATGGGGATTCCCCATAGAAACGCAGGTCATTTTCCATTCCCTTCCCTCCACTTCGATCGGCTCGGCAATCACGGGAGATTTTTTTGCAGCGACCGGAATCTGTGCCGCCTCTAAGATCGGTTCCCCCATATCCACCCGTACCGTCTCTGCCTTTTCGTCCCGAAGAAAGAGGGTCAGGTATTTAATCCCTGCTCCGGTTTCCACGGAGATTTCCGTTTTATCCGTCAGCCTGTGATCGTACACGTATTTTGCCACACAGCGAATGGCATTTCCGCACATTTCCGCCTCGGTTCCGTCAGCATTGTACATCCGCATCCGAAAATCCGCCGTCTTCGACGGACCGATCGTAACAAGCCCGTCGGCCCCTATACCGAAATGCCGGTCGCTTACTGCCATAGACAGCTTTGGCGCATCCTTGATGCTTTCCTCAAACAAATTCACATACACATAATCATTTCCACATCCATGCATCTTTGTAAACTTCATATTCCACCCATCCCTTTCTTTATCCGCTTTGTCTTGAACTTTACCGTTTTACTCTATATTACTCTCAGTATACTCCGCACTTTTTGTCCCAAAAATAACTTAAGTGTCATTTTCGTTGCAAATTGTGCTTTATTCATATATAATGAGCGCAGCGAACCCTATCACGCGCAAACACCAAATAAGGAGACTTTACTCATGGCATCCTACGAAAAAACCGGATACTTAAACAGCAATTTTAAAATCTTCCATCTGACCGACCATAAAATGCAGTCCGTAGATTTTCATTTTCATGATTTCCATAAAATACTGATCTTCCTGAAGGGAAATGTCAGTTACTGCATAGAGGGCCGAAGCTATGAGCTAAAGCCGAACGATATCGTTTTTGTTCCCGCCGGCGAAGTCCACCGCCCCGTTCTTTGCGATGGCTCCGTATACGAGCGGATCATTATCTATATTTCAAGGGATTACCTCGCAAGCTACGGGGAAAAGGATAACGACCTGTCCTGGTGCTTAGAACAGGCGCACCAAAACCAGTCCCATGTCCTTCGGATCCCCGCCTTTAAAAACAGCCGCCCCGGACAGATCGTACATACGCTGGAGCAGTCCTTCCAAACCCATGAATATGCGGATGAGCTGTACCATCACATTCTTTTTCTCGAATTTATGATACAGCTCAACCGCGCTGCGATCCGCAACGGGATCGAATATATTACTACGACGTCCTCCAATCCGAAGATCATCGCCATTATCGACTACCTGAATCAGCATCTTACCGAAGATCTAAGCATAGATTCCCTTGCCGGCGCATTTTACATGAGCCGCTATTATCTAATGCACACTTTCAAGGAAGAGACCGGCTACACCATCGGAAACTATATTTCCACCAAGCGGCTGCTTCTTGCCAGACAGCTCATTGAAGACGGAATGTCTGTCACCTGCGCCTGCTACGAGTGCGGATTTAAAAACTATTCCACTTTTTCCCGTGCCTACCGCAAACATTTCGGATACCATCCGAAAGCCCGCCCAAGCGCTACTGACACTCCGCAAGAGTATTCATAAGAACCGGAATCAGCTGCTTTTTCCGGGAAACAACCCCTTTCAGCATAACGCCATTCTCCGAGGCATCATGATACGCCTCGCGGATGATCGATTCCGCCCCGTCCCCCTTGTAGACAAGCTTTGTAGATTCATTTAAAATATCGGTAAGCATCACAAAGATCATATCAAGCCGCTTCTCTCCCAGCATATCCTTGATCTTCGGCTCCAGACGCCTTTGAACCTTATCCAGCTCCTGTCTGCTCATTGCGCTGACCTGCGCAACGCCAAAGGTAATCTTCTCCGAATGAAAGATTTTAAAATCCTGATTTAATATTTCTTCTTCCGTCTTGTTATCAAAATTGCTTCCCGCCTCAAACATTCTCTGGGCAAACTCCTCGGTGTCGATCCCGGCAATCTTTGCCAGTTCTTCCGCCGCGTCCCTGTCCACCTGCGTACAGGTCGGCGAACGAAACATAAGTGTATCGGACAAAATCGCCGCGCACAATAGACCTGCAATCTCTCTGGAAATCGGAAGCTGCTTTTCCCGGTACATCTGATAAATGATCGTGGAGGTACAGCCCAGCGGCTGGTTACGAAAGTACACCGGAGCCATCGTCTCAAGGCTTCCCAGCCGATGATGATCTATGATCTCTAATATCTCCGCCTCCTCAATATTGTTTACCGCCTGGGATTTCTCATTGTGATCCACCAGAATCAGCTTCTTTTTCTGGGCGCTCATCAAATTTCTGCGGGAGAACATCCCCACATAACTCTGATTTTCATCCAGAATCGGGAAATCCCTGTGCCGGATCTTCGTCACGGTATCCCGCACCTCGTCCACGTAATCATCCAAATGAAAATGGATAATATCTGATTTCGTCATAAAATATTTGATAGGCATACTCTGATTAATCAGACGCGCCGTGGTAAAGATGTCATACGGTGTGCTTATGACAACAACATCCCTCTGTTTTGCCGCCTCGATCACCTCCCGGCTGACCTCAAAGCCGTTTGTAATGATCATACAGCTGCAGTTTGAAGCGATGGAAAGCATCTGGGACTCCTCCCGGTCTCCTATGATCACCAGATCATCCGTCTCCACCGAATTGGTCAAAACTTCCCGGCTCCCTAAGGCGATCACCACTTTACCCCTCACAAAATATCCATGTTCATTTCCGGTAAGTATTTTTCCCCCCAATGTCTCTACGATATTTTTATATTGGGTTCTAGCGGTAGAAAGGATGGAATTATCGTACACATCCATGTAGGATTTTGCCACATCGCCTGTAACGATAACTCCCTCCAGCTGTTTTTTGCTGTTTACCACCGGCAGCGTAACCACCTTTAAAATTTTCATCATTTCCCATGCTTTTTTCATGGAAATATGACTGCTGACCCCCTCGGTCTTTCGGATGGTAAGATCCCTGATCTGGGTTCCAACGTCATTGATGAGCGCCGGCGCCTTCACATCAAAAAATTTCAGCACATATGCGGTCTCCGCGTTGACGCTCCCCGCCCTTTTTGCAACATAGTGCTGCCGGCTTTCCTCCTGTGCATTTTCCTTTTCCTCAAGCTTGTTCTTAAAATCCGCGTATGCGATCGCCGCACAGATGGAATCCGTATCCGGATGCTTATGACCTACTACCCATACCTGCTTTTCTTCCATACTCTCTCCTATTCACAAAATGCAATTCCCTTCGGAATTGCATTTGTAATGTCCTGTATTAAAAATTAAAATATTCCCATGGAAACCAAAATTGCCACGATCGCCCCCGCAAGATTTATGAGCGTAAAAGCGATGACCGCTCTCGTAAGCCCTTTTAGTTTTTTTACCTGCTTCTCCATTTCGTTGACCTTGTTGAGCCGCTCGTCCACATTCTTCAAAATTTCCGACAGATTGCGGTAACTCTGCACGCTCTCGGTATGTATCTTATCAGACAGATCAGTCTTAACCGTATTCAACTGCTCCGGCACCTGACTTAATCCGTCGATCTTTTCGGAAATCCGGCTGATGCCGTCAACCTTTTCAGAGATTTCACTTAAAGTATCAACTTTCTCGGAAATCTCACTTAAAGCGTCAACCTTCTGGGAAATTTCCCTTAAACTTTCAACCTTCTCGGAGATCCGGTTTACGCTATCCACCTTTCTGGACACCTCTTCCAGCGACTCCTGCAGTCTGACAACCTGCTCCCGATCCGCCTGCTGGCTCTCCGTAAGTCTGTTTCCAATGGAGGTTCCAACCTCGTTTAGCTTGACATTCACGCCCTCCATCAAAGAATCGATCTTTTTCTCAACGGCAATTGTAAACCCGTCCGCCCGCTCCTGCCGTTCGTCCAGAATCTGCTGCAATTCCTCCGCCTTTCCCTCGCGTTCATCCACTAACTGCTGCAATTCCTGCGCTTTCGCTTCTTTATTTAGTAAAAGCTGCTGCAAATGCTGCGCTTTTACCCGAAATTCATCGATCTGCGCTAACAAAAAATCATCGTCCGTCTTTTTCTCTGAAAAATCCTCCGCAATGGGATTCTCTGCGTTTTTCTCCTCTGACAGCCCGCCCTGCGCCAGTTCTTCCTCCGCCGTATTTTCCACCGGCCCGCCAGATATTCCCTTCGAAACCCTGTCGCCCATTGTTGTCTCCAGGGCTGTCGCCCATATGTCTTCCGGTATCTTTTCACCCACAAGTCCACTCTCCATTGTGAATTCACGATTCTCTGCAAACACTTTGTCTTCCACGTTTTTTATATCCTTTCCTGTTCCTATGTTCTCATTAAAATCCTGTACCTGCGGTGTAATTACAATCTCCCGCTTTTCTATATCGGGTATGCTTTTCTTTGACTCCGGCAGAGGATTTCTTCTCTGAATCGGTCTTGCAACCGGTCTATTCTGTTTGCGAAATATCTGCATTCGAACTGTTTGAAACAGACCGCCCATAGGTTTTTCCTCCGTATGTAGTCATGACCACATTGCTATTGTATCATTTTGAAATATTTTTGTAAATGGGATTTATAATACTGTCTTTAGACTGAAAAATTCCGGGTACAGGCAAACTGCACCCGGAACCTTTATTATTTATTTTTCCCGTTCGTCAGAACTATTTGCCGGCATAGAGAGTTACTAACTTCTTTAAGTGCTCGTAGCGGTCCTTCGCATTCTGCTCGGACTGTGCGAACAGCTCGGAAGCCCTTGCAGGATTGAACTTCGCAAGAGATGCGTAGCGGTTCTCTCCCTTTAAGAATTCCTGATAATCTCCGGTAGGCTGCTTGCTGTCTAAGGTAAATGCATCCTTTCCTTCAGCGGCTGCAACCGGGTTGTAGCGGAAGTTGAACCAATATCCTGCCTCAACAGCCAGCTTCTCCTCGGTCTGGGCCTTGCTCATGCCCTTCTTGATACCGTGGTTGATACATGGCGCATATGCGATGATAAGCGACGGTCCCGGATAAGCCTCTGCCTCCGCAATTGCCTTTACGCACTGGTTCATGTCGGCACCCATGGAAATATGTGCGACATATACATAACCGTAGCTCATTGCAATGCCTGCAAGATCCTTCTTCTTTGTCTCCTTACCGCCCGCAGCAAACTGTGCGATTGCTCCGGTAGGAGTAGACTTCGAGGACTGTCCGCCGGTATTGGAATAAACCTCGGTATCAAATACCATTACGTTGATATCCTTGCCGGATGCTAAGATGTGGTCAACGCCGCCGAAACCGATGTCGTATGCCCATCCGTCACCGCCGAATACCCATTGGGACTTCTTTGCAAGGTAATCCTTCTCTTTTAAGATATCCTTTGATGCGTCGCATCCGCAAGCCTCCAATGCAGCAACCAGCTTCTCGGTTGCCGGGCCGTTCTCAACACCGCTGTTAAAGGTATCGTTCCATTCCTGGATCGCAGCCTTCACTTCCGCCTTATCGGTGTTTGCAGCGATATCATCCAGCTGGTTCTTTAATCTGTCACGGATCGCTCTCTGTGCCAGCAGCATACCATAACCGAACTCCGCCGCATCCTCAAATAAGGAATTGGACCATGCAGGACCCTGTCCCTTCTTGTTTACGGTATATGGTGTGGACGGTGAAGAGTTACCCCAGATAGAAGAACATCCGGTTGCATTTGCAATGTACATTCTGTCGCCAAACAACTGGGTGATCAGCTTCGCATAAGGAGTCTCGCCGCATCCGCCGCAAGCGCCTGAGAACTCAAGGAGCGGCTGGCGGAACTGTGATCCCTTAACGGAATTGATCTTAAACTTCTCGATAACCTCTTCTTTATCCGGAAGCGTTACCGCATAATCAAAGTATTTCTGCTCCTCCTCATTTGCCTCAAAGTTTGCCATAGTGATTGCCTGAACCTTGTCCGGGCAGACATTTACACAGGAACCGCATCCGGTACAGTCGAAGGCAGAAACAACGATCGCAAACTTGTAACCCGGAACCATATTCAGATCCTTCATCTGCATTCCTTCCGGAGCTTTCGCCGCTTCCTCCTCGGTCATGGCAACCGGACGGATACATGCATGAGGACATACATAGGAACACTGGTTACATTCGATACACTTTGTGGAATCCCAAACCGGAACGTCGGTAGCAACACCACGCTTCTCATATGCAGCGCTTCCGGACGGAGTCCAGCCGGTCTCATACTTCTTGACAATGGATACCGGAATGGTGTTACCCATCTGTCCGTTAACCTTGGACTGGATATCCTTTACGAAATCAACTACATCTGCTCTGTCCCCGGAGATTTCCTTCGTGAAATCATCATCTCCGCAGTTCTTCCAGCTCTCCGGAACCTCAACCTTAACGTATGCGGTAGCGCCGGCGTCGATTGCGTCATGGTTCATCTTAACGACATCGTCACCCTTCTTTGCATAGGACTTGGTTGCCGCATCCTTCATGAGTTTGATAACCTCTTCCTCCGGGATCAGCTTTGTCAGGGAGAAGAAGGCTGACTGGAGAACGGTATTGATACGGTTTCCAAGGCCGATCTCCTTACCGATCTTTACACCGTCGATAATGTAGAAGTTGATGTTATTCTCAGCGATATATCTCTTAACCTGTCCGGGTAATTTCTCATCCAGTTCATCTACGGTCCACTGGGTGTTGAACAGGAAGGTTCCGCCCGGCACCAGATCCTGTACCATGTTGTACTTATAGATATACGCGGTACAATGGCAGGCAACGAAATTCGCCTGGGAGATCAGGTAGGTAGAACGAATCGGAGTATGTCCGAAACGCAGGTGGGAAATGGTAACACCACCGGATTTCTTTGAGTCATAATCAAAATATGCCTGCGCATACATGTCCGTATTGTCACCGATGATCTTGATGGAGTTCTTGTTTGCGCCTACGGTACCGTCCGCTCCGAGTCCCCAGAACTTACAGTTTGTGGTTCCCTCCGGAGTGGTAACCGGATTCTCCTTGATATCAAGGGAAAGATTGGTCACGTCGTCGATGATACCGATTGTAAATCTCGGCTTGTCAGTATTATTGTATACGGAAATGATCTGTCCGGGAGTGGTATCCTTAGATCCCAGTCCGTAACGTCCGCTGGTGATGGCAGCCTGATCGAACTTAGATCCCTTTAAAGCTGCAACAACGTCCAAATATAACGGCTCTCCGAGAGATCCCGGCTCCTTGGTTCTGTCTAATACGGCAATGCTCTTAACCGTATCCGGAATTGCCTCGATCAGCGCCTCCTTAACGAACGGTCTGTAAAGGCGAACCTTAACAACGCCGACCTTCTCTCCGCGGGCAGTTAAGAAATCGATGGTCTCATCGATCGTCTCGCATACGGAACCCATAGCGATGATGATCTTCTCGGCATCCTCTGCTCCGTAGTAGTTGAATAATTTATAGTTTGTACCGATCTTCTCGTTTACCTTATCCATGTACTCCTGTACGATTGCCGGAAGCTCATCATATGTACTGTTGCAAGCTTCCCTCGACTGGAAGAACAAATCCGGGTTCTGCGCGGAGCCCATCTCAACCGGATGATTTGGATTGAGCGCATTTCTGCGGAAAGCGTCAACCGCATCCAGATCGACCAGATCCTTTAAGTCCTCATAATCCCATGTCTCGATTTTCTGAATCTCGTGGGAAGTACGGAATCCGTCAAAGAAGTTGATGAACGGAACCCTTCCCTTAATGGCTGCGCAATGGGCAACCGGGGTTAAGTCCATAACTTCCTGTACGGAAGACTCACAAAGCATTGCAAC